>NZ_JAVHZD010000040.1:0-62305 GCF_031119615.1 Paraburkholderia sp. SARCC-3016 | reverse complement strand
ACGACGCTTTACGCATCGATGTCGCGCCTCGAGACGGCCACGACCAACATCATGACCGTCGAGGACCCGATCGAATATGATCTGTCGGGCATTGGCCAGACGCAGGTCAACGAGCGCATCGGCATGACGTTCGCGCGCGCGTTGCGCTCGATTCTGCGTCAGGATCCGGACGTGATCATGATCGGCGAAATCCGCGACCTCGAAACCGCGCAGATCGCGGTGCAGGCGTCGCTGACGGGCCACCTCGTGCTCGCGACGCTGCACACGAACGATGCCGCTTCGGCGGTCACGCGTCTGACCGATATGGGCGTCGAGCCGTATCTTCTGGCGTCGTCGCTGCTCGGCGTGCTCGCGCAGCGTCTCGTGCGGCGCCTGTGCCCCGTGTGCAAGGAAGAGCGCGAAGAAGACGGCCATAAACAATGGCATCCGGTCGGCTGCGACAAATGCGGACACTCGGGCTATGCGGGACGGCGCGGCGTCTATGAACTGCTGCTCGTCGACGACGCAATCACATCGTTGATTCACCGCAACGCATCGGATACGGAAATTCTCGCGACGAGCCGCAAGCAGGGTATGCGCACCCTGCGCGAAGATGCGAACCGTTGGCTCACGACGGGCTTCACGTCCCTTGAAGAAGTGTTGCGGGTGACAGGCGGAGAATGACATGTCGGCATTCCGTTACGAAGCGATCAACGCGGCAGGCAAGACGCTCAAGGGCGTGCTCGATGCGGACAGCGCGCGAGCGGGCCGCAGTCAATTGCGTGCGCAAGGGTTGACGCCCCTTGTCGTCGAACTCGCGGCGCAGCGATCGCAAGGCCAGCGCAGTCAGCGTTTGTCGCTGGGCCGCAAGCTGTCGCAGCGCGAGCAGGCGATTCTCACGCGCCAGCTTGCGAGCCTGTTGATCGCAGGTTTGCCGCTTAGCGAAACGCTGACCGTGCTTAGCGAACAGGCCGAGCGCGATTACGTGCGCGAACTGATGGCGGCGATCCGTTCGGAAGTAGTAGGCGGCCATTCGCTCGCGAATGCGTTGTCGCAGCATCCGCGTGACTTTCCCGATATCTATCGCGCGCTGGTCGCGGCCGGCGAGCATACGGGCAAGCTCGGCATCGTGCTGGCGCGCCTTGCCGACTATATCGAGCAGAGCAACGCGCTAAAGCAGAAGATTCTGCTTGCGTTCACGTACCCGACGGTCGTGACGGTTATCGCGTTCGGCATCGTCACTTTCCTGCTTAGCTATGTGGTGCCGCAAGTCGCGAACGTGTTTACCAGCACGAAACAGCAGTTGCCGTTCCTGACCGTCGCGATGCTCGCGCTATCGAATTTCGTGCGTCATTGGTGGTGGGCCGCGCTGATCGGCGTGGCGCTCATGGTATGGATCGCGCGCGGCATTCTGAAACAGACGGGGCCGCGGCTCGCGTTCGACAAATGGGCGCTCACCTCGCCGCTATTCGGCAAACTCGTTCGCGGTTACAACACGGTGCGCTTCGCCAGCACGCTCGGCATTCTGACCGCGGCCGGCGTGCCGATTCTGCGCGCCTTGCAGGCGGCCGGCGAAACGCTGAGCAACCGCGCGATGCGCGCCAACATCGACGATGCGATCGTGCGTGTGCGCGAAGGCACATCGCTATCGCGCGCCCTCGGCAATACGAAGACATTTCCGCCCGTGCTCGTGCACCTGATCCGTTCAGGCGAAGCGACCGGCGACGTAACGACAATGCTCGATCGCGCGTCGGAAGGCGAATCGCGCGAGCTCGAACGCCGCACGATGTTCCTGACGAGCCTGCTTGAACCGTTGCTGATTCTCGCGATGGGTGGCGTGGTGCTCGTGATCGTGCTCGCGGTGATGATGCCGATCATCGAACTGAACAATATGGTGCAGTGATGAGCGGTTCAACCTGCGACGCACCGAACCGCGCTTCGAGCAAATCCACCGATTTTCGCGAATGCCTAGCGCACAAACGCACTCGGATTTTCGACGGCCGGCAGCGAGATTTCGCGCTGCAAGCTGCCGCGCTTGACGATGATCGAGTGCGCGCGCACTTCGCTAAGCGTCGTCGAATCGTTGAGCTTGCCGTTCACGCGGATCACGCGCGCGGGCTCGCCGCCGACGCTGACGATCGCCGCGCCGTGATGCGCATCGAACGACAGGACACCGAGCAGTTGCACGGTATCGCGCGGGCCCTGGTCGGGCTGCGAACCGAACAGCGTCGCGCCGGCGGCGGTGTCGAGCGCGGCGGCCGGCGCGGGCTGCGGCAAAGCGGCGGGAGCGGGCGCCATGAAAACATGGGCCCACCACGCGAGCACCGCGCTGAACAGCACGAGGGCTGCGACGGCGCCGAGCAAAGGCAAGGACATAAACCGATGCGTGAAGTTGATGCGAAGCATGGCGTGAATTCCCGCTGGTTGAACCGTATGAACGACATCGAGAGAAACGACATCGGCTGTGGCTGAAACGACTGCGTCGATGACCTGCGCACAGAGCAATGTGACAAGCATCCGCACGCATACAACGCGTAACCGTATTTTTGGACGAGAGGGTGAACTTGTGATGACTGGTTCGAATAGGCCTGAAGGACAAGCGGTTCCAACGCTTTCGCACACTCGCGTTTACATATGGTGCACATGGCGCGCACGCACCCAGCGCGGCTTTACGCTGATCGAAATCATGGTCGTGATCGCGATTCTCGGCATTCTCGCCGCGCTGATCGTACCGAAGATCATGAGCCGCCCGGACGAAGCGCGCCGCGTCGCCGCGAAGCAGGATATCGGCACGATGATGCAGGCGCTCAATCTGTACCGGCTCGATAACGGTCGTTATCCGACCAGCGAACAGGGCTTGCGCGCGCTCGTCGAAAAGCCGACGACGGACCCGGTGCCGAACAACTGGAAAACTGGCGGATATCTCGAGCGTATGCCGAACGATCCGTGGGGCAATCAGTACCAGTATCTGGCGCCGGGCGTGCATGGCGAAATCGACGTGTTCAGTTACGGCGCCGACGGCAAGGCCGGCGGGGAGGCGAACGATGCCGATGTCGGATCGTGGCAGTAGGCGCTCGCATTGCATCGCGCGAAGCGTGTCGCACCGCGCCTCATCGCGCGGCTTCACGCTGATCGAGATGCTCGTCGTGCTGATGATTGCGGGGCTGTTGATATCGGTCGTCGCGCTCGCGCCATCGCGCAATAAACGCACCGATCTGAACGAAGAAGCGCAGCGTCTCGCTACGTTGCTCGAGTCGGCCGATGACGAAGCGCAGGTGCGGTCGGCATCGATCGCATGGCAGCCGGTGGACGGCGGATATCGCTTCTTCCAGCGCGCGGAAAACGGCAAGTGGCTGCCATTGAGCGACGACGTGCTCGGTCCGCATCGATGGAATGCCGACGTGACCGGCGTGTCGATTCATTACACAGGCGGCGCGGGCATTCAACGCGTGGTGTTCGGCGACGAAAGTATCGAGGTGCCGGTGACGATTACGCTTCATTCCGGTGCGGTGAGCCTGCTCGTGGTCGGCACCGGCATCGGCAACTTTGCGGTACGGCGGCCATGAGTATTCAAGATCGCGAGCAACATCTCGTTCGGCAAACGCGCAAATACGACTACGCGTGCGAGCGCGAGGGGGCTTCGTTATGTCGAGCCTGATCGTGTTATTGCCATCGGCGGATGCGCATGCTGCATCGGCGGAGGGCGTCGATGCGATGCCGATGCCGTTTGCGTTGCTCGATCGCAGCGGCGAGATCACGCGAGCCGGATACGCTGCGCTTGCCGGATTACCTCGCGCGCCAAGCACGGTACTCATCGTCGCCGCGCGCGACACGCTTTTGCTGAAGGTGAATCTGCCGCCTGTCGCGGGCCCGCGTTTGCGTCGAGTGTTGCCGAACGTCGTTGAAGAACATCTGATTCGGGACGCGCAAAACAGCCATGTCGCTGTTGGCCCGGACAGCGATCAGCAAGGCGAGCGATACGCCGCGGTTGTCGAGCGCGAATGGTTTGCGGGCGTGATCGAGCGATTCACGGCGGCCGGGCATCGAAAGCTGCGCGCGGTGCCGTTGGTTCACTGCATTCCGTTGCCCGAGGCACTGCAAGCAGCAGATCAACACGCTGACGAAGTGCAGCGCGAGGAGGTCGGAATCGAAGCGGGCGAGCGTGATGCGCTATTCGAACCGCAACAGGACGTTCCCGAAGACCCGAACCATGCCGCCGCAAACGAAGCCGAGGCAAATACTGTACTGGCCGCAAGCGCACTGATCGTGCGGCATAACATCCGGCGACGCCTGAATGCCGAGGCAAACCGCATCGACGAAGCAAAAGCCGTGGAACAAGCGATCGACGGTTCGGCCAGCGCCGACACCACGATCGCGAGCGGTAACGAGGAACACATCGAAATCGCAGTCCGGCAAGGCATGCTTGGCTTTGGCATGACGATCCGCGCCGCGCAGCTGGACGCCACGATTGCCGAGCTTGCAAAGCGTCAGCCATTAGCGGTGTATTCGCTGGCGCTCGAAGAAGCATCGCCACACTCACCATCCACTGCTTTCCCGCTAGCCGCGCTAACGCTGCCTTGGCCATCGCTAGCCCGCGACGCGCTAGCATGCCGTTTCGACCTTTGCCAGTTCGAGTTCGCCAACGGCGGCCGATCGGGCGTCGGCGCCGGCGGCCTCAAACCGTGGCGCTTCGCAATCGGCTTCGTCGCGGCGGCGCTGATCGTCTCGCTCGTCGCGATCAACGTGCAATGGATTCAGCTGCGCCATCGCCGCGACGCGCTAAACGCGGAAATGACCGAGCTCGTCAAATCCGCATTCCCCGACGCCACCGTCATTCTCGACCCGCACGCGCAAATGGCCACCGGCCTCGCGCGCTTGCGCAGCGCAGCCGGCGAACCGCGCCCGGACGACTTCGCGGTGCTCGCGTCGAGCCTCTCCCGCGCGCTGGGCTCGATCCCGTCGAGCGCGATCGCGGGTCTCGACTACAACAGCAACGCGCTCGACGTCACGTTCAAAGCGGGCACGACAGTCGACAGCGACGGCCTGACACGCCGACTCGCGGCGCAAGGCTTGTCCGCACAGGAGGACAACGGCAAATGGTCAATCAGATCCGCGCAGCGCTGATCCCGTTCAAAAGCTGGTTCGGCGAGCGGCCGCCGCGCGAACAGAAGCTGCTGCTTGCCGGCGGTTCAGTCGCGCTAGCGGCGATTGTCTATAACGTGCTGTGGGAACCGGCGCTCGACGGCCGCGCGCAGATTGCCGCAAGCCTGCCGGAGCTCGAAGCGCAACTCGCCGACATCCGCGTGCAAGTCGAGCAGGCGCGTCATCTGAAAGCGGCCGCCGCGCGCCGCGCACCGACCGGCGCCGCCTTGCGCGATGCGCTCGACTCATCGCTGCGGCAAACCGGCATTGCGGACGCAAAACTGACGGTGCTCGGCAAAGGCGTGCAGATCGATGCGAAAGGCGTGCCGTTCGCCACATGGATGACATGGCTCGACGCGGTGCGCCGCGACGATCACGTGCGCGTGATCAGCGTGCGCGCAAGCGCCGAAGACAAGCCCGGGCAGGTCACGATTTCGGCCGCGCTACAACCGGCACTGGAGCAATGACACCGTGCGGCCGACCAGGAAATCGGTCCGCGCCGATGCTTCGTCCCACTATGCGAATCATGTCAAATCGTCTCATTCGTTGACTTCTGATTGTCACATTCAGTCCATACGATACGTCGTCCAGCGGCACTGTCGACATTTATGTCGCGCTCGCAGCGACGGCATGGCACGCCGTCCCCTCATTTCCGGCTTTTCATTCATGACAGATTCCCGGGCACCGACCAGTGTCGTCACGCTGGTCGCCTGTCTCATGCTGTGCGCGCTGCTTATGCGCGGTGCGCAGGCACAGGATGCGGAATCTGTCCGGAGTCAGTCCGCAAGAACCATGCATTTCGAACTTCCCGCGCAGCCGCTTGCGTTGACGCTTCAGGCCTTCGGCCGCATGACCGAAATGGTTTTGCTTGCGCCCGCACCGCTGCTCGAAGGAAGGACGAGCGCCGCAGTGAGCGGTGACTTCGCGCCTCGCGACGCGCTCGCGCGCGTGCTCGAAGGCACCGGCCTGCAAGCCGATTTCTCCGGTCCAGACGAAGCGATGATCGTCGCGCAAACCGTACCCGCCACGCCCGACGCTACGGCATCCGGATTGGTGCAGACGCAACCATTGCCGGTCGCGCTGCCCGTCGACGGCCTCGGCGAAGACGGCGAACAGCTCGCTTATGCGGCCATGATTCAGGAACGCCTGACCGATGCCTTATGCGCGCTGGACGCGACGCGCCCCGGCAATTACCGGCTCGTCGCGCAACTGCGCATCGACGACAAAGGCGTGGTCAGCGCGACGGAGCTGGTCGCATCGAGCGGTTCGCCGCGGCGCGATGCCGCGATCGAAGCGGCGCTGCGCACGTTGAAGCTCGATGCTGCGCCGCCGCCCGGACTGCCCGAGCCCGTGACGATTCTGTTGCGGCCGTCCGGCAATGGCGTGCATATCAATTGCCCGCCGGCGGAAAAGCGAGGTTAGGGGTCATGTCCGACACCAGTCGTGCGCAGGCACTGAGGAAGCTGCTCGTCTCGCGTTATTCGTATCTGGCCAAGCGGCTCGAGCGCATAACCGGTTCGAAGGACGGCGCGGCCGATGCGTTGCATGAAACATGGCTGCGGCTCGAAAGCGCGAACATTGCCGCGCCGGTTGCGAACGCGGATGCCTATCTGCTCGGTATGGCCAATAACGTCGTGATCGATCAGCATCGTCGCGAGCGCCGTCACGAGCACGACGAAGACGATGTCGAGCTGTTGCTCGAACTGCCCGATGAACTTGCGGACCCGGAACGGATCGTAGCTGCACGCCGCAAGGTCGAAGCGCTGAAGGATATTCTGCGCGGTTTGACGCCGCGGCGCCGCGCGATTCTGCTGGCCGCCCGCGTGGAAGGCCAGCTGAACCGCGAAATTGCCGAGGAATTCGGCATTTCGCTGCGGCTCGTCGAAAGCGAATTGAGTGCGGCGATGAAGTATTGCCTGAAGCGCATGCAGGAAGCCGGCGATCCGTATGCGGGATCGACTGCCGGCCCAAGGAAATTTTGAGCACGTGAGCGACGAACCAAGCGCGATGAACAAAGCCGATGCCGATACCGCGACTGACGTCCATGCACAAGCGAGTGCGTGGCTCGTCCGTTTGCGCTCCGGCGACGCGAGCGAAGACGAGAAGCAGGCGTTCGCGCAGTGGTGCGAGACGAATCCTCAAACCGCGCAACTGTTGCGCGGCACATGGACGTCGCTGCGCAGCGCGGCTGCGGAAATTGCCGAGGAAGAGCGCGCAAACGGTAGCGCGTGGCGCGGCCATGCCGGCCATCGTTCGGCGCATCCGCTGCGGCCCGGCCGTCGAGCGTTTGTCGGCTTCGCGATCGCGGCCGGCGCCTCATGGCTCGCAATCAGGCCGCCGATGCAGTTGTGGCCCGCGCTCGGCGACTTCGCGGCCGACTGGCGCACGGGCACCGGCGAGCAGCGCCGCGTGGTGCTGTCGGAACGCGTGGCCATCGAAATGAATACGCAGACGCGCATGGACCGGCTGCACACGCAGGACACGATGCATGGCGTCGAGCTCGTCGCGGGCGAAGCCGAGATCGTCGCTGCGCAGCCGCCGGCCGGTTATGCGGGACCGGTGCGCACGATTGCGGTCGTTGCGGGCAAGGGCAGGATGCAGGCACAGGTCGCGCGCTTCGATATCAGGCGTTTGAACGGACAGGTGTGCGTCACATGCATCTCGGGTACGGTCGCCTTCGAGCATCCGCGCAGGCGCCTGATGTTGCAGCCCTCGCAGCAGATCGTCTATGACGACCGCAATGTGCATACGGTGTCGGACGTCGATCCGTCCATCATTACGTCGTGGCGCCGCGGCGTGCTTGTCTTCAACGGCGCGCCTTTGTCGCAGGTGGTCGACGAGATCAACCGCTACCGGCCCGGCAAGATCATTCTGCGCAATGCGGCGCTCGGCGAAAACCGCATCCAGGCGCAATTTCCGATTGCAAGGCTCGACGACGTGGTCGGCATGCTAGGCAAGCTCTACGGCGCGCATATCACGCAGCTGCCTGGCAATATCGTCCTGCTGAGCTAGTCGCGATTCCCCCCGCCTGTCGAAAGCTGCCGGCACGGTATCCGCTGAAAAGTCTGCGGGTTTTGCCGCGAGCTTTCGACCTTGTCTATGTAGGCTGCTCTCTACACGCGTTCACGATGAACGGCGCGATTCTTCCTCATTGCTGTCCGTAGCGGGCGGCAAGGACCGCGCGTCCGCGCTTGCCGCAGGCTGCGCCGCACGGGGTGCGCCGTGCCACGCGGCGTCGAGCGGATCGTCGACGCTTTCGTAGGGTTTGAGCAGAAATGGAAAACGCTCGGCGAGCGCGGCGCTTTTACGCAAGGCGACGATCTCGCCGATCATCCAGTGCAGCAGGTCGCTGCCGTCGTGAATCTGAGAGAGCGTCCAGGCGGGCATGGTGGAAAAGAGCGCGAAGACGCCGCTCCACCGCGAAGCGCGCCCGTTGGACGATGGACGCAAATAGGTCTTGAGATGGAAGTCGCCGTTGTCGATCACGTCGCCCACGAAGAGGCCGTTCGCGGTCGGCACGACAGCCTGCTTCCATTGTTCGAGCTGGGCAAGCGCGCGCAGCGTGCGCGCGAATACGAATGCAGCGCCGGTTTCGCGCTCGATACCGTCGAGCGACATCACGCCGTTGCGCTGCATGCAGCGTGCAACCGCATGCGGTTTGATGGCCGTCGACGAGAAACTCGTCAGTACGAGATCCGGTACGGTGACTTGCAGCTGGAATTCGCGCAGGCCGTGTTCGGCACTCATTGTCGCGAAGTTGACGTAGAGGCCTTCGCTGTTGCCGAACGAGCCGACGTACGGCTCGAGGCCGAGACGCTCGAGCTTCGGCGCGACCTGATGCGAGAGCATGCGCATCAGTGAACGGCGCGTCGGCGCACCCGTGAAGTCGTCGAGGCTTTTCGTGACGATCTCGGTAAGCTTGCCGCGGCGTTCGTCGGCAAACATACGCGGCGAGCGGTTCAGTTCGAATTTCGCGCGGCCGTGCGCCACGCGTGAGTCGACGAACATGAAGGTTCCTCCGGGATGGTTCGCTCAGCAGGATGCTGAGTCGCTGAAAACGAATCGTCAATGGTGGTCAATCAGCAGGGCCGGCGGTGCCGCTGATGAGTGGGCAATTCAGGCAACGTGAAACAGGCAGTGTCAGTGTATTCGCATGCTTCACCGGACCAAGACGAGGCGATAACGTGATACGCGCAGTGATGCAACGCTTTGTTGAGCATAGCCCGATGACCTTGATGGCGCGCCTGATGCTGCAATGCGCGCTCGACGCGCAGTGGGTAGCCGACCTGTTCGAACAGGTCGACGTGCGCGCCAGCCTGCAATTGCGCGAGTCGCTGTTCAGCACGACTGTCGAGGTGATGTCGACGCTGTCGGCCCGATTGCGTCGCCCGTCGGGCGATGCGGCGCGCGTGCCGCACGTACCGCGTGAGTGGCCGGCGTCGATCACCACGCTGCATGACCGGATCAGCCGCACGCGTTCGGGCTGGGGCCGCGCGCTCGTGCGCGCCAGCGCGCAACGTTTGTGCGCGCTGGCGCAGCCGCCGCAGCGCGCGATGCCGGCGACCGTGCACGGTTATCGCATGCGCGTCCTGCATGGCAGCCACTTGCCGGCGGGGACGAAATGCGCGCCTGGGACGGACGGTTGCGCGCCGGTTGCGACGCCGCTGAACGCGCTGCGTGGCGCCGCGCTGGCCGCGCAATCGCTGATTGTCTACGACCCCGATCTCGCAATGATTGTCGATCTCGTGCCGTGCGAACGCGACGACATGCATGAACGCGCGATCACGGGTTCGCTGCTCGATGCGGTGCAGCCCGGCGAGCTATGGATTGTCGACCGGCGCTTCAGCACGCGCGCGATTCTCAATGGCTGGCCGCGCCGCTGTAGCGCCTTTATCGTCCAGGAGCACGGTTGCACGCCCGAGCATCGCGAACTCGATCGCCTCGTCGAAAAAGGGCGCATCGAAAGCGGCGTCGTATACGAGCAGCCAGTGAGCATTGCCGATGAACTCGGTGCATCGATCGTGTTCAGGCGCATCGAGTTGCGGCTCCATCGCAGCAATGGAGATGGCGAACGCGTGATTCGCATTCTGACGAATGTGCCGGTGGCGCAGCTCGACGCACAGGAAATTGCGCGTCTGTCGTGCCGTCCCTGGAGCGCCACGCTGCCGGTGCCGCTCGAGCCTGTCTTCAACGGCGAAATGATGTCGGCGGGGCCGCCGCGCGCCGCGTTGCTGACATTCGGCGTGGCCGCGTTTGCATATAACGTGTTGAGCGCGATCGTGCGTGTGGTCGAGGCGCAGCAGGAATTGAACGAACGTGAATTCGAACGTCTGCCATCGCATGTGGCGTCGGGCATCACCGCGACTTACGCGGGGATGATGGTCGCGTTCGGCGAAGAGCATTGGCAGCGCTACGACCGGATGACGCCGCATGAGCTTGCACCGCTTGTCGATGCAATCGCCGCGCATGTCGATTCGCGCAGCATGCGCAAGCAGCAGCGCGAAGCGAAAGTGCCGGCCGTCACTGCGCAGACGATGTGTGCGGCAACTGTCGACATATTGATGGGTTCCGAACGGCACAAGGTCGAGCTCGATACCGAGCCGCTTGCCGAGCAGCGCGCGGTGGCGATGGCGACGCGCGACTTCAGCAGCAATCCGTCGAAGGCATTGCGCGATGCGGTCGAAGCGCCCGTGATGGTCACGAAATACGGGCAGGCGATTGCGTTTCTGATTTCCGTCGAAGAGTGGAACCGGATGAAGTCGGAGATTCGCGAGAGCAGTCTCGACCGGCTTGCGCTCGGCGGATATGCGAACGCGGCAAGCGAATTGCGCGAACCGCCGCGCAAGACATCGATGAATTGAGTTGGCTGGCTGAGCGGTGGTCAGGTTCGGGGTTACGTCGTCACGCGATGCACCCAGACGACCGAGGTCCATGCGAAATCTCCGATGCCGTAGCGTGCGATCAGCGTATCGATGCGCGTATTGATACGCGCCGAGTGGATCCGGCAGTGCACGATGAAATAGCCGCTGTTCACGTCGATCAGCGCGCCTTCCGCTAGCGTGGCGACCGCTTGTTGCGGAGGGGCCAGCAGGACCGGAACTTCGGCGGTGCTGACAAAATACGCGGTATTGCGACGTTCGACGATCGCGTGCGCCTGAGCTGCGGTTATGCCGGGAATCGCGGCCACCAGCGTTGGTTCGGGCGCGGTGTTGACGTTGATTCTCGTGATGTCGGGCAGTACCGTGACGAATGGCGTCAGCGCTCGGACGATTGCTGCGTCGTAGCCGGGAATACGACGCAGGTCCGCGGCGCAGACAAGTTGCAGCGGCCAGTTTTCGGTGCCGGTGCCGTCGCGCAACGAGCGCAGGATGTAGTCGGCCGTCGGTTGCGCGAGCGCCGGGTCGAACGACAGCGCGGCAAGCAGCCGGCTATAGGCGGCTAGACCGTTCGCGTCGATGCGCCACGGTTGCGAAGGCCCGGGACGCGAAACGAGGTCGGCGAGATTGAACTTCGCTTGCGCGTCTTCGACCTGGCCGGAGATCCATGCGTTCGCGAGTTCGCCGTTGACTGCGATCGCATCGCGCGGCAGCAGATTCGACAACTGTACGTCGTTGACGGGCGCCGACCATTGCTGGCCGATGAATGCGACGTTCGACGTCGAGCTCTGCGCGCGCAGCGTGGCGCGCGCCCATTCGACGGCCGCGCGTTCGACCCACATCGTTTCGGTCGCGAGACGCTGGTTCTCGACGTCGCGGGTCGCGACGCGCTGACGCCAGAGCACGCTTGCCGCAAGCGTTGCCGCGAGCGCGACCACAAGCAGCACGGTGACGATCGCAATGCCGCGTTCATGCTTGAGCGATTGCTCGTGCGTACGTGAAGAAATGGTATCGGCGAGTCGATTCATGGCCGGCTCCGGTCGATCGGATGCGTTGATGAACGCCGCCTTGAAAAGGAAACGCAGGCTGGCTTCACAGATGATAGAGGCTGCTGTTTTGCTTTAGCGTGACAAACGTTGCTGACAGAATGCTACGGAACAATTCGCAAAAAAATGACACCTCGGGCGGCTATGATGTCGCGATAAACAGGTCGCCCGCTGGGCTGCATGCAGGCCCGCAAGCGCAACTGCACATGCTTGTTTGCCGACGAACATTCCAGATAACTGGCGATTCCCGCTTCGCCGTCGACAACCTGTTCTTTATCGCCAGCGCGTCATGACCGTGGACAATGAGCTTCACCCGCTCGACGAACGCTATATCGAAGCCTATGGCTTGCGCGACGGTGCCGCTGCGGGCGATACGGAGGGCGGCACGATACGCTGTCCGCTTTGCTCGGGCGAATGGGTGCCGACCCATCATCAGCGGCGCGGCCATCGCTACTACAAGCATCGCCGCGACGACGACACCGCGCGCTGTCCGCTGACTACGACCAACTATCAGCTCGAGCGCTTCGAGATCGGTGCGCACGTGCCCGACCTTCATGCGGCGCGCGCGCATCGCGCGCAGTTTCTGTTCAACTGGAAGCGGCATTTCCGTATTGCGCGACATACGGCGCCGGCGCTTACGCTCGAACGTTTTACCGCGCTTGTCAAATACGCGGACGTGATGAATCTGTGGGCATATCCCCTGCTCGATCAACGCGATCTGCCTTACGTGCTGCTCGTGCTGGCCGGGTTTATGGCCGAGCATCGGAAGGGCGACGTGACGCTGTGGACGCGCTTCTGGCTCGACGGACGGTTTCGGTCCGCGAACGATTTGTGGCGTGGCGGCGCGCCCGATGCGCGCTTATACCGCGTGATCTATCGCGATGCAGTGCGCACGCCGTTTCCGACGAGCGCGGAGATTATTCGTTGGGAGAGAGTCGAGCGCGTCGGCCGGATCGCGGATCTCACGTTACGCGGCGTGGGGCGTGCCGAGATGCGCACATTCGAGCAGTTTCTCGAAGGCGATAAGGCCGTTGAGGAAGAGTAAAGGCGCTATGGCGTCGAAGCCTGCGGCTTCAGTTCCAAAGGCTGTGCATCGATCCTGATGCGAAACAGCGTATAAGGCTTCTTGCGCAGATCGCGGCCATGATTGAACTGCGCCTGGCGGTTGAGCTGATTCGCCGTGAAATACAGATAACCGTCCGTGCCGATCGACAACGCATCGGGCCACAGAATGCGCGGGTCGTGCGCAATCGTGACCCATGTGCCGTCGGGCAGCATCTTGCGGATGCTGTTGCGCTCGTAATCGCCCGCATAGACCGCGCCGTCGGCGTCGGACGCGAGGCCGTCCGATGCGCCTTTTTCTCCGAGGTCGCGCACGCTCGCTTCGACTTCGCCGTCATCGGCATTGCGGTCGCGCAGAAACCGCGTCGCGACCGAATACAGATGCCGGCTCGACAGGGGCGAGAAGTAGAGAATGTTGCCGTCCGCCGACAACGCGAGGCCGTCCGCTGCGAAATGCGTCGGTACCGGCTTGCCGCCGGGACCGTCCTCGGTCATTTCGATGCCTTCGACAACGGGAATGAATGCCGGGTCGCCCTGCGTGGCCGGATGCGCTTCCAGGGTCCGCCATGCGTCGCCGCTCGCGAGATCGACGACGATAATGCCGCCCGGACCCGTCGGCGAAGAATCGGACAGATACGCAATGCCTTCCTTGCCGTAGCGAAAATCGAAGCGCACATCGTCGATATACGACATCGGCAGCAACACGTTCGGCTTGAAGACGATGGTCTTCACCACTTTGTCCGTCGCGAGATCGACGGCGACGAGTTTTGCGCCGCCTTGCACGGGCGGCGCGAATTTCGGCGCGGCCGTATCGAGTATCCACAGACGGTCGCGATAATCGGCAACGATGTTCTGTACGCTAAGCAGCGTCGTTCCCGGATGCATCGGGTCCGGCCGATTGATGCGCGCATTCGGATACGGCACCACGTGCCCGTCGACAATCTCGCCGACCGTGAACGGCACGTCGTCGCCCCAGCGCGGATAGTTGACGAACAGGCGCCCGTTCGGCGCTTTCGCGACACCGGACGGCATTGCACCATAGAACTCGTGGACGGGCTCGATATGGCCGATCGAGCGTTCCTGCGGCAGCGCCAGGACATCGTCGTGCGTGGCGGTTTGCGCGTGTGCGAGGCCCACGCAAACGGCGAGCGCAGCGGCGCTTACGGCTGCCGCCGCTGCTGCATAGCTGCCGAAGGTCATGCGGCACCCTCCTCGATGCGGGTTCGATCGCGTTCGGTGTCCGGGCTCAGACACGAGCTCAGACACGCGCTTAAGCACGCGCTTCGGCTTTGTGCTTTACGCGCATGCGAACGCTTCAAGGCTCGATTGAATCAGGTCGCCGCTTTGCGCCTTGTCGCAGATGCATGCTCCGACTCCGCTCTGCAATACCCGGCGAAAATGGAAAGCCGCGTACGGGCTGGCGAGCAGCCCTCGACGTTTTGCTGTGTATGGCATGCGCCAACACCGCGCGCCGAAGTGTTGTCGCCGACAAAACGTTTTACCGCCGCCGACACGTCTGGAGAATTCCCGCACCCGGGCGCAGATGCCCGCCGCGCAACGCTTCGCTTCAAACCGGCAACGCTTCGCCCGTTTTTTGCAGATGCATGGCCACAGGCGCAGTGCCTGTCAGTCAATTGCGTTGCAATGGAGTCGGGAAATGTGGATCGATCAAGTCAGTCCGGTTTTGCGGCAGAAGGGCAAAACCTTTGTTCAGCGTTTACTCGCGGGCGGCACAGCCGTTGCGATCGTGCTCGCGGTTGCCGGCGGCGCAGCGCTTTGGCACGAAGAGCGCGCGGCCTCTATCGAAGCGTCGTCGGACATGTCGCTGCGCGACCAGGTGTGGGACGGCCGTGTCGGCACGGCTGTGGCGGGCGATCACGCGGGCGGTATCTACGCTGTCGTCGATGCGTTCTCCGGCAGCGAGGAAGCGATCGTGAGCGCGATTCGCGGCTGTAATGAAGAACGCAGCAAGCTTCAGTGAGCCGCTGCATCGACATCCTGTGCTCTCGCGCGCGTTCCGGTGCCTCGGAATAAACATCAGCGCCAAGCGTTTAAAAGAAGGCCGGGCGGGACGTCCTCGTCCGCACGCGTACGCAAGAGGATCCATCGATGTCCAGGCTGAACAATCAGAAAGCTAACGGGATTGCCGGGAGGCGCGAATGACGGTTCGCGCGGCGATCGTAGGCATGGGCAGATGGGGGCAACGGCTCGCGCTCTCGCTGCAGGGAAGCGGCAAGATTCAATTCGTGGCCGGTGTGACGCGACGCGTCGGCCGGGCGCAGGAATTCGCCGATACGCACGGCATTCCGCTTACGAGTCACTATGACGACGTGATCTCGAATCCCGCGATCGACGCGGTCGTGCTCGCGACGCCGCATAGGCAGCACGCGCAGCAGGTGCTTGCCGCCGTGGCCGCCGGAAAACATGTGCTTTGCGAAAAACCGTTCACGCTCGATCGCGTGTCGGCTGCGCGATGCATCGAAGCGGCGCAGGCGGCCGGCGTCGTGCTCGCGGTCGGCATGAATCGCCGGTTTTTGCCAGCCGTTCGCGATCTGATGGCGCGCGCGCGTTCAGGCGATCTCGGCACATTGCTGCACGTCGAAGCGAACTATTCGGCCAACGCGATCGGCTTTTATCCCGCTGGATCGTGGCGTCTCGATCCAGCGGAAGTACCGTGCGGTGGCCTGATGGGCCTCGGCATCCATATGCTCGACTCGATGATCGAAATGCTCGGGCCCGTGCAAAGCGTAGTAGCCGTATCGTCGAGCCGGATGATATCCGAAATCGACGACGTGACGGCGGTGCTGCTCGAGTTCGCTTCGGGCGCGAGCGCCTCGCTGTCGACAATGCTCGCGACGCCGATGATCTGGCGCCTGCACGCGTTCGGTTCCGCGGCACACGCGGAATTGCGCGGCATCGCGCGGCTAGAGGTGACGCGGCGCAACGATTCGCCTGCGCAGGTGTTCGACTACGCGCCGGTCGATATCGAGCGCATCGAGCTCGAAGCGTTCGCCGATGCCGTGAAGGGCTACGCGCCGTTTCCCGTGCCGCTTGACGATGCGTACCATGTCGTTGCCGTATGCGAAGCGATCGTGCGGTCTGCGGCGACCGGCGAGCGCGTCGAGCTTGATCCGGTGCTCGCCGTTAGCTAAGTTAGCGCTGCGAGTGTGCCTCTTTGCGCGCCGCGCGATGTGAGAGGTGCGACGCTCGCAGCCAGCATTTTCCGTTCGATGCGACCCATGTACTCCGATGTGTTCGATGTGTCCGATGCCATGAAGAAGATAGTGAAGATCGCGGCCGGATTCGCATTGTGTTGCGCGAGTCTCGGTATCGGCATTCAGGCCTTTGCCGATGCACCTGCGCTAGTGGTGAAGAGCAGCGACGGCGAACGCAGCTTTACCGCTAGCGAATTGCTCGGAAGACCGGACAACAAACGCGTGAATCTGACCGGTACCGTGAGCGGCGATATCTATCGGCACGAGGTCGAATATCGCGCGGTGCCGGTGCTGGCGTTGCTCGGCAATCATCCCGAGGCGCACTTCGATACGGTCGAGGTGCAGGCCACCGACGGTTTCGTCAGCGAGATTCCGCTGACGCTCGTTCAACGCGGTGCGAAAAACGGTGCTATCGCATGGCTTGCGGTGGAAGACCCGGCGCACCCGTGGCCCGCGCTGCCGAAGGAAACCGCGTCTGCAGGGCCGTTCTATCTGATCTGGCAATTCCCGGAGCGTTCGGGCGTGAGCCGCGAGCAATGGCCGTATAAAGTGGCGCGCATTTCGCTCGCCGAAAGCCCCGATCATCGCTGGCCTCAGCTTGCCGTGCCCGCGGCGTTTGCGGGCGATGCCGGCGTCAAGCGCGGTCACGACGTATTCGTCGTGCAATGCATTGCGTGTCACAAGATGAACGGCGGCGGCGCCGGCAATGTCGGCCCCGATCTCGGCCAGCCGATGAACGTCACGCAATACTTCAAGGACGCAGGCTTGCGCGCGCTGATTCGCGATCCGCACAAGGTGCGAACTTGGCCCGAGCAGCGCATGATCGGCTTCGGGCCTTCGGTGATCCCGGATGCCGATATCGAGGCGCTGCTGAAATACCTGCACGCGATGGCGAGCGCGAAGCAGTAGACTCACTCTCCGCTTTTTTCTCCCTTCCTCTCCTTTCGATTCTTCCCTCGACGCGACGAACCGGCGCCCGCAAAGGCGCCGCGTCGCGCGTGTTGCCACGTTCCTTGTGTAAATTGCATGGAAGCCAAAGCTGGTATGCACGGCACGCCATGAGCCCGAATAGCATTCACCGGCTTACTCTCGAGCGCCTTAAAACGTTCGAAGCGCGTCAAGCATCAAAAATACGTGAAACACGCGACTGCGAACGGGCGACGTCTGGGCACCGGACATAACAACAAGCAACCTGTTTGCAACGGAGATAAGCAATGCAGCCGTGGTACAGCACGATGGCGCCTACCCAGCGCCGCACTTTCTGGGCCTGCTTTCTTGGCTGGGTGCTCGATGCAATGGACGTCCAGCTGTTCGCCTTCGTGCGAGCGCACGGAAGATTTCCGGCTGCATTCGAACGCGCGCAGCATGCAGGTGTGGCCGCGTTGATCGAACTGCGCATGGATCCGCGGCAGATTACGCCGGTCGCGCGTTTGAACGGCGGCTAGGTGCTGCTGGCGTCGAGCGTTCGCTTCGAGCTTCAGCGCGGGCATGTTCAGCCTGCCCTGGACCGGCGCGGCTCCTGCGCGCCGGCGCCCTCGCGCAGCGTGGCGCCCGGCCACGCACCGCTGTTGACGAGTTCCGCGGCCTGCGCGCGAATCATATGCGCGACGTCCCACAGCCCATCCGGTATGACGCGATTCTGCGGCCATGCGAGCGCGACATCGCGCTTGATCACCGGGTTTTGCAGCGGATAGCAGTTGAGCCGTTTGGCCGCGACTTCCTCGATGACGGAGGCCGAGGGCAACACCGTGCACCCGCAATGCGCGAGCACGAGCCGCTTGGTGATCGAAATCGAGCCATCGCATTCGAGCGCAATGTTTGGTGTGAAGCCATGCTTTGCCGCGACCGTTTCGACCATCACGCGCAAGCCATGATGCGTGCTCGGCAGGATCAGCGGCACCTGCGCGAGAAGGTGCACGTCGACCGGCCCTTCGGGGTGCGCGAAATCGGGTGGCGTGACGAGGCAGACCTGCTCGGACATCAGCGGATCGAACTGCGTCGAGCCCGGATACTCGGGCACATACATGATCGCAAGATCGACCTCGCCGTCGGCAAGCCAGCCGAGAATATGACTCGCGAGGCCCTCGATAAACCGGATGCGCGTGTTCGGATAGCGTGCCTTGAGCGTATGGCCGAGACTGCCGAACATGATGCGTGCGATGGTCGGCTGGGCGGCGATGCACAGGCTCGCGGGACCGAGGCCGACGGTGCTGCGCATCGCATCGCGTGCTTCGTGCAGCGTGCGTTCGAGCGCCGTCGCGTAGCCGAGCAGCTGTTCGCCGTGTTCGGTCAGCCAGACGCCGCGGCCGCTGCGCCGAAAGAGCCGCACGCCGAGCTCCGCTTCGAGCATGCCGATGCGGCGGCTCACGGTCGACTGGTTCGCACCGAGTTCCATCGCCGCGCGGGAGATGCTGCCGGTTCTGGCGACGCGCGCGAACAGTTCGAGGTCGTCGGAATTCACGCGCGTCACCGCACCGGCGGCATATGCGCGTTCAGCACCGCGACCGCGCTTTCGAGCGCGCCATTGCCGATCGGCACGTTCATCAGGCGTAGCGTTGCTTCGACGCCTGCGAGGCAGCCGAGAATCATCGCCTCGTTGATGTCGCCGAGATGCCCGATGCGAAACGCCTTGCCGCTGTGCGGTCCGAGACCGCCCGCGAGCGCGACCTGAAAGCGCTCGCGCGCGATCGTATAGATCTCGGCCGGGTCAATGCCTTCGCGCACGCCGATCGCGGTGATCGACGCGGAGCGCGCGGCCGGATCCTTCGTCATCAGCCACAGCGCGCCGTGCTCGCCCCATCGTTCGACGGCAGCATGGACCGCGCGCGAGATGCGCAAATGCCGCGCAAACACCGCGTCGTACCCTTCGCGTTCGATCAGCTGCAGCGATACCTCGAGACCTATCAGATGGCTTTCGGGAGGCGTGCCGCAGAATTTGCGGTAGCCGAGCGGGCTCTTGCGCAAATTCCAGTTCCAGTACACGCGCGGCGTCGGATTATCGCGCGCGACGTTCAGCGCCTTTTCGTCGACGGCGGTAAAGGACATGCCCGGCGGCAGCATCAATGCCTTTTGCGAGGCGCCGATCGCGACGTTGACGCCCCACGCGTCCATCTCGAACGGTGTTGCGGCAAGCGATGCGACGACGTCGACGACGAGTAGCGCCGGATGCTGCGCGCGGTCGATTGCCTGCCGCACCGCGCGGATGTCGCTCGTCACGCCCGTCGACGTATCGGTCTGCACGGCGAAGACTGCGACGATTTCATGCGATTTGTCCGCGCGCAATGCGGCTTCGACGAGGCTTGGATCGATCGGCGCGCCGGCTCGCGCTTCGGTGCGGATCGCATACGCGCCGCAGCCTTCCGCGGCCTGTGCCCAGGTTTCGCTGAAATGTCCGCTGCCGGCGACGAGCACCTTGCTGCCGGGCGGCAGCAGATTGACGATCGCGGCTTCCCACGCGCCGTGGCCGTTCGCGGCGTACATCATGACGTCCGCGTGCTTCGTGCCGAGCAGCCGTTGCAGCCCGCGCTCGCAATTTTCGATTACGGCAGTGAGGCGCGGATCGTTCAGATCGAATGGCTGCGCGCTCATCGCGTTGCGCACGAGGTCGGGTACGTGTGTGGGTCCAGGCGTGTGCAGAAGTTTGATGCCGACTGTCGTTGGGAGATTCGGGTTCATGGGCGCGGATCGGTTCTGTTTTAATGAGGTTGGCGCGCGCATGATTATGCCTGGCACGGCGACCCGGGCGGCGTGGCGCGCGGGTTCGCCGCCGGATTCAGGCTTCGCCGCGCAGTTTTGCGAGCGTGCCCATGAACAATTGTACCGATGCCTGGATGTACATTGGATCGAAGCCGAGAAACAGATCGTTCACACCGAGACGTATCGCTTCGGCCGCCTGCTCGGGCGTGATCGCGAATGAAGTCAGGCGCGGGCGTTTGGCCTTGATTTTGCGCATCACTTCTTCGATTGTTTTCCGCACTTCGGGATGGTTCGGGCCGTCGCTGTAACCCATATTCACGGAGAGATCGAACGGCGCCGGAATGGCGCCGGCCACGCCTTCGAGGTCCAGAATCGCATCGAGGTCGCGCACCGCGCCTGGATGCTCGATCAGCATATAGACGTGCGTTTCGGCATTCGCGCGCTTCGCGTAGTCGAGCATATTGGTTTGCCATTGGTATTGCGTGCGGAACGGGCCCCAGCCGCGGATGCCCTGCGGCGGATATTTGGCGTAGGACACGGCATCTTGAGCGTCCTTGAGGCAGGTGATCATCGGCACGACGATGGCTTTTGCGCCGCTGTCGAGCGCGAGCTTGATCTGGGCGGCGTCGTTGTGCGTGACGCGAATCCACGCTTCGGCGGGGGTGCCGATCGTCGCGGTGACCATTCTGTAAGCGGTCTCGATCGAGATCGGGCCATGTTCCATGTCGATCAGCACATAGTCGAAACCGGCACGCGCGAACATTTGCACCAATTCGGGGGACGGCGACGTGACGCCGATTCCTAGCGTCACGCCTTCAGGTTTTTGCAGCGGGTTGGAGAGGTAAGCCGACGGGTTGGCTGGGCTTTGTTGCATCGGGTAGCTCCTCTTGCTTGAATGGAAGTCGGGATCGGTCGGGCCGCGCAGATCGAGCGGCACGGATTGGGCGGCGTACGGCCGCTCGTTGCCTATTCCTGATAACACGCGAGTCGGCCAAAATAGTCCGTGCAAAAGTGCGCGAAGCGTGTGCGAGCTTGCACTGCAAGCGGCGCTCGAGCTTAGGTAGTGCTATCTGACAGGTAACATCTATTCGGGGAGGTGTGCGGTGAAGGTCGTTCTTGCCTATATCGAGGAGCCGCCGTTTGGCTGGACCAACCCGGATCAGTCGGCGACAGGCGCCGATATCGAACTGGCGGACTCGGTTTTGCGAGCAATCGGCGTCACACATGTCGAACATCGGCTGACAACGTTTGCCGAACTGCTGCCCGGTGTTCAGAGCGGGCGTTGGGATATGAATGTTCCGCTGTTCGTTACGCCCGAACGTCTCGCGAAGGTGGAGTTCAGCATACCGGTATGGGCGATCGGCGACGGATTTCTCGTGCGTAGCGGCAATCCCAAGGCATTGTATAGCTACGAGTCCATCGCTCAACGCTCCGACGCTCGGCTCGGTGTGATAGTCGGGCAGGTCCAGCACGGGTCCGCGCAAGCCAAAGGTGTACGTGATGTACAGATTCTACTTTTCGAACAGCAGGCGCAGGCTGTTGCAGCGCTGGAGTCAGGTGAAATCGATGCATATGCCAGCACCGCGCTCGGCAACCGGATCGTCGCCGAACGTATCGGTCTTACGCGCGTCGAAGCAGTCGCACATGAGTCGGCCTTGGGTGACGGTAAAAGTGCGCCGGTCGGAGCGTTTTCATTCAGAAAGGAAAATCGCGCTTTAGTCGACGCGGTGAACAGACAGTTGCGCGTTCATCTCGGTTCTGCCAAGCATCGGCAGAGCATGGCGCGATTCGGTTTGAGCGAGCGCGAGATAGATCCTGTGTTGCGATAGCCTCGCGTGATGTGACCGCAACGCAGCGACGCGACGTTACGGCTGTCTGGCCTCGAACATCTGCTGAACAAACGCCCCCATCGATGCGAGCGCCTGGTTCCCGGCATCGAGCTGTTGATAAAACAGGCTCCACGCGTGAATCATGTCGGGCCAGATATCGAGCACCACGCGCACGTCGGCTTGCGCCGCGTGGCGTGCGAGCCGCACCGAATCGTCGAGCAGCGTTTCCGCGGTGCCGACGTGAATCAGCAACGGTGGAAGGCCGCTCAGGTCTCCATACAACGGAGACGCGAGCGGCATGCGTGCGTCCGCTCCGTTCAGATAGGACGCGGCCGCTTCGAGCAGATACGGTTTCTGTATCAGCGGATCCACATCTGCCTTCGAATCCATCGAATCGCCGGTCATTTCCAGATCGGTCCACGGCGAACTCAACCACGCGCATGACGGGAGCGGCACACCCATTTGCCGCAGCGAGATCAGCATCGCGAGCGCAAGTCCACCGCCCGCACTTTCGCCGGCTAGTGCGATGTTCTCCGGCATATATCCTCGCGAGAGCAGAAAGCCGTATGCGGTCAACGCGTCTTCGAGCGCGGCGGGGAACGGATGCTCGGGGGCGAGCCGGTAATCGGGTGCAAGCGTACGGGCGCGCGTCACGCGCCCGACCTCCGCGACCAGATGCCGATGTGTGGCGATGCCGCCTGAGATATAGGCGCCGCCGTGCAGGAACAGGACAACTCGTGTGGGGTCGGCCGCAGGTGTCGACGTCCATTCGGCCGGAACGCCATCGGCGTTCTCGGCTTCGATATGCGCATCAGCTGGGATCGCGTAGCGGCTGACGAGCGAGAGCAGGCGTGTGCGCCGTTCGGCAAGACCGGTAGGGCGCGGCGCAGAGGCCAGCAATTCGCGAATGCATTCGATCTGCGGATTGGCCATGTTCGCTCTCCTGAGAGATGCACATTAGCGAAATGGTAATGCAAAGCAGTCGTTCTTCAATGCACGGGAATGTGCGGCCGGTCACTTGTGATGCAACGTTTATAGAATCGCGCGCGCGAAGAGTGCACGGCGATTTTCGTACTGCATTTCAATACGCACCATTCGTCTGAAGGGGTATACCCCTTCTTCATTTGCGGCATGAAGCTTCGTCTAACAGTCATCAGAAGGGAAACTAAACTACGCAGTGAATCCTTGCTTTCGCATTCTTTGCGCGACGGCCCGTCGCGACGGCCCGTCGCATTTCTTTATTCGCTTTTATCACGGCCTGCGTGTGACTTTCATAAGCACGCGAAGGGCAGATCGTTCAACGCGTCTCCTTCAGGAGGAGATCAACATGCAACATGCTAGCGGAAGTGATGCATTGTTTTTGCCCGTGTGGATTGCCGCGACATTCGGCACATTTGGTGTTCCGGGAACGGCGATGGCCGGGTCCGCCGAAGCCGGAACGGTGGAAGTCGCGCGCGCGCCGATACCGTGCGGTTCGCAAGACGTCGCCGGGAGTGGTCCGTTGACGCTATATATCCAGCCTCCGGCCGGGAGGACCATGCGACTTACCTATTCGGTTAACGATGGCTGGCGCGCGAATATGACTCGCGGCGCGACGGCTCAGATGGCCGATGCGGCGTATTCAGTTGCTTCACAAACCGAGCCGGAATCGGAAGCGGGCCAGCCGATGACTGTGTTTATCGACGGTCCGACCGGGTACACCTACTTCTGGACACCGGAGATCGGCTGGAAATTCGTCGGTCGCGTAACTGACAGAATTCAATGAGCGCTGTTATGCGGGGGCTGTTTTAACGGACTGCATGCGGGCATTGCGCGGCGCCACGCCGCATATTCAAGGGTGCGGCGTCAGTGCGACGACGAAGTCGAGGAAGGCGCGTGTCTTCGCGGGCACGTGATGTCTCGACGGATGATAGGCATAAAGTGGAAAGCGCTCGTCCGACCAGTCCGGAAAGAGATTGATCAGCTTGCCTTCGCGAATCAGCGGCTCTGCGACGAGCAGCAGCATCTGGGCGATGCCGAAGCCGGCCACGCATGCGCTGAGCAACGCGCTGGGTTCGTTGACGGTGAGGCGTCCGTTCGTCGGCACGACGAGTTGTTTGCGCTTGCGGTGAAATTCCCAGGCGTAGGGCCTGCCGGTCTCCGGGTTGCGAAACTCGAGGCACCGATGGGTTTGCTCGCTCAACGCTTGTGGATTTGCGGGACGTCCGTGTTGCTCAAGGTACGCGGGCGCCGCGACTGTGACCACCGGTGTTTCAAGCAGCTTGCGCGCGACGAGGCTCGAGCTGCGCGGTTCGCCGAATCGCAATGCGAGGTCGAAGCCATCGGCGATCAGATCGCCGAGGTGGTCGCGCGCAATGAATTCGAGTTCGAGATCAGGGTGTGCGTCCATGAACGCTTCTAGTGGCGGCGCGAGAACGCTGCGCGAAATGACGGGGTCGAGATTGATGCGCAGCTTGCCTCGAACGGATACGGCGTTTCCCGCCGCCGCCGCCGCGGCTTCCTCCATTCCGCGCAGGTGCGGCATGACCTGCTCGTAAAAGCGGCGGCCTTCATCGGTGAGCGAAACGGAGCGCGTCGTGCGATTGAAGAGCCGTATTTTCAGCCTCTTTTCGAGGCGGGCTATCGCGCGGCTTACGCCTGGCGGCGACATCTCGAGCAATTCGGATGCGGCCGCGAACGTTCCCGTATCGACGACGGCGGCAAATACGCCAATCCCGCTGGACAGATTTTCGCTGCTCGATTTCATATGGTCGGGACTCCGATGCGGATTGCAATCTCAACGAGGGATCTCAACACGCTACCTCGACGCGCGACCTCGACGTGACGAATGAACAGCGATTCTACACACCGTGGCCACCAGCTTGACCCGATCCGATCATACGGAAGCACACGAAGCGCTTAGCATAGACGCTTAAGCTAAACGACGGCCACGGAGCCATCATGCCGAAAGCTCTTCCTCCCGACCTCTCCAACGATGCAGGGCCCGGAACGTAGTTGGCGAGGCATTATCCGCGCGGAACGCGGATTGACCCGCGTTCGCACTCGTGGGCGCAGGTGCTGTATGCGGTCTCCGGCGTGATGTGGGTCGAAGTCGGGCAGGAAGCGCTCGTCGTGCCGCCGCAGCGCGCCGTGTGGCTGCCACCTGAGTCCACGCATTCGATCCGGCAGGTTCGAGCCGCCGCTGATCGCGCAGTCGTCCCCGCTTGCCGATGCGAAGGCCGCTTACCGGGCCGTTGCGCAGGGAACGCGCGGCCATGTGGTGCTGCAGATGTAAAGGGGCGATGTCTACGTCAAAAGACTGGAGGTTAACGGCGTGAAAGCCTATCTCGTTTCGCTCGCGGTCGGCATGCTGGTGGGGTTGATCTATAACTTGCTCGACGTGAAATCGCCAGCGCCTTCGACCATCGCACTGGTGGGCCTGTTCGGCATGCTGACCGGCGAGCACGCGATTGCGTTCGTGCGGCACGTTATGACGCAGATTGCCCGTTGATTCATGCGGCGGCCTCTTTACGAGGGCCGCCGTGACGCTTGCAAGGCATGACGTGACGACGCAGCGCGGTCCGCTACGCTCACGCGTTTCCGTTCGTCCCCACGTGCTGCTCGAGCCACGCAAGAAGCTCGCGATTGACGAACGACGGGTTTTCGAGACAAGAGATATGGCCGGCGCCGGGAACCAGCACATGGCGGCAACCGATTGTCTCGGCCATGCGGATCGCCTCCGACGGCGGCCGCGGAATATCGAGTTCCCCGCACATCACCAGTGTGGTCGCGGCGTCGAGCGCGGACAGGCGCGCGACTTCATCGGGGCGGCCGAAGGTCAGCCGCCCGAGCGGCGCGATCGACTGCCGGATCTGGTCTGCTGAGAACGCCGCGAGCGAACGCTTGAACGATACGATAAGGTCGCCGTCGGGCGGCGTGCCACGATGGAAAAACAATGGTGCGACCGCGTCGATGATCGGCGCGGGTATGTGCCCGAGCGATTCGATCGTGCTGATGATCTGCGTGTATTGCGCGAGCGTCGCGGCGGGTTCGGCGCCGCGGTCCGAGTCCATGATGACCAGCGCCTTCACGCGCTCCGGTTCGCGCAACGCAAGTTCGGATCCCCACATTCCACCGACCGACAAGCCGATCACCGCGCACTGGCCGATATGAAGCGCGTCTAGCAGCTCGCTTGCCTGCGCGGCGAGATCGCCGAAGCTGCGCGTGCTTTCGGGCATCGGTCCCGATTGGCCATGGCCCCACAGCTCGGGCACGATGACTCGATACTTTTGCGACAGCGCTTCGATTTGCGGCTGCCACATCGCCGAGTCCCACAAGTAACTGTGTCCAAGCAGTACCGGAAAACCGCTGCCTTGAATCCGATAATGCAACTGCTGTCCTGCGATGGTAATGAATGGCATGTCGATAGGGGCGTGACGGATGTGAGTCGAAAGTCAGATTCGAGCGGCGGAAATTCTGCCTGAAAAGCGTGTTGACGAAAAGTTAAAAAGAAAACGTAAGCTCGCCGGGCGTGGTTCGTTTGCGTGCGTTCGAGCGGTCGACTGCTATCGATCGATGTCCGGAAATGCCGGCTGAATCCGTTGTCTTTACGATGCACCATATGCCGATGCATTTGATCAGGTTTGAGGTTATCGAAGTGTTGGTTATCGAATAAAGTGATTGTAAGATTATATTCAAAAAAATCATAACCGTATGCGAAATTAAATCTCTTTTACCTGCAATTCAAAATAACGGGTATCGCCTGATTAGGCGCAATTTCAAATTTGAATGACATTCAATCTACTGGCACTTCTAAAGCCTGGTCCGGTTGTTATAGGAGCTATTCGCGTTGTATTTAGCGCGTAACAATCCGAACCAATTTGAGAAAGGCCATGGAAGCTCAACAGAAGGCGTTAAAAACAGGATTCGTCGAAATGGCCGTAGCGGTCTGTATCGGCTTTACCGCAAATACGGCAGCGGCAGCACTGGGTGACTTTCCCTTGACGGGCGCCGATCCTCACGTGGCCTCCAGTGTCATGGGAGCGGCCCGGGTGGCGAGGGCAGCGATGGCCTTGCAGGCCGACGCCGCAACCGCTTCGGCAAATGCACTGTACAGCGTGAACGTCGTCACACTGAATTCGGGCACCGTTGTGCGCGAATTCGTCGCGACGTCCAGCCAGAAGGTATTCGCGCTTATCTGGAATGGTCCGCGCACGCCGGATTATGCAGACATCCTCGGCGCCTATTCGGAACGCTATTTGAGGCCTTCGGGCGCCGACGCAATCCATGTCGGTGGTTTGAGCCAACGAAGCCTCAGTTCGCCGGATCTGGTCGTGCAGTCGATGGGTCATCCCGGCCGATTCAGTGGCTCCGCATATCTTCCGCGCGAAATTCCGGCCGGCGTTTCCCTTTCCGAACTTCAATAATCGAGGCCGACATGAAAAAGCTGATTGCAGTTCTCGCCTTCGGTTTGGTGCTCGCGGGTTGTGGCGGCGGCGGTGGCGGTGCGGGGGGCGCCGTGAGCCAGATTTCCAGCCAGAATCTGGCTGCCAATTCGGTCAACGTGACGGTGGACAACACATTCGGATTTGTAAACGCGCCGTACGTTACCCTGACCATCTGTGCGCCGGGTACCAGCAACTGCGCCACGATCGACCATGTTCTGGTCGATACGGGTTCCGTGGGTTTGCGTCTTCTGCGTTCGGCGGTGCCGGCTTCGCTGGGCCTTGCCGACGCAAAGGACTCGGCGCAAGGCAATACGATGGCCGAATGCGCCGAGTTCGCTGCCGGGGTTGCATGGGGGCCGATTTCGAAGGTCGACCTGAAAGTTGCCGGCGAAACGGCACCGTCGTTGCCGATTCAGATCGTTGACGACTCGTTTGCCTCGGTTCCCGCCGATTGTTCGGGCGCGGGCCCCGATATGGCTGCGAAAGGCGCTACATCGTTGGGCGGCAACGGTCTGATCGGCCTGAACGTGATCCGTCACGACTGCCAGACCTCGTGCCAGTCTCCGGCCGCATCGATCTACTACGATTGCGCGGGCGCGAATTGCACTGGAATTGCGGTGCCGCTCGCGGAACAGTTACCCAATCCGGTCATACAGTTTGCAACCGATAACAACGGTGTGACGCTGAACTTTCCCGCAGTCGGCGAAGGCGGCCAGAGCACGGTTTCCGGCACGATGACCTTCGGGGTCAACACGCAGGGCAACAACATATTGCCGTCGACGGCGCAGCAGATGACCACAACCATATTCGGCGAGGTGACCGCGAGTTTCAACGGCCTGCCGATGCCGGGCTTCGTCGACTCGGGTTCGAGCGCGTACTTTATCGTGGACCCGTCGATTGGCCAGTGTCCGTCGAGCTTTTCGAGCCTTCCCTGGTTCTGTCCGACTGCCCCCGCAACGCTTTCGGCGTCGCTGCAAAGCGAGAGCGGTGCCACGCTTGGTGTTTCGTTCACGCTGTTCAACACGGAGTCCGAACTCGGTAATGGCTCGAACGCAGCGCATGAAGGCATCGGCCAGAACCTCGGATTGTTTGGAGCGGGCGAACTGGATCTGGGCATGCCTTTCATCTACGGCAAGCGCATTACCTTTGGCATTCAGGGTAGCGACGATTTCTCGTCAGGCACGCAACCGTTCTTTGCGATTCAGTCGTGAAAGGAGCGCGTCCACCCAGACGCGGCACCGCGACCCTTCAAGAAGACGAGTAACGATGTTGAAAGTTTGTTTAATCCGTTAGCCGTGAGCGGGTGTCGTCAACCTTTCAGTCAACCTTAAATTTCTCTTCATGATTCTGCTGGCGTAATGGAAGCCTCGCTTCACTATGCTTGTTCGCACGCACTCCTGCTCAAGCGGCTTGTGCAGGAGCCCTTCGAAGAGATCTTTTGGGTTCAGATAGGAGACTTCACAATGAACGCATGTCTCAAAGCATGGATCGGCGTGTGCATGGCCGCGAGCGCTTCGTTGCCGCTATGTGCTTACGCGCAGAATTCATCCGCAAGCGAGGCTCGTACGACGAGCCAGACCGCACAAGTCACTCAGCCAGCTGCGAATCAGTCGGGCAGTTGGCAACCCTATGCATCGAGCGGGGAGACACGGGCGCAGGTCTACCAGGATCTGGTGCATGCTGAGCAGGACGGCCAGATCAAGTATCTCGACCGGACGATTTACGCGCACCACTAGGTCGCGTGACGACACGACGCGAGGCGGAATCCGCGCATAGATCGCACAATCGTTGCGCAGTTCTTAAGCCTTCGAAACATCGCGCATGGCGTCCGCGTCCGGCTCGTGGCACGCGCGCGCGTCCAACCGCGACGACCTGCGCGCGGCACTCGATGCAGCCTGTCCGCGCAGTAGTGCGAGCCAACGAAACGAGAAGTCCTCGCGCACGCATACGTAGCGCGCACGACGGCAAGGCTCGACGCAACCGCGCCTTATGCTGGACAAAAGGCAATCCACGCAGCCAATGGGGCAATAATAACCATCGATGCCAATACCAAACCCGCACAAATCCGGAATGAAGCGGTCTCAAAGTTAGGCCCGGAAAAGTGAAAGATAAGAATCATCGGGATCACGAGCGACACCTGGATGATGACGGCAGCGAGCGCGAATGTCTTTAAACAGGCTCGAACCATCCTGATTGAGGCGTTTGTCAACACGGTTCGTCTGCAGGGAGTTCGAATTAACGGACGGGCACCGTGTGATTTTTTTAAGCGACATGAAAGAAATCGCAATTACGCTGGCGCGTCGCCGATTACGGCAAAAGCAAATAACGATAAGACGAATTACATCGGAAGCGGCCGGCCATCAATGCCGCCGCACGGCGTCTCGCAGCTCGAACCTGCGCGCGGTGCCAACTCGGGGTAGCGACCGAGCCGTATTTAGCGGGTGGAACTGCGGTAATGCGCGGGCGATACCCCGATCACGCGTTTGAACGCGTTGCTGAATGCGCTCTCCGAGCCATAACCGAGTCGCCCGGCCAGCGTAGACAACGTCGCATCGCTGTTTCGCAGCGCATGTTGTGCAAGCAGCATTCGCCATTGCGTCAGATAGGCAAGAACGGGCACACCGGAGACCGCTTTGAAGTGGGTCGCGAAACCGGTTCTCGACATGCCGGCCGCCTTAGCGAGCTCATGCAACTGCCATTGTCTGCCGGGAGAGCGATGCATCAGTGCGATCGCTCCGACAAGGCGCTTGTCGTTCGCCGCGCGCAGCCATCCGCATGGAGTCGGGTCGGCAGCTTCGAGCCACGTGCGCAGCGTCTGGACGAATAGCAATAGTGCGAGCTGGTTGGAGATCAGTGTGGCGCCAAGCCGCGCGTCGGTGCGCTCCTGCACGATCTGCTCGAGCAGCCAGCGAAGCTTCGCCGCGTATCTGGAATTCGCCCGAATGTGAATCAACGGCGGCAGCACCCGGCCGATCAGATCGCTGCACGTCTGATCGACACGCACGTGTCCACCCACCTGCGTGCAATCCTCGCCATTGCCTATTACTGCAGTCCGGTTGTCCGGGCTACCCGAAAATGCGGTGTGCGCGTCGATCGGCGTTGCGTGCAGATCGCTGCAGAGCATAAAAGAGCGTGGCTCTGAAATAAGGAAGACGTCACCTTCCTGCACTTCGAGCGGCGTTGCATCGCCGTCCATATGGAGCCAGCAATTGCCTTTTGTGAGCGCGAAGAACTTCAAATGGTCCGGCTTCGGAAATCGAATGGCCCACGCGCCGCCTGCGGAGAAGCCACCCGATACAGTGAGTCTTGCCTCCACCAACTGAAGAAAATCGGAAAGCGGATCGAATTCCATGTTCAGAAAAGTAATACGTAATTCGAACTTTAACGGGCGAGACTATCGCAATGAGGGAATTTAAAAGCAAGTGGATCGCTATATTTGCTTCGTGCGGGAGCACCTTTGCTTCGCATTGGTGGAGAGCGGGTTATCGCGCCGTCATGCGCAGTCCTTAGCAGTGACATGAATATTGCCTGATACAGTAGCTCGCGATTCATTCCAGAGCCCGAATATATTTCCCGCATGAGCGATTCTATCGCGAGGCTCTGTCAGATTGAATGCGCCATCGTTCACGTTTGCATATTGATCGTTCAAATTCTTCTTCGCCGGACTCGAGCGCTGTCATCGAATGTCCTGGGCACGACGCGTGCAATTGGGACCATCGTCGCATGCAGGACACATCGTTCGCGAGTGTCGCGATCGGAACATGCCAACGTTGCGCGCTTAAAGCGCGGATATCCGAATGAATATCGTCAAACCATCCAATGCAAAGGAGCGACCCAATGCCTGAGCTGGCAGACCATCAACGCAGAGCATTTCTAGTGAAAGCCACGGCCGCGGCAAGCGTGCTTGTCGCCCCGTCGCTTGCAAGCGCTGCATCCGCCACACCGGGTGGCAATTTCAAAGGAGAGACGTCGATGAATCAAAGCAATCGCGCGCGCCAGATCTTTCGACCCGAGTTCCGTTTCGGTCTCGGTGGCGTACCGCTTGGCAATGAATTCAACAAGGTGACCGATGACGACGCGCAAGCAACGATCGAGGCTGCGTGGAATGCCGGCGTGCGCTACTTCGATATGGCGCCATGGTATGGACTTGGCCTCGCCGAGCGACGGTTCGGTCATTTCCTTCACAACAAGAATCGCAACGAATATGTGTTGTCGACGAAGGTCGGAAAACTGCTGAAAGCGTCGAGGCATAACCAGCATCAAAAGTTGTTTCCGCTGTCGGACTCGCCCAACGATGTCGTCTACGACTATTCGGCCGACGGCGTACGGCGTTCGATTGAAGACAGCCTGCAGCGGCTTGGCGTCGATAGCATCGACGTGGCTTTCGTTCACGACATCTCACCGGACTTCCCGTATTTTCCGACGTCGTGGGAAGAGCAGTTCGCCATCGCGCAGCGCGGGGCGTTCCCTGCTCTGTCGCGCATGCGCGAAGAAGGCATCATAAAGGCGTGGGGCATCGGCGTGAACCGGCCGGAACCCATTCTGCGCGTGCTGCAGGTCGCGGACCCGGACGTCTGCCTCTGCGCATCGCAGTATTCGCTGATTGATCACTCGAATGCGGTGAAGCAGGTCTTCCCCGCTGTGCGCGAACACAATGTCGCGCTCGTCATCGGTTCGTCATTGAACGCGGGATTCATCTCGGGCAGCCCGCGCTACAACTACGGCCCCGACAACTACAAGATTCCGCCCGCATTCATCGAGAAGCGCGAGCGTCTGCGCGCGGTCGCCGCAAAGCACGGCGTCGACTTGCGAACGGCCGCGCTGCAGTTCTCGTCGGCGGCCGATGTTGCGGTGGCACTGGTGGTGGGTGCAAGCAGCCACCAGCAGATTCTCGAAGACTACAACTCGATGCAGGCGAAAGTGCCGGCCGGGTTCTGGCAGGAATTGAAGTCTTCCGGACTGATCGAACAGTCCGCCGCCACGCCTGCCTGACCGGCGTTTCGTGCGATGGGCCGTGCGGCCCGTCACGACCATCTTCCTTGTCGACCAGCGAGTTCACGAATCATGCGGTTATTCATTCGATCTTCATTAGCGTTGTTTATCGCCGCCAGCACCTGCGCGGTACCGGCCAGCAACACGGCACAGGCGGCGCAAAGTGCCCCGCCTGCGGATGCCGGCCAGCCTTTCATCAAGTTGCCTCGCAGCTACAACACATCGGACAGCATGGCGCGCATGCCCGATGGCCGCATCATCCTCGCGGTGCCGAATTACAACAACCTCACCTTGCGCAAGCAGGGCCGCGCGGCAGCCGAGGCGCCCGCGCGCCTCGCGATCGTCGATCCGGTGCACAAGACCGTGCACGACTGGTATCGGTTCCGGCCGCAAGACCTTAGCCCCGCCACGGGCAAAGTCGCGCCGATGGGCGTCGCATTCGGACCGGACGGCAACCTGTACTACGTGGACCGGCAAACGCCGTACGGAAGCGGCGCGAATAGCCGCATCGGCCGTATTGTAGTGCGCGACGGCAAACCGGTGCAAAACGAGATCGTCGTCGAAGGCGGCATCGGCACGAACGATCTCGCGTGGTATCGCGATCGGCTCTATGTGACCGATGCGGGCATCCGGCCTGGCTCGGGCACGAGCAACACGGTAAGCGGCGTGTTCATGTTCACGCTCGATGAACTGCAGCACGGCCCCGTGCGGATAAAACCGGATCCGGCGCGCGAGGGCGCGCAGGATCAGCACCTGATCGCTACGTTCGTATCGAACGGTAAAGCGAAAACCGGTGCGGACGGCATCGTGTTTGACGATGCCGGCAACCTTTACATAGGTGTCAATGAAGAAGGGACGATTTTCCGGATCAGCCTCGATGCGGATGGACGGCCGGCGGGCAAACCGACACTGTTCGCTCGCGATCCCATCCTGCTGTCGACCGACGGTATGGCGTTCGACGTACGCCATCGGCGGATATACGTTGCCGATTTTCTCGGCAACGCGGTGCATGCGGTCGATATGGATGGCAAGGTAACGACCCTGCAGAAGAACGGCGACGCCGACAGCACGTCGGGCAAGCTCGATATGCCGTGTGCGTTGCTGCTGCTCGGCGACCAGTTGATCGTGTCGAACATGGACTACGTGTCCGCGGCGCCCGGCAGTGCGGTCAATACGACGCTCAATGCCGACCACGCACTCACAGTGCTGAACGTCGCTCAGTAGCGTGACGACGGCGCGCAACTGCGGATGCGATCTCGCGAGCTCGGCGCATCCCCATGACTTCGCTGGGACAAAAGGTGAACGATGGCTCGATCACATCGGTTGGCGCTGGGCGCCCCTTGTGTTGACGTGGACTGCACACGCCGCCGGCGCGGGCGGGCCGGGTCACGTGACGGTGACCTCATCCGCTTACGGCAAGACCGCAAGCGGTCAGTCGGCGCAACGACAAGCTTTACTTCGGCGCGTTGGCGGGCCGCTACGCAATCCGGCTTCGCGGCGATTGTCTGCGGATCGCCAACGGGTGAGATAACGAGCGTAGCCGGGACCGTGCTGGATTTGCGCGAGCCGGTCGCGATAGGCGCGCGGCTTCGGTCTGCATCGCAGCAGCTCGCGAACGGCGGTGGTTACGACGTCAACTATGTGCTGGACAATGGCGGCCGGCGAGAGCCCGGGTTCGCGGCGCGTGCATACGATGCGCAATCGGGCCGAGTTCTCGAGATCGATACGACCCAGCCGGGTCTGCAGTTCTATACGGGGAACGCACTGCAAGGGCGCGTGCCGGTCAAGGGCGGCGTACTTTACCGGCAGACGGATGGATTTGCGCTCGAGCCTGAGCACTTTCCGGATTCGCCGCACCATCCGTCGTTTCCGGACACGCTGCTAAAGCCCGGAGAATCGTTTTACGAAGTGACTATCTGGCGTTTCGAGACGCGCTAGCCAAAATAGCCGGCGCAGAGGGCAGCGTTTGCATCGGGCTGTGCGGGTGAATTCGCCTCAGTTTCCGGTCCGTGTGCACCTGGCCGTGCCGCTATCGCCGCTCCTGAACTGCGATTCGAAATATTCGCCTTCGAAGCGAAGCGGCGCCTTGGAGACGATCTTGCCGATCAGCACGCCGTGATCGTTCTTGTCGGACGTCGATGCGAAGTTGAGTGCGATGGTGTTTCCGTCGACGATCGCTTCGCCGGAATACGCAAGCTGGTTATCGACGTAAGCCGCTTCGCTGAAGCCGAGCGTATGTGCGCCGTGATGATCGTTGCGCCGGAATTCGTGCGTTTCCCGGAAATCGCCGAGATTTTCGTCGTGTCCGACGCAACTGTACGTGCCGCTGATGTCGGTTGGAACGGCGCGGGCCTGGGCTGTGCCGGCGAGCAATGCAAGCGCCACGACGCACGTCAATGTGCAGCGCGGGATCGAATGATTTGCTTCGAACGCGATGGGGCGCGAATGCGCGCCGGTCAGAACCCGTGATACTGAAGCAGGAGTTGGCTTTTTCATCTGTATCTCCAGTTGGCAGCCGATTGAATTGAGGAATCCCGGAAACGGCATGGGTGATGCGGATGTATGGCGACTGCTTGATTGATCGGCTGTTTGACGTCGTCGTCATATTGCGGGTACTGATATATGCAGAACGGAGAATCCGGAAGAGTCGGCACGTTGTACGAAGGTCCGGACGCCTGTCGATAAGGTCTTCTCCGATGCGATCGTTGCTTGCCCATTCAAGTCGGACTTCTTGATTATTCGAGGCCGGATTTAATGCAAATTAAAAAGCGGCGTCGTTAGAATCGATAAGAAGGTAGCCTGAAAAACTGATTTTATGAATTCGTTGAACGAATAACCGTACGAGATATGTCAAAGGCTAGAGAAAGTTCAATCGATGGGCCTGGTATTGCCGGTAAATATGGGTGTCTATTGCAGACGACGCCTGTGCCGACGGCGCGTTCGAGTGCGCATCGCGGCGCCACCGAAGTTGCCGACCCGTGCGAGACGCTCGACGCGCTGACCTTGCGACGAGAGGCTTCATGACGACACGTTTCGCCCCCCACTTTCTGCTCGATCTGCCGCGTTATCCGGCCGAACGGTTTGCGCCGCTGGCCGACCGCGCGAAGCGCCTGCTGGGTACGACGGCCGATCTCGTCTTTATCCAGTCGGACGCAATGCTCGCGCTGCAAACCGCGGCGGCAAGTATCGCGCGACCCGGCAGGACCGCGGTCAACATCGTAACCAGCCCGTACGGTGTGTGGTTCGGTACGTGGTTGAGGCGCGGCGGCATGAAGGTCCGCGACGTGAAAGCCGCGCCAGGGCAACCGGTGGACCTCGACGCGGTCGTTGCCTGCGTTGAAGCGTTGGCTTCGGTCGACGTCGTGGCCTGCGTGCACGCGGAATCGTCGAACGGCGTGTTGAATCCGCTGCCTCAGATCGCTGCGCTCGCGAGGTCGCGCGATGCGCTTTGCGTCGTCGATGCTGTCGCATCGGTGGGTGGGCACGCGCTCGAATTCGACGCATGGGGTATCGACATCGCGGTAGCCAGCGCGCAAAAGGCGCTGTCGGGTCCGGCGGGCGTGTCGTTCGTCGCGGTGAGCCAGCGCGCGTGGGGACGCGTTGTTCAAACACCGGATGAGGCGCCGTCCATCTTGTCGTTGTGGGACCTCAAGCGCAACTGGCTCGAACGCGGCCGCGGCGCGTTGCCGGGCACTCCGGCGACGCTCGAGTTCTGGGCGCTCGAAGCGGCATTCGATCGCGTCGACGCGCAAGGGATCGACGCGCTCATCGCGCGCCATGCGCGAGCAACGCGCGCGACCCGGATAGGACTTCGTGCGCTCGGCGTCGTGCCGCCTGTGGCGCGCGACGACGCGGCCTCCGCGCTGATAACGGCAGCGCCTGTGCCAGAAGGGGTCGACGTGGCCGCCATGCTCGCACACGCAGCGGACAAAGGCGTGGAGCTCACACCGGGCTTCGGCAACACCGGCGCAAATATCGTCCGCTTGAACCATACCGGCGTGCGCGCGGCTTTCGAGGCGGTGCTCGCGAACGTCGTGGCGTACGGTTCGGCGCTCGACGAGCAACGATTCGCGGTCGATGTCGGCGGTGCCGCGCAAGCGGTTCGCGAGGCCTATTCCATGCGTTGACCTGCAGTGCAATCCCGCGGGTGCGGTTCGCCGCGCGCCCGGGGTAAGCAGCCGCGCGCTTTGCCGCAACCGGCTTCGCGTCGCGTCCCGGGCTCAAATCACTGCTTGCGCGGTTCGCAGTCGCTCAACCTCGCCGCGACATCGGCGCGCGGCATTCCCGATGCAAAGTGACATGACAGAAGACTTCATCTCGTCGACGCCGCTGACTATCGGTATCGAACTCGAAGTACAGGTCGTCAGTACCCACGATTTCGGACTATGTCCGCAAGCACGGGATCTGTTGCGGCAAACGGACGGGCTACATACAGTCGGCGCGATCAAACCTGAAACCGGGCAGAGCATGGTCGAACTGTGTACCGGCGTCTGCAGTGGCCACGCGCAGGCGCTGGAGCAACTGACGCTGCTGCGGGATGCGCTCGTCGATGCGGCCGATTTCCTCGGTATCGCAGTCTGCGGCGGCGGAACGAATCCGTTTCACTACTGGTTCGACGAGCGCTCGAACGGCAGCCCGCGCTCCGAGCATCTGATGGGCGTGTACGGCTATTTGTACCGGCAATTCACGATCTTCGGGCAGCACGTGCACGTGGGTTGCCCGGACGGCGACACCGCGTTGCATTTGCTGCATTCGCTGTCGTGGTATGTGCATCACTTCATTGCGCTGGCCGCTTGTTCGCCGTTCTCGCAAGGACACGATACCGGCTACGCGTGTTCGCGTCTGAATAACGTGGCGCCGTTCCCACTTTCGGGACACGCGCCCTTCATTCTTACCTGGCCGGCGTTCTGCGAGTACATGGAGCGCATGCGCGCGACGGGTATGGCCGCGACGCTGAAGGACTTCTACTGGGATATTCGTCCGAGCCCCGGCTACGGCACGATCGAGGTGCGCGTGATGGACACGCCGCTCACGATCGAACTGGCCGCGGCGATCGGCGCCTATATCCAGTGTCTTGCGGCGCTTTTCCTCAACGGAGAAGCGCTGCCGTTATCGGAATCGAACTACGAGATCTATCGGGTGAACCGTTTTTCCGCATGCAGACATGGCCTCGACGGGGTCGCGATAGACGTGCGAACGGGCCGTCGCAGCTCGATTCGCGATGAAATTCTGGCGATGCTGGAAGTGCTTGCGCCGCACGCGAAGTCGTTGGGCGCCGAGCTTGCGTTCGCCTATCTGAAGGAACGACTGCAGCGATCGGGCACGGTGAACTGGATGCGTGATATCCACAACGAAAGCCAGTCGCTGGAGGAAGTGGTGCGCCAGCAGTGCCGCTTGTGGCGCGGTGAAGTGTCGTCCATGCCGGGCGGTGTCGGCTGACGGCGGCCGACGACAGCCCGGCTCGCGCGACGCGAGCCGGAAGGGACGATGCCGGCCGGCCCGATGTGTCCAATGAACGCCACCATGGAAATCGCCGTCATGTTGAACATTTTCATTGCGAGCGCGGAATGTGACTGATCCGCACGCCCTTGGCGCGTCGTTTACGCCCTACCTGGCGGAACTGTTGCTCGCGCGCGGCGGACTGTCGTGGGTGCGCCTGTTCGTTTCGATCCCGGGATGCGTGGCCTGTGTTGCGGTGTCGCTGACGACGGACGTGTCGCTGGACGACGCGAAGTCGCGCCCCGGCTGGCGCGGGAGGATGCGGCGCGAGTGAACGCCGCGGCACACGCGTGTTCCCGCCGGGTCCGCGAGCCGGCCCGGCAACGCACGCCCCGTTCGCTAACCGCCCCGTTGGCGTCGAACCTGATCGACGCTGACCGTGCCGTGTTTGCCGCCAAAATGTTCGAGCACGAAGCGGGAGATCGCCACGATCTCCATATCGGAGTACCGGTCGGCAAAGCCGGGCATGGCGGCACTTTCTGCGTCAACGCGAATGCGCGTGCCGTGCAGTATGACCTGCACGACGTTGCGGCCGCGTATGTCGTTGACGGCCGAGCTGCCGGTCAGGGACGCATAGGGCGACTGCCGGCCGCTGCCGTTCCACGAATGGCAGCCGGCGCAGTCGGCGGCGAAAAGTTTCGTGCCGAGATTGCCGCGCACGTCGGTGCCGCGCGCCGGGAGAAGACTGGACGAGTTTCTCGCGCCCTTCGGAGCCAGTTCGACCGCCGCGCGGCGATTGGTCTGCACGGGCGCGACGCTGCGCAGGTAGGCGACAACCGCGTGAATGTCTGCCGCGCTCAGATACTGCAAGCTGTTTTCGACGACTTCGGCCATCGGCCCCGAGGCCGAACTGCGACCCGGCGCGTGCCCCGTCGACAGATAGTCGGCGAGCTGCGCGTCGGTCCAGCGGCCGACACCCGTTTGCGGATCTGGCGTAATGTTCCCGGCTAGCCATCCCTGCATCGTCTCGCCGCTCAGCGCGCGTGCATTTTCCAATCCGTAACCGGCATTGCGCGGTGTATGGCATTCGCCGCAATGACCGAGCGCGGTGACTAGATAAGCGCCGCGCCTGACTTCGACGCTGGCCGTATTGGCGGCCGGCATGCGCGCCTTGCGGAAGAACATGAGTTTCCATAGCGGCAGTGTCCAGCGCTGGTTGAACGGGAAGGCGAGGGTGTTGGGCGTGTTCGGTTCGCGCACTGGCGGCTGGCTGAACAGGTAGGCCTTGATCGCGAGAACGTCGTCCCGGCTGAGCGCTGCATACGAGGTGTACGGCATCGCGGGATAAAGCGTGTGGTGCGGCGATACGCCCTCGCGCACCGCGCGAACGAAGTCGTCGTCGGACCAGTCGCCGATACCCGTCTCTTTGTCCGGCGTGATGTTCGTCGAGTACAGCGTGCCGAACGGAAGCCCGAAGGGAACGCCGCCCGCGAGGCTTGCGCCCGGGCGCGGAGTGGCAGGTCAGGCAATTGGCCGCGCGGGCGAGATATTCTCCGCGCGCGATTGGTTCGCGTATGGGCGCCGCGCCTGATACCGGAGCAACGGGTTCGCTTGCCGGCGCGCGCGGCGGGTATGCGGCGACGTATGCGGCGACGTATGCGGCGACATACGCGAAGCCGAGCACAGCGGCTGCGAACACGCCGCCGATGAGCTTGTGCGAGCGGCGGCTCATCTGCCCGGACGCGCGTCGCGCAGCGTTTGCGCGGCAAAATGGATCGCTGCCTTGATCCTTCGATACGTCGCACACCGGCAGATATTGCCGCCCATCGCGGCGTCGATGTCCGCGTCGGTAGGCGCGGGATTTTCGCGCAGCAGCGCGCTCGCGCTCATGATCTGGCCCGACTGGCAATACCCGCATTGCGCGACGTTCAGTTGCACCCACGCCCGTTGCACGGCGTCGCCGACCGGCGTATGGGCGACGCCTTCGATCGTCGTCACCGACTTTCCCGCCGCGCGCGCGAGCGGCAGCATGCACGAGCGCACCGCCGTATCGTCGAGATGTACGGTGCACGCGCCGCACATCGCCATGCCGCAACCGAACTTCGTGCCAACGAGGTCGAGCTCGTCGCGCAGCAACCATAGCAACGGCATGTGCGGATCTCCGGTAAAGCGGACCGGCATCCGGTTGACGCTGAACGTGAACGTCTGTCCTTCTGCGTCGTCGGGTTTCATGGCAGTGCCTTTCATGAGGAGGCGGGCGCTGGCGGTGCGATGCCGAGCGGGAGCTGAAGCGCGGAACGGGGGTGTCCGAGGCGGGCAAGCGCATTTGCCACCGCGGGAGCGATCATCGGCACGCCTAATTCGCCGACCCCGGTTGGCCGTTCTTGCGACGGCATGATAATTACCTCGACTTCAGGCATCTCGTCATGCCGCAGCACGCGGTAATCGTGGAAGTTCGACTGCACAACGCGGCCGTCGCGCAGCGCGATCTGCCCGAACAGCGCGACGCCGAGACCGTAGCCGGTGCCGCCTTCGATTTGCGCGCGGATCACGTCGGGATTGACCGCCATGCCGCAGTCGACTGCGCACCACACCTTATGCACGCGTGGCACATCACCGGGGCCGATCGATACGTCGGCGATCTGCGCGACGCTGGTGTGAAACGCGCGGCCCACGGCGACACCCATCGCCCGGCCCTCGCTGCTGCGTCCGCCGCGCCAGTTCGCGGCGCGGGCCACCGCCTCGAGTACGGCGGCTTCCCTCGGCGCATGGTGAAGCAGTGCGAGCCGTCCCTGTACCGCGTCCTGGCCCAGGCTGTCGAGGATTTCATCGACAAAGCGTTCGACGGCGAAGGCGGTGTGCGTGCTCGCTACCGAACGCAGCGACGACGTCGGTATGCGATCGTGCAAGATGTGGGCGTCGCAGAGAAAGTCGGGAACGTCGTAGAGCATATTCGCCGCGCCTTCGACCATCAGCGCGTCGGCGCCGCCCGGCATTCTCGAATTGAGCACGCTATCGACGCCGAACGAGTGACCGACGATCGTGTTGTGCCACGCACGGATGCGGCCGTTCACGATCGCGGCCTTCATGCGGTGCAGGATCATCGGGCGATACCAGCCGCCGCGGATATCGTCCTCGCGCGTCGATACGAGTTTGACGCCGCGTCCTGGTCCGATGCCTTTTGCGGCGGCAGCCATGTCGGCTGCGAAGTCGGGGCCAAGCACCTCGTTGCCGAGGTCGATGCGTCGGCCGAAGCTGCCGCCCGCATAGGTCGTCTCGATCTCGATGCGCTCGGGCGGCAGGTTAAATAGCCGCGCGAACTGCTGCTGGTCGAATGTCGTCATCTGGCAGCCGTAGCGCGCCCTGACGCGGCTGCCGTCCCAGAACAGATAGCCGCATAGCGGCTCCATCGGCGCGTGGGCGACATATGGGAACGTGTATTCGGCCTCCACGACCTTGTCGGCGTGCGCAAACGCGCGGCTCACGTCACCGCGTTGCGCGGCGACCGCGCCCCGTTGCACGCAGACGCGGCGGAAATGCTCGAGAATCGCCGCGCAGTCGCGCGACTGCGCGCCGCTTTCGTCCCACTGCACGTCCAGTTGCTCACGGCCGCGGATTGCCGCCCATGTGCTGTTCGCGTAGACCGCCACGCCCGTATCGACCTGCCGCACGTCGACAACGCCCGGTATTGCGCGCGCGCGCGTGGCATCGAACGACTTTACCTTGCTGCCGAAGCGGGGCGCCTTGCGGATCGTCACGGTCAGCATGTCGGGCTCGCGGACGTCGATCGCAAAGTGCGCGAGGCCGCTGCATTTCGCGCGTGAATCGACGCGCGGCATCGACGAGACCTTGCCGATCAGACGGAATTCGGCGGGCCGCTTCAGGACGAGCGCGGCGGCGTCGGGCGGCGGCATGCGCGACGCGAGTGCGGCGAATTCTCCGTATCGTGCGCGGCGTGCCGTTGCCGGATGGGTCAGCACACCGTTGCCGGTGCGAATTTCGTCGGCGGGGACTCGCCATTGTTTTGCCGCAGCTTGCACCAGCATCGAACGCGCCATCGCGCCCATGCGGCGCATCTGCTCGTGTGCCTCGGCAATCGCACTCGAACCGCCGGTGCCTTGCCACTTGTACAGAAGGTGTCCGTAGATCGCCCGGTCCGCCGGCGCGGTTTCGACACGGATCGTCGACCAGTCCGCATCGAGCTCTTCGGCGACGAGCGTCGCCATGCCGGTGTGCGCGCCCTGGCCGAATTCGATGTGCTTGCTGATCACCGTCACGACGTCGTCTACGCCGATGCGCACGAATGCATTCGGTACGAACGTATCGGGCGTCGTCGCGGTTTCGCGCGCGAAGCCGCGGCGAAATGGCAGCGCGGTGCCGACGATCAGGCACGGCACTGCCGCGAGGAAGCGGCGTCGCGATGGGTCCAGTGTCGGATCAGGCATGTCGGGTCGCGTTGGCGAGCGGGCCTGGTTCGTCGATATCGAGCGATAACGACAGGTCGGCCCACGCGTGCGCTTGCGCCTCCAGTTGCCCGGCCCGCTCGAGCAGTACGTCATACGCTTCCCGGCCGGCGGCGAACCGCACGGGCGGATGCGCGGCGCGCGTCAGCTCGACGATAGCGCGGCCAAGCCGAACCGGGTCGCCAGCCTGGCGATGATTGGCGGCATCGAGTTCGGCTTTGCGTCGGGCGGCATAGTCGGCATAGTCGTCGATCGCGAAGTTGCCGTGGCTGACGGAACTTGCATCGAGAAAGTCGGTGCGAAACCGGCCGGGTTCGACGAGCGTCGTACGGATGCCGAAGGGCGCCAGTTCGCCGGCGAGCGACTCGGACCAGCCTTCGAGCGCGAACTTCGACGCGCAGTAGATCGACGATCCGTCGAAGCCTTTGATGCCCGAAATCGACGAGATATTGACGATGTGTCCCGAGCGCTGCGATCGCATCGCCGGTAAGACTGCCCGCGTGAGCGCGAACGCGCCGAAGAGGTTGGTCGAAAACTGGCGCGCGATCGCTTCCGGCGACACCAGTTCGAACGGTCCGAGCTGACCATAGCCTGCGTTGTTCACCAGCACGTCGATGCGGCCGAAGCGCTCGAGCGCGGCGTCGACTGCTGCGGATATGGCCTCGTTGTCCGTTACGTCGAGCGGCACGACCGCAAGACGGTTGCCGAAACGGCCAAGCGCCGCGTGAATCGATTCAGGCTTGCGTGCGGTCGCGACAACGCGGTCGCCCGCTTCGAGCGCTGCTCGCGCAATTTCGAGTCCGAAGCCGCGATTGGCTCCGGTGATCAACCAGCTGCTCATATGTTTTTCTCCGTCAAACGGTCTGCACCATCGAGAAGAATCTAGTACGGCAGCGTTGGCCGGCGGTAGCCCGATACATCGTCGTTCTTGCCCGATGCGATATGTGCTCGCTGGCTGAAGTAATGAGCAAACCTTGTATCGGATTGGGCAAGGATTCGCGACCGAACGGGCGGCCGGCATCCTATACTGGAGCAACCCGCCAGAGGATCCGGCAATCGCGTGGACCGTCGGAAGGAAACGACGGAATGGCAGCCCCATGCTAGCGACGCGATCCGGCAGGCAACGAGACAACGGGAAGATCGGCAGATGGCTTCTATTCATACGCTGGCGCGGCAGGTAGATCCGTGCGCAGACATTCGCGGGCGATTGGCGAGCATCATCGCGCGGCATCTCGGCGACAGGCGCGAGAGCGAAACGCCAGTGTCCGGGCTGACCATACATGGCACCAGCCGGCCGTCGGAACCTTCATCGTATCTGTATGAGCCTTCGTTCGCGTTGATTGCCAGCGGTTCGAAGCGCGTCGTGCTGGCAGACGAGACGTACGTCTATGACGAAAGTCACTTCCTGCTTACCGCGATCGGGCTTCCGACCATCGTACAGGTGCTCGATGCGTCCCCAAGCACACCGTACTATTCGGTCAAGCTCAATATCGATCTCGAGCTGGCGAGCGAACTGATCACGGAAGTCGATGAGCACGGCTTGCGAGCGGCATCGCCCGAAACCGGAATGGCACTCGGGCCGGTCACGCCGCCGCTCGCGAACGCGACTTTGCGGCTGGTCGAACTGCTCGATACGCCCGAGGATGTGCCGATTCTCGCGCGCCCGCTGCAGCGCGAATTGCTCTACCGGGTGCTGACGAGTGGAGCGGGTGCCCGGCTGCGCCAGGCGGTCGATCTCAATACGCAAAGCAACCGCGTTGCGAGAGCGGTGCGCTGGATTCGGCAGAACTATACGCACCCGCTTCGTATCAAGGATCTGGCGGACTCAGTCGGCATGGCCGAGTCGACGCTTCATCAGCATTTCCGCACGCTGACCGCCATGAGCCCGCTGCAGTACCAGAAACGCTTGCGCTTGCACGAGGCCCGTCGGCTGATGATCAACCAGCGCATCGATGCCGGTACCGCCGCTCACCGGGTCGGCTATGAAAGCGCGACCCAGTTCAGCCGCGAATACAGCCGCATGTTCGGTACGTCACCGAAGCGGGACGTCAGAACGATACTCGATGCGGATGCAAACCACGTGCGGCTCGCACCGGTCGATTGAAGGGCTAAGGCTGCGAAACCACGGCGCAGCGCGACAGAAAAAATACGGTCGCCGTTGAACTCCATCGCCCGCACGTCGAAGCTGCTCCGCAGCAAGCCTTCGACAGATGCCCTATCATACGTGCCACGCCCGTCACCTTCATGCGGCTTTCGCATCGTGTGCGCAGGGCGTCTCCGATTTATCTGCCCCCTACATGTCCCCGCTTCCTTCACGCCCCAGGCAGCTATCGATTCTGCTCACCGTCTCGTGCGGTTTCATCATGGCGATGCTTGACGTCACTGTCGTCAATGTCGCGCTCTCCGATATCCAGCGTGACTTCTCGGTACGGCTTGCCTCTCTCGTCTGGGTTGTCGACAGCTACACGCTGACCTTCGCCGCGCTGCTTCTGCTTGGCGGTGCGCTGGCAGACCGGCTTGGCGCGCGACGCGTCTACATGATCGGTCTTGTGCTCTTCATCTGCGCGTCGGCGCTGTGCGGCGCAGCCGGATCCGTCGCCGTGCTCATTGGCGCGCGCCTCGTTCAAGGGATGGCCGCCGCGCTGTTCGTCCCGAGTTCGCTGAGCCTGCTGACCGAGTCGTTCGAAGACCGCCATGTGCGCGCAAAGATCGTCGGGATATGGAGCGCGATCGTCAGCGTTGCATTCGCGTCGGGACCGCTCGTCGGCGGCGTGCTCGTGCATCGCTACGGCTGGCGCAGCATTTTCTATCTGAACCTGCCGGTCGGACTGATCGGCATTGCGTTGGCATTTGCGTTCCTGCATGCGTCGCGCCGCAAATCGCACGCGCTCGACATGCCTAGCCATGCGCTTGTGATGATCGCGCTTGCCGCACTGAGCTTCGTGCTGATCGAAGGGCCCGGGTTCGGCTGGTCCAGCCCGGCGATCATTGGCGCAGCCTTGCTGGTGCCGCTCGTACTGCTGCTCGCCATCATCCGCGAACGACGCTCGTCGACTCCGGTCATTCCCGCAGGCCTCGCTCGCAATGGCACGTTCTGGGCGCTCAACGGGATCGGTGCGTGCATGAACGTCGTGGTCTTCGGCGAGATATTCGTGTTGAGCCTGTTTATACAGAAAGTCGACGGTGAGAGCGCGCTCGGCGCCGGCGTTCGCATGCTCCCTGTCATGGCGGTGTTTGCCGTCGCCAATTTCTGTTCGGGGCATCTGTCCGCACGTCTCGGTAGCCGAAGGCTGCTCCTCGGCGGTATCGGACTCGCGGCCATTGCATCGCTTGCCGTCGCGCTGCTCGGTACAGGGCTACCGTTTGGCTGGTTGATCGTGCCCATCGCGCTGGTCAACCTCGGAGTCGGTTTCGCGGTGCCGGCCATGACGGCTACCGTCATGCATGAGGCGGGTCAACGCAATGCCAATATCGGCGCCGCAGTGCTGAATGCGAACAGGCAGATCGGCGCGCTTGCGGGCGTGGCCGGGCTCGGCATCGTCCAGCATCTGACAGGCGACTGGGCAAGGTCGTTGCGCATCGGCTTTGCGATTTTCGTGGCGTGTCTCGCGATCGCATGCATGCTCGCATGGTGGCGCGTCCACGCCGCGCCGAAAAAGCTCGGAGAGCTGTGCCCTGCAAAAAGAGGGGCCGAAAGCAACTGACCGGTTCACCAGTCAGCTCGTCTCATAACGAGCGCGGGTTCCAGCTTAGCCAAAACGCTCCGAAAGCCGTACGCGTCGATGTCGTGGCGCGCGGCACCTAAGCGTCACCTAAGCGTCACCTAAGCGTCACCGCCAAGCTCAACCGCGGAGCCGCCCCTCGACATCGCAAGACGTTTGAGCTTCCCGCGTATCGGCTCGATGCGCGCGCCCGCTGTTGAACAGCGTCATCAGACTGTCGGGCTCGATTGGCTTGACGAGGTGATGATCGAAGCCAGCGGCCCTCGAACGCATCACATCATCGACCTGACCATATCCGGTGACGGCGATCAGCACGGCATGAGCCATCGCGGGCATCGCCCTGATCCGGCGCGCAACCTCGTAACCGTCCATGCCGGGCAGTCCAATGTCCAGCAACACAATGTCAGGCACATCGCGCTCGCATTCGTGCAGCGCTTGAGGTCCGTCGAACGCTGTGCGTAGCTGGTGGCCTTCGATTTCGAGAAGGAGGGATAGCGAGCTCGCTGCGTCGACGTTGTCGTCTACAACCAGTATTTTCAGGCGATCGTGTGCCGCGCGTTGCGCCGGCGACGGTGTATGCACCGTCGCCGGCGTTGCGTGCACGACCGGCAATGTGACCGACAGGCGCGTGCCGTGCCCGAGCCCGTCGCTATGTGCGGCAACGCTTCCGCCATGCATACCGACAAGCGATCGGACAACCGAGAGCCCTATTCCAAGGCCACCCTGGGCGCGATCGAGTGCCCGGTTCGATTGCGAGAACAGCTCGAAGACATCGCGTAGTTCTTCCGGCGAAATGCCCGTACCGTTGTCGCTGACCGATATGACAACCTTGCTGCCGTCGTTTTTGACGCCGATTTCGATCATCCCGCCATCCGGCGTGTACTTCGCCGCGTTGTCGAGCAGATTGCCGAAGACCTGCGCCATGCGCGTCGGGTCTGCATCCAGATAAACCGGCTTGTCCGGCAACTCCATGCGCAGCGTGTGCCGGCGCGCTTCGATGGAATATCTCGCGACTTCGACCGAGGCAGTCAGGATAGGTGCGAGCTCAACGGTCGCGCGCTTCAACGTGATTTTGCCGGTCGTGATTCTCGATACATCCAGCAGATCTTCGAGCAGATTTGCCAGATGGCGACTTTGCCGCTCGATAATTTCGCGCGCCCACTGTACCCGCGGTGGCAGCGACGCATCGACGGTCCGGATCGTTTCCGCTGCATTGCGAATCGGCGCGAGCGGGTTGCGCAACTCGTGCGCAAGCATCGCAAGGAACTCGTCCTTCTGACGGGCCGCGACCACCAGCTGCGCATTCGCCGCCACGCGTTCCGCGATCATCGCGCGCGCCTGGTACTGTCTGCGTCTCGCTCTTAGCGCACTGCGCGCGGCGCTTACCAGCGCTCCGCGGCTCACAGGGCGTTCGATAAGGACGACGTTGCCCAGCGCTTCCAGACGGCGCGCTTCCGACGTCAGCATGCCCTTCTTGCCATTACCGGTGAGCAACACGAAAGGGAAGTCCGACCACGGCGGTTCGGAGCCGAGCCATGCGCCAAGCGAGCTCAGCGCTTGCATATCGAGTGCTTCGTCGGCGATCAACGCGCACGCGGCACCCTCATGCATTTGTGCGACCAGATGCGCGACATCGACGCAGACAACGCAGCGCATTCCATGATCCGACAGCACGCGCGCGACGACTTCGGCGTCGCGGCCCTGGGGTGCGATGATGAGAATCCGCTCTTCCAAGCACTCTTCCTCAGTCGTTCGGCCGCGCACCGAGCAGCGGCTCGCCGCCGCGATAGGTCGGCAGTCCGGCAAGCACGCCCTCGAAGTCTTTCAATGGCGGCCCGACGCGCAGGCCGCCGGAATCGATACGGAATTCGCGGATCGTGCGTTCATGCGAACTGGTGCGGCTCTTCAGAACTGACAACGCCGACAGCACCTCGCCCGCGCTCTCGAAGAACCTGAAGACCAACATCGCATCGCTCAGATAGCTGAGGTCGATTTCCGATGCAACGTTGCCGATCAGCCCATGTTGACCGAGCACCATCAGCGTCGTGATGCCCTGCTGGTTCAAATAACTCAACAACTCATGCATCTGCAACAGCAGATAGCGATGCCCCGGCATCGCCTGCATGTAGGCATTCAGGCTGTCGACGACGACCATTGTGGCGCCCGCCTGCTCGACGGCCTCGCGCACCAGCGCGATAAACTGGCCGGGCGACATTTCGGCCGGATCGATCTGCTGCAGCAACAATTTGCCGCTCTCGATGTACGCATCGAGCGGCATGTTCAATTGCCTCGACCGCGACATCAGGGTGCCAAGCGTTTCATCGAACAGCATGTATTTGACACACTCCCCGCGCTCGAGCGCGCCGAGCGCGCACCGCACCGCCGTCGTGGTCTTGCCCGCGCCGGAGGGGCCGACCAGCAATGTGCTGGTTCCTGGCGCCAGGCCGCCGCCGAGCAGCGCATCCAGTTCGGGCACGCCGGTCGTCTGCGGCAAGTCCCCGAATTCGCGACGGTGCTGAGCCGCGACAAGCCGCGGATAAACCGTGATGCCGCCGGTGTCCAGTTTGAAGTCGTGATGTCCGCCCGCGAATTTGACACCGCGCATCTTGACGACGCGCAGACGGCGCTGCTCGATTCCATACTCCTGCACTCTCTGATCGAGTTCGATCACGCCGTGGGTGATGCTGTGCAACTGCAGGTCGCCGAGCTGCGAGGTCTTATCGTCCAGTAGCCATACTGTGCAACCCTGGGTCGAGAAGAACTGCTTCAACGCGAGTACCTGGCGTCGATATTTCAAGGCATCCTGCGCCAGCAGACGTAACTCCGAGAGGCTGTCGAACACCAGCCGCCGGGGGCGAAAATCGAGCACTTTGCGTTTGACTTCCTCGACAGTCTCGCCGAGTTCGACTTCGGACGGGTGCAATATCGACTGCCGGGCGTCCGATGAGAGCCCGTCCTCGCTAACCAGCTCGTGAATATGCAAGCCTTCTAGCGACCAGTGATGGGAGGCTGCCACCGTGCGCAACTCCGCCGCGGTTTCGGAAAGGGTGATGTAAAGGCCCGTTTCTCCACGCCTCAATCCGTCCAGTAAGAAATGCAGGCCCAGCGTAGTTTTTCCGGCCCCCGGAACGCCTTCGACGAGGTAAACGCGGTTTTCGATAAGGCCGCCATCGAGTACGTCATCCAGCCCGGCTACGCCGGTGGATATTCGCGCAGGCAGCGATACGGCTGTGCGGTTGGTTTTGTGCATATTTGGACTCTCGGAAATCTATGCGCGGTTCACAGCTTGCACATTCCGTGCCACCAAGCCAGTGTCGAGGGCGCGCGCATTACTTTGGCCATCGCCACGACGGGTCGGAGAGGTGCAGGGCGAGGTAATCGGACAGCGCGCTGACTTTCGCCGGCCGCGCGCGCGCCGACGGGGTGACGAAATAGAGTCCGCCCTTCGTCAGTGACCAGTCGGTGAGAATCGCTTCGAGGCGGCCATCGGCGAGATATTCCCCGGCAATGAATTCCGGCAGTTCCGCGATCGCCAGGCCGTCGAGCAGCGTGGGTAACAAGGCATCGGCGTTCGTCACGCGTAGCGGCCCGGTCGGCATGACGGCTCGACCTCGCCTGCGTCGTTCGTGAAGTGCCATATATCGCTACGCGCACGATATGCATATGACAGACAAGGGCGATCCACCAGTTCACGGGGATGCACAGGCCGTCCCTCGCGCTTCAGATACGCGGGCGACGCCACCACGTATTGCGTCACCGCGCATAGCCGCCTTGCCACCAGCGAAGAATCCGGCAGCGCCGCAATACGCAGCGCCGCGTCGAAACCATCGGCGACCAGATCGACCGATACGTCTGACAGATGCAAATCGATCGACACCTCGGGATACGCGCGAAAGAAGGTTGGCAGCAGCGGCGCGACCCAGCGAAGGCCGAACGACATCGGTGCGGCGAGGCGCACAACACCGCGCGGCTGCAGCGACATCTCGCGGGCAGCGCTCTCCGCTTCTTCCGCCTGGCGATAGATTTCGCCGGCCTTTTCGCAAACCGTCCGGCCGACCTCCGTGAGCGAACGCTGTCGCGACGTGCGATTGAAGAGGCGCGCGCCTAGCCGGTCTTCGAGACGGGCGACGCCGCGCGACACTGTCGCTACGGACATCCCCATCGTTCGCGCCGCAGCCGCAAACGATCCTTCCTCAGCCACCTTGGCAAGCATGGCGAGTCCTTCGAAGTCAGGCAACCTTGGCATAACCCCGGGTGTGCTGTTCACCGTGCGGAAGGCGCTGCCGCTGCTTGCGGAAGGCGCATCGGTAATTCTCACCGGCTGGACGGCCGGGAGCGCGGGCACGGCCGCATTCAGCGTGTATTCCGCTTCGAAGGCCGCGGTACGCGCATTCGTGCGCAGCTGGATTCTGGACCTCAAGGATCGACAGTGGGGAATCTGCAGCTAGGGAACGTTGCTCCCGGAGGCGCGCAAGCCGCCCGTCCATTGTCTGCAGACTGAGAACTCGCCTCGACAAGCGCGCGTCGCGCACCGAGATCGGTGCGCATAGCCGAGATCTTTCCGCCCTTCATTGGAACGGCGTCGTAAAATGCCCGCATCGTGACGATGAACGTTCGCAAGCATCCCTTTGTGCGCTATCTTCGCACCCGCTCTCATGGCATCGCATTAGATATCAATAGCCACGTCATTTTGTGTTGACGAAGTGGCGGCACGACTCCTAAGGATTGGACAGTTGGCGGTCTGGCGAGCGCGGCAAGACATCGATCACCGATTCCAGATTATTTTCTTCGAACGTCTAATTAAGGCATCCTTATTATTAAAGGAAAGTGTCGGCGTTTCATCTTTTTGATGTAACAAGAAGAAATACAAAATGCGAATGGCATAAGGGCGATGAAGGCCTTTTTTGCTCAAACGTGCGAATTACGCATACCTGTCATATCTTCAATCAAGTAAACCTAAAACTATGCGTGCTCGTAATATTGCGTATGGCGGCATTTCTGCCGTAACGCTAGCAGTGGTTGCAGCGGCGACGTCGATACTTTCGGCTTGCGGAAGCGATTCAAAATCTCCTCCGACGGCAAGCGTCGCTAACGCAAGCTGGTCGCTCCCGACGGCAGAAATGCCACTGGGGCCGTCCGGACTTGCGGAAGTCCGTACAAGTGAACAGATACGTCCCGGCGTCACCTATTACCAGATCACCCGGGGACAAGCTGCTGCAACCGACTTTTGGACGGTGACAGTGGAGTTCGCAAAGGATCAGGCCTCGGCCGCCCCTGCGGTTGCGGCAATGACTGCTTTAGGTTTGCAGGTTCGATTCGATTCAGCGGGGCTTGCTCCTGACGGAAGCCAGTTAGGTTTCAACGTCTCTGTTGGGCAGTTCACGACACAGGCGGCGGCACAGGCGGAGGCAACATCCATCGCTGCCGCCACCCAAAACGCTTTCGTCCCGACTGTTCGTAGTACTGCTCTTGATGGCAACCCTGCGTCAACAGGCCCGTGGATCGTCAACATCACTGCTATTTCCCCGTCATTCAAGGGAAACCTTCAAAACATCATTGCTGGCGCGAATTCGTCCGCGGCCGGGGGAATCCTGGGCCTCGGCGGAGAGACACCGCAGGCGACGGTGGGGCGACTCGGCGGTATCGTCGGGATCAACGCGGGTTACTGGTCAACCAACGACAACGCCGCAGGTGACGAATTAAAGGGCCCGGCCGGTGCAATTGTCTCCGACGGTAACCTGGAAGGTATGTCAGCGACTGGCGAGGCAGGCGTGACGTTCATGCAGGTCAACGGTCACCCGACTGTATCGTTCCTTTCGAACCTGTCGTCCGTCGTTACGGTGACAAACAGCCAGGGTGCGAGTGCATCGGTCACCGGCATTAACAGCGCAATTCTTGGTCAACATTTCAGCTGCGGAAGCCCGGGAGCCGCACCTTCGGCCGTTCGTGCCCATGACTTCACCTGCGTCAATGACAACGATCTCGTGCTATACGACGGCAATTTTGCGAGCGGACGGACCTCCGGTGTGACAGTCGACCCAGGCTACAAGGGCGACACGTTCGAAGTGCTGGTGGATGCCACGGGCAAGGTGCTTTCGGCAGGCGCGACGCTTGGCGCTCCAGTCCCGGCCGGTGGTTACGTGCTCCAGGCACTAGGTACGAGCGTGACGTGGCTTCAGCAGAATGCGCCCGTGGGCACGATGTTGTCGGTAAAGAAACAGGAGCTGTCGGGCACCAACCCTGTAGCGCTTGCCCCCGGTATGTCGCTCGCCGCAGCTGGCCCCGAGCTGCTGCCCGCTGCAAGCGTGATACAAAGATCGGCGGCTGACGGGTTCAATCCTACATTTGCCGGCATCGATCGTTCCAGTTTCTACTGGGGATTTGTCAACGCGCGCAATCCACGCACGATGATAGGGGTCGCGCCCGATGGCACCATTCTGCTAGCAGAAACTGACGGACGGCAGCCGGGCCTCGCGATCGGCACATCAATGCAGGAGACAGCAGCGCTTATGCAATGGATGGGGGCAGTCAATGCGTTGAATCTCGATGGCGGCGGCTCAAGCGCGATGGTCGTCAATGGCATCGATGTCGGCCATCCATCGGACAATACGCCCGCAAACCCGACTCAGCGTGCTGTGGCCACGTCGATTGTCTTGACCGGCAGTTGATCCGATTGGGACTGTGTCGCCCGGGATAGGTCGGCAGTGTGGTGCCGGCCTCGTATGTAGCGCCGGACCGTGTTTCGGGATACGAAGCATTGGAATGACGTTGCGGAAACGCCGGAGCAGCGCGCCCACGTCCAAGACGGAGCGCTCTTCGTTTGCTGAGGCTGCACTGACGTCGACAGAAATGAAGCACATGTGTGATAGCTTTGCCTGGTTCTGGTTGATCCAGCTAACACCGTCTCCACTACTTATTGGTCGATCGCGGAAACCGCCTCGCCTGATCATGCGACCGATTACTGCTCAGTACTTCAGCGGTTGCAGATAGGCCATGATCTCCTTTTCTCGTGCAGCGAAGGCGGGCGGAACCTTAAAGGTCTTCCCCAGTTCTTCGTAGGGTTCATCGATGGTGAAGCCTTGCGGCTTTGACACCGTCGCCTCGAACAGCGCACCCGCAGGTGTGCGTACATAGATGGAATCGAAGTAACCGCGATCCTTGGGCTCCGAGGTATCGGTGAAACCGAGGCCCTCAAGGCGTGCCTTAACGTTCATCTGCTCGGAATGTCCGTCGACCTGGAAAGCACAGTGATGGACGATGCCCTCTCCAAACGTCCAACTTGCCGGCTGAAGACCGGGTTGAACACGGAAGTCCACGATCTTTCCTGGAGCGCCGTCACCGAAGGCATAACGCATATAATCGCCGTCGGTGTCCACCAGACGCGCGGACCAGCCAGACTGCATAAATTCTTCAGAGGGCGTCATCGTCGGAACGCTGACGGTGACCGAATGCGTCCCACGCACGCCGAGGTCGGTCGGCACCTCTCCGTTGGAGTAGGGCTTGCGATTGTCGTCCGAAATACCGATGAGTTCGTATTCGATACCACCAGGATTCTGAAGCCGCACGCCACGCTCGCCGAAGCGCTCAAACTCAACGTAAGACAGACCGTAACTCTTCAATCTTTGGCGCCAAAATGAAAGCGCCGAGACCGGCACGGACAATGACACTACGTTGATCTGGCCCGTCCCTTTTCTTGCTTTTCGTCCGGACTGGCGCATCGGGAACGTTGTGATCAACGTGCTTTCCTCGCCATGGTCGTTCCCGTAATACAGGTGATAGATGGGCACTGCGCCATCGTAAAGCGCTGTCTTCTTGACGCTCTTCAACGACAAAACCTTGGTGTGAAAATCATAGTCTTCTTGTGCATCGCCAACGCACAGCGTGACGTGGTGATGCCGGCGAATTGCTGCGTTAGGTTCTGTCATGACCTGCCTTGATATAAGCCAATGATGTGTTTGCCTTTATAAGCATGGATGCTTCGTCCGACATCCCGGACAGTTCGTGATTGCTCGAATCGCGTTGTGTCCACTACATAACGCGCTGCAGCGTCAACCTATTCCGGCGGATGTGATCCTAATGGCGTGTCATTGCCTGCGCGGCGCCCGCACCTCCGTTGGGACGAACGCGGCTATCTGCCTCAACCAATAGCGGGTTCCGGTTCGTTGGCGAGCGCCGCCAGTGTTGGCGCAACCAATAGACCAAAATCGCGACGTCGTGCCCGTGACCGGCGTGCCGAGGCTCACGTCGGTCCTGGACGTCGTCTTGAACATCTGGATGCCGTTGCTCTGGCCGGACACCACTTCCACCGCGCCCGGCGACGATGGGCCAAATGTGTCGGTTCACGCGTTATCGCTCATCGCGAAATGCTGTGCGTAGTTCCATAACGCAGTGACGGTATTGCCGTCGAAGTAGCCAGGCACCTGCGCGGCCGATCCGAACGAGCCGCTGGCGCCGGCGAGAACGCTACCCGCCGACGTGAAAAGCGGGAACGCGTCCATTTTGCCGTTGTCCGTAGCGAGCTGTTCCGTTGCGTAACCGTGGCTCTAATTTTTCGTGTTCACCTGCGCGCGGTCGAGGCGGAACGGCTGTGACAGTGCGCTCGTCAGCATGACGGCACCGACATTCGGCAGCAGGGTTGCCACGCCATAGACCGCGGCACCACTGATGTTCGGCGAAGTCTCGTTACCGTTGGGATTGTTCGGTGCCAGCTTTCCTGCGGCCTGCAGCGTGTCGATATCCGTCAGCGTGCCTGATTTGAACTTTCGCTGTTAGCTCGCGACACTTTGCGTCGATCGAGGAAGGTCCCTTTGCGTTGCCAGATTGCGCAAGTTCAAACGGGCAGAACGCTTCGGAAAAACAAGCGCGAGATTGCATCATCTCCTTATACTTACCGCTCGACGGTTCGTTTTACTCGTCGCCAGACGGCAAGTATGGCGTACCTGACCTCGATACTTTCCCCATCCGTACGAAGGTAGCGAACTCGAGCTATCTGTTCGAAACACGCAGTGCTGAACTGCGGGCCGAAGGGCATCGATATGGCGTATGCCGCCGCCGCGACGATGCAACGCGGGCAACACCTTGGTTCAACGGTCCTAAGTCTCCCTTCCTGTCATTTTCGGCCTCGGTTTTGGCGAAATATTTCAGAACAGCGGAGACAAACCATTTTTTTTTGACTTACTTCACGCGTTGCGATGTGGGCGGCAGACGTGAACGTTTCAGGCATCGCCAAATGACTGACGGACAACGATAAAAAACGTCCGTCAGCTATCACAACACGGTCACAGTCAGCTCATAACGTTCACTCCCGCAGAAATCAGCAATCGCTTCTCAACGTTAGTCCGCGGAGACTACCGACATGGCACGTGCCTATCCCAACGTATCATCGAGTTTAAAAACCATCGTTGTCGCTACCACGTTTGGCCTTGCATCGCTTTGCGCGCTCGCGCAAAGCGATGCTGCGAAAAAAGGCTTCAGGATTCCTGACCCGACCAGGGAGATCACACAGAGCGGCTACTCTCCAATCTACGTCGGTGTCGACGCAGAAACCGGGACCGTGCCGTCGAATCCGGCCACTGCGGGTGGACCGCCAACTATCAGCCGCGCGTATGTGATGCGCGTCGACCTGCTCGCTCCCGGCGTGTCACTCGAGACGACGCAGCACAGTGGTCCACTCAATACGACCGCCGAAACGATTGCGCAATTCGCGGCGCGCACCGGTGTGCGCGGCGCGATCAATGGCAACTTCTTTGCTCCGTGCTGCAACGCCCAGCCGGAGCCAAAGACCGTGATTGGCCTATTGGTGTCCAATGGAAATGTCGTGAGCCCTTTGACGAGCGATCCGACGCAAAGTGAAGCCGTGCTTGCGGTTACGCGCCAGAACCGTGCTTTCATCGCGCAGGCGACCGAAATCTCGCAGGCGGAGCTGCGGGTGATACAAACGGCCATTGCAGGTTCGGCGATTCTACTGAAGAACGGACAGGACGTAAGCGCGCAAAGCCCCAATGAAGGCGACCCGCTGAACCCCAATCCACGCACGCTTGTCGGTCTGTCGGACAACGGACGCTTCCTGTACATGGTCGTCATCGACGGCCGCGTGCCCGGTTACTCGACCGGTACGACAAACGAGCAGTCGGCCCAGCTGATGAAGGCCATCGGCGCCACGGATGCGATAAACCTGGACGGTGGCGGCTCGACGGAGCTCGTGCGGGCGGACCGGATCGGAATGCCTTTTATCGTGAACACGCCGAGCGGCGGAGTCGAGCGCTTTGATGCCGTCGGGTTCGGTTTTCACGCGCTGGCGCTGCCGGACCTACCGCATTTCTGATCGTCTGCTACTGCAAGATGATGGCTAACTCGTTGACAGGAGGCACCTCCTGAACGCGCATTTTAGATTTTTCGTCGGACTCTCCGGACGCCCGCATCAGCCAAGACATTAGGCGCGAGCGTCGGAGAGGCTGGCGTTGCGCAGAGCCGTTCACATGCGCCCATGTGATCGGCGTTACTCAACGCGCTGACGCGTTGGATGAAACTGATCGCCGATGGTCTTGAAAGGATTGTCCGGGCAAAGAATGAAGGCGCAATCGCACTGTTCTCATTGCTCCACGCTCGGCTTCAGCAAATATTGATTTGATACTGCAATACGGAAATATCTTTCGTACAAGACTTGTCCTTTAAATCAAAAACCGAGATTCAACGCCAATATGTCAAAACATTCCAATCCGATATCAAGTTTACCTAATCAATCGTCGTCTGACCGCAAATTGGACAATGAACAGCGGCGCAGCTTTCTAGGCGGTGCGCTGCGAACAGTCTCGGCTCTGCCGCTGCTGGCTAAGTCACTACCGTCGTTCGCTAATGGCAAGAACTCGGCCGGCGGCCACTACGACTTTATCGTGCTAGGTGCCGGGTCGGCAGGATGCGTGGTCACCCGTCGTCTCATCGATGCGGGCCACCGCGTGCTGTTGCTGGAAGCCGGGCCCAAAGACACTTCGCCCGCGATACACATTCCGTCGGAAGTCGGCACCCTATATGGCAGCAACGTCGACTGGGCATTCACGACCGCGCCGCAGACATCCGCCGATGGCCAGAGCATCTTTTGGCCGCGCGGGAAAGTGGAAGGTGGCAGCAGCGCAATCAACGGCATGATCTGGTGTCGCGGTCAGCCGCAAGATTATGACGCGTGGGCTCAAGGCGGCGCAACGGATTGGGGATATCGGAACATAGAACCGTATTTCCGTAAAATCGAGCATTTCAATCTGCCCGACCCTCAAAGTGTGCACGGCCATCATGGCCTGATGCAGATCGGGCGTCCGCAGTTCACGCCGCTTACGCGGGATTTCGTGCAGGCGGCGATCGAGGCAGGGTTCGATTTCCGCCGCGACTATAACGATGGCACGGACAGCACGGGTATCTCTGAGTCGCAGATGACGATGTTTCCAAACAACATGCGCGCCAGCGCATGGACGTGCTACGTCGAGCCAGTCATGAACCATCCGAATCTAACAGTAATTGTCAATGCGCTGATTGACAGAATTGAGATCGCGCATGGACATGCTCAAGGTGTAAGGTTCATGCATCGCGGTGAGACGTTGACGGCGCGCGCAGATCGCGAAGTGCTCTGCGCCTGCGGGTCAATCATGTCACCGGCCGTGCTCATGCGTTCTGGCATCGGTCCAGCGAAAGACCTCGCCGCGCTTGGAATCAAAACGGTGGCCGATCTGCCAGGCGTCGGTGAAAACTTGCACGACCATGCGACAAGCCCAATGCTCTGGAGCACCAGCCTGGCTAATACCCCTTCCGTGACGACCGGACAGGAAGCGAATATTTTCATGCGGTCCTTGCCTGAACTCGATGCCTGCGACGTGCAGTTCCTTCTTTCGACAAATACGTTTCCGATTCCAGGCTTTCCGACTGTGACACAAGGGTTCGTTGGGCTGCCGAGTTGCCTGACGGTCAGGAGCCGCGGCCGCGTATCGCTCGTAAGCGCCGATCCCGCCATTTACCCGTTGATCGATCCGCGGGTGTATTCCCATCCGCACGATATTGATGTAGTGGTAAGGGCATCGAAGGCCGTGAGGAACGTGATTGGCCAGGCTTCGTTGAGTTCTTGGGGCATCACCGAAGTCGCGCCCGGCAACAGCGTTCAGACAGACGCTGAATGGCTGGCCTTTGCGAGGAAAGCTGCCAACACCGGTTACCATCAGGTAGGAACCTGCAAGATGGGCGTCGACGACATGGCCGTTGTCGATCCCGAGCTGAAGGTGCGTGGCGTGACGGGTTTGCGTGTCGTTGATGCCTCGGTAATGCCGCAAGCGACGCGCGGTAATACGAACGCACCGACGTTGATGATCGCCGAAAAGGCGGCGGACATGATTCTCGGGCGATCGCGTGAAGAGCGCGGACAATCGCACGACGAACGCGGGCATGCGCACGCATAGCATATAGGGATGCAAAGTGAAATGAACTCGGCATATCGAGCTGGCGATCGGTTGCCGAGTGGGATCACTGCGTCACTCTAGCTGTCTCGGGGAAGGGCGCACGCCACACGCATCTTCATTGCGGCCGGCGCCACCCGCGAGAATCACACCTCGCTGGTGACATTGGCCGGACCATCGTGGGCTCCGTATCGATCGCATGCCGCTTCCCCGACCTTCAGGTATAGCGCGGGAATGGTCTCGTAATCATGCGCCCCCGAGCGAATCGGTGCGGCCATGTCGATCGCGAGGCATTCATACGTGTGTTTGTCCAGCGACCCCGAGCTTCGTGCTGTCGGCGCCGAACAACTGCGTTTCATTGCGACAGAAGTCGATCAGGTCGAACTCCAGGGATGCGGGCTGGGTAGCCACGCGAGCATCAAAAATGCATGGCGCGCCGAAGACGTTCATTGTCAATCTAAACGCGACAGATTGTAACCCGAGACCTAATTGACTACGCATGATGTTCGCGTAATCTTTCGGTTCGCTACCGCTCGGTTCGGTTAGCAGGTGCAATCATCGGTGCGGCCCAGGACCGATGCACGTTTCTCCACCCAGCTCGAATGGCATACGCGATCGTTTAGTCGATGCCGTTGAGCCACTTCTTCTCATCGCTTCTGAAGACTTAGGGAATTAAAATGTCCAAAATTCTGGTGCTGTATTACTCGTCTTATGGTCATGTAGAGGTAATGGCAAATGCCATCGCTGAAGGTGCAAAGTCCGTCGCCGGGACGACTGTGACGGTCAAGCGCGTGCCTGAGACGATTGCGGCCGAGCAAGCGAGGGCCATTGGCATCAAGCTGGACCAGTTACCGCCTGTTGCGACTGTTGACGAACTTGCGGAATACGACGCTATAATCTTTGGCACTCCGACTCGCTTCGGTAACATGGCCGCGCAAATGCGCAATTTCCTTGACCAGACCGGAGCACTTTGGGCGAAGGGGGCGCTGGTTGGCAAGGTCGGCAGCGTGTTCGCCTCGACCGGCACGCAACATGGCGGCCAGGAAACTACCATCACGTCGTTCCATGCGACGCTTCTTCACCACGGAATGGTCATCGTTGGCGTCCCGTACGCGTGTGCCGGCCTGACAAGAATGGACGAAATTACTGGCGGCACGCCTTACGGCGCGACGACCGTCGCAGGCGCTGACGGCAGCCGCCAACCGAGTGCGAATGAACTCGACATTGCTCGTTACCAGGGAAAGCATGTCGCGCAGATAGCGGCGAAAATCGCCTCGTGACTTGCCATTCTGGCGATCCTGAATTGCACGGAGTCGCTATTAGAAAGTAATCTCGCGCCGCTGCCGAGCCATTATCCGGCTCGTCGGCGTCGACGTTCTGCATCTTCAATGCGCGCTTCTGCGTTCATATACGTATATCTGTTGTCGGGCACGATCGAAAGCCAGGTTGACGATGCGCCTGTACGAATTCCGCTGGCGCCAAAGCCTTGGCCGGAGCCTACCGATATGTATCGGGCACCAAGCTCTCGCCGATTCTGGTTGACCTCGTCTATTTGCGGGTGTCGCAGATAAATGGCTGCGCATACTGCCTCGACACGCATATGCGTGACCTCCTGGAACGCGGAGAAAAGGTCGAGCGGCTCGCTTTGTTGCAGGCATGGCGGGAAGCCGGGCCACTGTTCGATCAACGGGAGCGAGCTCGGCGCGGTCCATGTCGAGCTGGTCCGGCGCCGGCCTCGTGTTCCATCTCGCGCCGTCGGACGAAGGCAAGGCCGCGGTGTTGAAGCACGTGCAGGGTAAAACCTGTGAGAGGAAAGTTTATTTCTTGCCTTAGGCCTTTCATGGATGACGGGTTTAATTGGCTCGCCCGAACCTTACACGGCAAGGCTCTGTACCCGATGACGCCGCGTGGCCCCGATCGACGGTTATTTTGGCAACGATGACAAAAATCAATACGGTCTACGATCGTAAAATGGAATAAGAGCTTCCTACAGCTGTTAGAAGAAGAGCGGCAATGCTGGTCGACAAGCGGATTTCTTGCTGCATCGTGATTTTCAGATTTAAGAATAAACGCTGAGTCATCTCTATTTTGACGGAAGGGACGCTAATGGAATCAACAACGGGCACTCGAGTAACAGCCGACTCACAGCGAGCGCGTCGGGTTCTGCAACGGACTAAAGGAAAAAGCACCGGCCCGATCACTCGATTGGCAAGCCCTTCGGATATCGGACAATTGATCAAGCCCTTTGTGTTCCTGGACTACGTCGAACTCTCAGCGGCATTATCAATTGAAGGCCTTCTGCATCCCCATTCGGGCATCGCGACGCTTACGGCGCTCGTGGGAGGATCGCTGCACCTTCACGACAGCAAGGGACGGCCGAGGTCAATCATGGCCGGGGGCGTCGAATGGATGCAGGCTGGTCGTGGTGTATGGCATGGTGGCTCTGTAAGGAGCAGCGGAGCGGCAAGGGCGTATCAACTGTGGGTTGCGCTGCCGCCAGCGCTTGAATTGAGTGCGCCGTCCGAAATGTTTCTGCGACCAGAAGAAGTGCCTTCTGAAGGGCCCGCTCAGGTCTTATTGGGTTGTCTGAACGACCAGGAAAGTCCGATCAGCGTACCGCAGCCCATGACTTATTTGCATGTTCGTCTGAGCGAAGGGGAGAATTGGCGCTACACCCCACCCCAAGGTCATGACGTGCTGTGGATCTCCCTATATTCCGGATCGCTCGACGCAGGTGAGCAAGTTTCGGAAGGGGAGATGGTGATCTTCGAGAAATCCGAGCGCAGCGTTGATTTTGTTGCGAGGGAGAACTGCGGTTTTGTACTGGGATCTGCTGCACATAGTCCTTTCGATCTGGTCGAGGGCTACTATTCCGTGCATACAAACACGGCGGCTTTGCACCGCGGTGAGCAGGAGATCGCTCGTGTGGGAGCACAGCTGTGCGCAGAGGGCCGGCTGACGCACGAACGTGCCATCCACGTCGCAAGCCAGATGTCGGCTGTGACAAAGAGCGTCAGCGTTAGCGACTGATGTCATTGCCAGCACGCCGCGAGGATCGGTCTTGCCGCGTTGGACTGGGCACGCGTGCGCTCGATTGGTTGACCGTTATTGTGGGAGCGGCACGGCGCTCCGGCCGACCACTGCGACCGCTTGAAGAGATTATCTGATCGCTGCACGGATAGGCGAGGCTGATCGTTGGTTCAAGGCCTTTCCGATCTCGTTTACCAGTTGCTGCTGCCGTTAGGACTAGGCGGCATACGGCACTAGCGCCGCCGGAGGCAGTGAGACTGCGGATCTGGAGAGGAACCATGAGCCAAGCCCACCGTCACACCCGAGCGGCGCATCATTGTCAAAGTCACCGGTCGTAACCGGCGCGCGAACATGCAAACCCGCATGTTTCCGGCTGGAATCAAACATATTTGATGGCCGTCGGCAGAGGTTTAATGCCATTCCATAACATGGGGTTGGACGCCGGGTCATGCTGAATTGAACAAGCCACTTTGACGACCGCTAGCTTGGGCGAGCCACGCGCGCGACGCCTCCACGTCGCGGGCCAACCGGGAGAGGCCGAGCCAACAAGTAGTTCGTTGCGATTGCGCATCGCTCCGGCCACCATTACTTGTCGACGTCTGAGCGTTCGACCGCCTGTACAACGGTGGCAATTGCGTTATTGACGGGGAAAATGCCGAGACCATCGGTGCGTACCATGATGAGGTTGGCCTGCTATCAATGACTTCGCCCGTGGCGCATATCCCGTTCAATGCAAGTTGCGGGGTGTTGGAAAATATCTGCTAGCAGAGGGAAGGCCATTTATATGTCGGGGCAGTAGTCGCCCGGCTTCCATAGTTATGAGCGATGGGGTTGCATAATGGTCTTTCACCGCGCAGCATACATTTAGAGCAAGGTTGCGCAAGTCGGAGGCCAAGCGGTCTTAGGAAGACAAAACATTCTACCAACTCCTTGGCTCACAGAACGACATGGCTA
>NZ_JAVHZD010000003.1:170950-273402 GCF_031119615.1 Paraburkholderia sp. SARCC-3016 | reverse complement strand
TTGCCCGTGTGAAAGTAGGTAATCGTCAGGCTCCCCCTCAGCTGAAAACATCAACCCCGCCCGCACAGGCGGGGTTGATGCGTTTACAGCCCGGCTAAAATTCAGCGAAGCGCCAGAAGCGAACTGAATTGAATTGAATTGAACTGAACTAATCATTCAACCTCACAGCCAGCGTAACGCGTCAAACTAACAAAGCATCACGCTTCACGCGCCAGAAACCGCTGCGCCAACCGCACCCAATACGTCGACCCCACCGGCAGCAACTCATCGTTGAAGTCATAGCTCGCGTTGTGCAGCATGCACGGCCCATCGCCGTGGCCCATCTCGCGATGTTCGCCATCGCCATTGCCGAGGAACGCGTAGCATCCCGGCTTCGCTTCCAGCATGAACGAGAAGTCTTCAGCGGTCATCGTCGGCTCGATCGGATCGACGACGTTTTCTGCCCCGACGATTTCCTTCATCACCATTGCCGCAAACCTCGTCTCTTCGCGAGTATTGACCGTCGGCGGATAATTGCGCCGAAACGTCAGCTTGGCCGAACACTCATACGCTTCGGCAATGCTCCCGACGATCTTCTGCATCCGCGACTCGATCATATCCAGCGTTTGCGTCGTGAATGTGCGCACGGTTCCGGCGAGCCACGCTTCGTTCGGCACCACGTTGACCGCATCTCCGGCATGAATCTGGGTGATCGACAGAACCCCCGTATCGATCGGCTTCTTGTTGCGCGTGATGATGCCCTGCAGGCCATTCGCAATCTGCACCGCGGTGAAGACGGGGTCGCGTCCGTTATGCGGCAAAGCCGCGTGCGCTCCGATCCCCTTCACCTCGATCCGGAATTCGTTGCTCGACGCCATGATCGGCCCCTCGGTCACGCCGAAGTGTCCGGCACCCAAGCCCGGCCAGTTGTGGATGCCGAACACCGCATCGACAGGAAATCGCGTGAAGAGCCCATCGTCGATCATTGCCTTCGCGCCCGCGCCGCCTTCTTCGGCCGGCTGAAAGATAAACACGATCGTGCCGTCGAAGTCGCCATGCTTTGCGAGGTAGCGCGCGGCGCCGAGCAGCATCGCCGTGTGCCCGTCGTGTCCACAGGCGTGCATTTTTCCGTCGTTGCGGGAACGGTGATCGAATGTATTGAGCTCGAGAATCGGCAACGCGTCCATATCGGCACGCAAGCCAATGGAGCGCGTGCCATTGCCGCGCTTCAACACGCCTACGACCCCGGTTTTACCGAGGCCACGATGGACTTCGATTCCCCAACCCGACAACGTCTTCGCCACGAGATCGGAGGTATGGGTCTCTTCATAGCGCAGTTCGGGATTGGCATGAATCGTTCGTCGAAGTGACTGAATTTCGCCATGCGCGGACTGGATTTCAGGGATAAGTTTCATGATGAAAGGTGCGCTAGCTGCCGGAAGTGATCTGAGCGAGCGGCGACGGTGCATCATCGGCGCCCGATAATGATTGGATTCTACGCCGATCGATATTCCCGACAGCGCGGCCGCCGACGACGCGAACCCGGCGGCCGACCTCGCGCGGACCCCTGTATCGCAGGCGGACATAATAAAATCGACCTTTCAGGCGCGTAGTACCGGCGCAACGTGCGAAAGCAAATGCATCAGCACGCGGGACCCGCATCCCGCACCACGAATCCCACGCATTCGAAAGAGAAGGCCCCCAATTCCATGAGCGCTCCTGCCGAATTCGCCCGCGCGGTCTGCCCGCACGATTGCCCGGATACCTGCGCCATGCGCGTGACCGTCGAAAACGGACGTGCGATCAAGGTAACCGGAGATCCCGACCATCCGCCGACGCAGGGCGTGCTGTGCACCAAGGTCAGCCGCTATGCGGACCGGGTCCACCATGCGAGCCGCCTGACCACGCCGATGAAGCGGGTCGGCAAAAAGGGCGAAGGGCGCTTCGAGCCGATCACATGGGACGAAGCATTTGCACTGGCAGCCGCGAAGCTGTCCGACATCGCGGCGCGCGCACCGGAGGCGATCGTTCCGTACAGCTATGCGGGCACGATGGGCCTCGTGCAGGGCGACAGCATTGCGCAACGGTTCTTCCACAAGCTCGGCGCGTCGCAGCTCGATCGCACGATTTGCGCGTCCGCAGGGTCCGCGGGTCTCAAATATACATACGGTGCAGGACTGGGCATGCTCACCGAGTTCTTCTCCGAAAGCGAACTGATCCTGATCTGGGGCTCCAATCCGATCGCGTCGAACCTGCATTTCTGGACACGCGCGCAAGAGGCCAAGCGCAACGGCGCGCGCCTGATCGCGATCGACCCGTACCGGTCGCTCACGGCTGAAAAATGCCATCAGCACATTGCGCTGAAGCCCGGCACCGACGGCGCACTCGCGCTCGGCATGATGCACGTGCTGATCACCGAAGATCTGCTCGACCACGCCTACATTGCCGATCACACGTTCGGCTTCGAGCAGTTGAAGGCCCGCGCGCTGACCTACACGCCCGAACGCGTCGCGCAGATTTGCGGCCTGGAAAAAACGGAGATCATCGAACTGGCACGCGTTTACGGCAACACTCGCAAAGCCGCGATCCGACTCAACTACGGCGTGCAACGTGTGCGCGGCGGCGGCAACGCGGTGCGCGCGATTGCGTGTCTGCCATCGCTGACCGGCGCATGGCGCGAGCGCGCGGGCGGCGCGCTGTTGTCGTCCTCGGGATGGGCGCCGGTCGATTCGTTCGCGCTGGCCCGGCCCGATCTGATGCCGGGCTGGCCGTCGGCGCCGTCGCGCGTCATCAATATGAATGCAATCGGTGACGCGTTGCTGCATCCGGGCGACGACAGCAACGCCGGCAAAACCAGCAAACCCGGCAACGCCCACGGCATTCCGCCATTCGGCGCGAAAGTGGAAGCAATCGTCGTCTACAACTCGAATCCGGTCGCGGTCGCGCCCGATTCGGAGCGCGTGGCCGCCGGTTTCGCACGCGAAGATCTCTTCACGATCGTCCTCGAGCATTTCCAGACCGACACCGCCGACTACGCCGACCTGCTGCTCCCCGCTACGACGCAGCTCGAGCATCTCGACGTTCACAAGTCGTACGGCCACACGCACGTGATGGCGAACCTGCCGGCGATTGCGCCGGTCGGCGACGCGAAGCCGAATACCGAGATTTTCCGCGGCATCGCGCGGGCCATGGGTCTTACCGAGCCGGCGCTCTTCGAAACCGATGAAGAAGTGGCCGCCGCGGCCTTTCACTGGAACGATGCCGCGCTCGCCGGAGTCGACTGGCCGACGCTCAAGCGCGCCGGCTGGGCGAAACTGCAGGTGCCGGACGCGCCGTTCGCGGCAGGCGGCTTTCGCACGCCGTCGGGCAAATGCGAGTTTTACAGCGAACGGCTCGCGCAACAGGGCCTCGATCCGCTGCCCGACTACTTGCCGCCGTACGAGTCCGCGGAAAACGCGCCTGACCTCGCGTCCCGCTTCCCGCTCGCGATGATTTCGCCGCCGGCGCGCAACTTCCTGAACAGCACTTTCGTCAACGTCGAAAGCCTGCGGTCGACCGAAGGCGAACCGCATCTCGACATCCATCCCGCCGACGCGAGGCGCCGCGGCATCGACGAAGGCGCGCGGGTGCGCATCTTCAACGATCGCGGCTCGATGCAGGCGCGCGCCCGCGTGACCGACAAGGCGCGCGAAGGACTCGTCGTCGGCCTGTCGATCTGGTGGAAGAAACTCGCGCCGGACGGCCGCAACGCGAATCAGGTAACGAGCCAGGCGCTGACAGACCTCGGCGGCTCGGCGACCTTCTACGACTGTCTGGTCGAGGTCGAACGCGCATAACGCATCGATCCGGGCGGCATCCGGACAACCTGCGCTGCGCCGGAAGCGATGAGGTCCGGCCCAGCGCATCAAACGCGCATGAGGCATACGGAACTGCCGCCCATCCGCCGTTCCTGTGCCTATATATATGCGTGCGCTCACGATCCTCACGGAATGACAGCCCGGGGCAGCGTGTTCTTCCGTTTCGAGGACATCGTCTAAACCGGTGGTTACCCGAAATAAAGTGCGGAAAAGCGCGTGCTACGATGCGCTGCCCTTCACACGATCAGTCAAAAAAAGCAGCAAAATCAAACCATTGCGCATGGGACCGGAGAAACACCGTATGCAGAAGATCTGGCTGAAATCGTATCCACCCGGAGTGCCGGCGGAAATTGATCCGACGCAGTATCAATCGGTGGCCGATCTTCTCGAGGAAAGCTTCCGCCTGTATCGCGACAAGCCCGCATTCGCGTGCATGGGCAAAGCGATCACCTACGGCGAACTCGATGAACTGTCGCGGCGCCTCGGTGCGTGGTTTCAGTCGAAGGGGCTCGAGCGCGGCGCGCGCATCGCGATCATGATGCCGAATGTGCTGCAGTATCCGATTGCGCTGGCCGGCATTCTGCGTGCGGGCTATGTCGTCGTGAACGTCAATCCGCTCTATACGCCGCGCGAGCTCGAATATCAGATGAAGGACAGCGGCGCGCAGGCGATCATCGTGCTCGAAAATTTCGCGGCGACCGTGCAGGCGGTGGTCCGCAACACGTCGATCAAGCACGTGATCGTTGCGGCGATGGGCGATCTGCTGGGCCCGAAAGGACACATCGTCAATTTCGTCGTGCGGCGCGTGAAGAAGCTGGTGCCGGCGTGGAGCCTGCCTGGCCATGTGCGCTTCAACGACGCGATCGCACAAGGCGCGCGCGCGACGTTCAAACCTGTTCAGCAAGGCCAGCACGACATCGCGTTTCTGCAATATACGGGCGGCACGACCGGCGTATCGAAGGGCGCGACGCTCACGCATCGCAATCTCATCGCGAACGTGCTGCAGTCCGCGGCCTGGCACGAGCCGGCCCGCGCCGCGCGGCCCGACGTCACGCAAACGGTCACGGTGGCCGCGCTGCCGCTTTACCACGTGTTCGCGCTGACGGTCTGCGGGCTCATGCCGATCCGTCAGGGCGGCCTTGTCGTGCTGATTCCGAACCCGCGCGATATCGGCGGCATGATCAAGTCCCTGCAGGGCTACCGCATCACGACACTGCCGGCCGTCAACACGCTCTACAACGCAATGCTCAATCATCCGGATTTCGACAAGCTCGACTTCTCGAACCTGATGGTCGCGAATGCGGGCGGCATGGCCGTGCAGAAAGCCGTCGCCGAACGCTGGTTCGAGCGGACGAAGACGCCGATCATCGAGGGCTACGGCTTGTCGGAGACATCGCCGACGGTGAGCTGCAACCCGGTGACGGCGACCGAATACAACGGCACGATCGGCTTGCCGGTGTCATCGACGGAAATCGCGATTCGCGACGACGACGGCAACGACGTCCCGCTCGGTCAGCCGGGCGAAGTCTGCATTCGCGGCCCGCAGGTGATGGCCGGCTACTGGAACCGTCCCGACGAAACCGCGAAGGTGATGACCGCGGACGGTTTTCTGCGCTCGGGCGACATCGGGCTCATGGACGAGCGCGGCTTCGTGAAGATCGTCGACCGCAAAAAGGACATGATTCTCGTGTCGGGCTTCAACGTCTATCCGAACGAAGTCGAGGATGTGGTCGCGAAGCATCCGGGCGTATTCGAAGTGGCGGCGGTCGGCGTGCCCGACGTGCAGTGCGGCGAAGCCGTGAAGCTCTTTGTCGTGAAGAAGGACGAAAAGCTCACCGATGCCGACATCATCGCGTTCTGCAAGGACCAGCTCACGCCTTATAAGCGGCCGCGCATCGTCGAGTTCCGCAAGGAATTGCCGAAGAGCAATGTCGGCAAGATCCTGCGGCGCGAACTGCGCGACGGTCGCGCCTAGGACGCCCGCGCGACCCGGCCGAACGAGGAGGCGCATTCGGAACAGGCGCCTCTTTCTGTTTCGCGGCGATCTCCAGGGAATGCGAAAGTTTTATACGCAAAGAAAAATCGCGGCACACACGAACCCGTTTGCACCGCTTCGCGCCGCGTGCGGCGGATTCCCGCGCTGTTTGCTGCTGTTTCCTTTAAGCAACATGGTCTAAAATCAGCACCTGGCTACCAAAACCCCTTGTTTTAAGGGCTCGAATGCACCGATCGCGGCGGCATTCGGGCGATCGGCTGACTGGAGGAGCAGGATGGTGCTTGACGACTGGATTACCGAGTTCGATCGCGGTCTGCGATCGATGACAGGCGTGTCGCGAATGAGCCGCCCGATGCCGCTGCCGGCTCGGCCGGCTGAGCCCGCCGAGGCAGCTGGCACGGCCGATTCCGCCGAACGCGTCGAGATGACCGCGCAGGAGCGCGCGCACGCGGCCGGGCTCATGCGCGTCAATCATGTCGGCGAAGTCTGCGCGCAGGCGCTGTATCAGGCGCAAAAGCTCGCAACGCGTTCGCCCGCGTTGAAGCAGGCTTTCGAAAACGCGGCGCGCGAAGAGGAAGATCACCTCGCGTGGACCTCGAAGCGCCTCGAAGCGCTCGATTCGCGCCCGAGTCTGCTGAACCCGCTGTGGTACGCAGGGGCGCTTGCGATCGGCTTTGCCGCAGGCCGTTTCGGCGATCGCGTGAGCCTCGGCTTCATGGCCGAGACCGAGCGTCAGGTCGAGCAACATCTGAACGGCCACATGGAAGCGCTGCCCGCCGCGGACCACGAATCGCGGGCCGTCGTCGAGCAGATGCGCGCCGACGAAGCGGCGCATGGTAAAGCCGCGATGGACGCAGGCGGTGTCGAACTGCCGTTTCCGGCACGCGCGCTGATGCGTGCGGCGTCGAAAATCATGACGACAACCGCATACCGCATTTAGTCTTTGCCTCTTCACCTTGAAATCGCCGTGAGGACGGCGTCTACCACGCCGTCCTTTCACGTTGCCTGAACCTCGCTCGACCTCCACCGCCCATATCCGCGTAGTTGTTCGCTTTGCACGCCGGATCGCACCGCATACGCCCCGCAAAACCGCGCTTTTTCACCCTACTTCTCAAGTACTACCTTCACAAGTTCCACTATCTGATTCATTTATAACGATTTTCCCGTTTACGTCTGACTTGAAGGACCGTCGCTAAGTCCTTGTTCTAGCAAACAAAATTCGTTAAAAATCGGCCCGCCTCCCTTGACCCATGGTGGGGGTTCCTCTAAAGTGGGAGACAGTGTGAGAAAGTGTATTTTTGTGTGATCTACCCGCGTATTTCGGGTAAGTTTTCGAAATGGGGCGGCGTCTTACAACGCCCTCACAAAGGGGAGTGAAGTGTTCCAAGGGGCGTCGGCGCTGACACTCGATGCGAAAGGGAGGATGTCCATCCCGGCTCGCTATCGGGATGCGCTGCAAGGACAGGCAGAAGGCCGGGTGACGATTACCAAGCACCCGGACGGCTGCCTGTTGCTGTTTCCGCGCCCCGAGTGGGAGGTCTTTCGCACGAAAATCGCCGCGCTGCCCATGGAAGCGAAGTGGTGGCAGCGGATCTTTCTCGGCAACGCGGCCGACGTCGAACTCGATACGGCCGGGCGCGTGCTCGTGTCGCCGGAGTTGCGTATCGCCGGCTCGCTCGAAAAAGACGTGATGTTGTTAGGAATGGGAAGTCACTTCGAGTTGTGGGACGCACAGACCTACAACGCGAAGGAACAGGCGGCGATGGCGCAGGGCATGCCCGAAGCGCTGAAGAACTTCACATTCTGACCGCGGGTGATCGACATGGCACCTGCGATGGGAAAGGAGTTGCAGCATCGCACGGTGCTGCTGGAGGAAGCGGTCGACGCGCTGGTTACGCGCACGGACGGCGTCTATGTGGACGGCACGTTCGGGCGCGGCGGCCACAGTCGGGCGGTGTTGGGCAGGCTCGGTGAGGCAGGCCGGCTGATCGCATTCGATAAAGACCCGCTTGCGATCGAAACGGCGCAAGGCATTACCGATCCGCGTTTCGAAATCGTGCATCAGAGTTTTGCATCACTGCGCGACGCGCTGGCGTCGCGCGGGGTAGGGCGTGTGTCGGGTGTATTGCTGGATTTGGGCGTGTCGTCGCCGCAAGTCGACGACCCCGAGCGCGGTTTCAGTTTTCGCGCCGACGGCCCGCTCGACATGCGAATGGACCCGACGCGCGGCGAATCCGCCGCGGATTGGCTCGCGCGGGCCACGTTGCAGGAACTGACGGAGGTGATCAGAGATTATGGGGAAGAACGGTTTGCTGTTCAGATTGCAAAGGCGCTTGTTGCTCGCCGGGCAGAGTCCGAACGTCTTGGGCCTCTCGCAAGCACGGGCGAGCTTGCCCAAATCGTGGCTAACGCCGTCAAAACCCGTGAGAAGGGTAAGGACCCGGCAACCCGCACCTTTCAGGCTATACGGATTCACGTCAATCAAGAGCTTGCGGAGCTGCAAGTCGTTCTAGAGGCAGCGTCGTCGCTGCTGGAGCAAGGGGGGCGGCTGGTCGTGATCAGCTTTCATTCGCTCGAAGATCGCATCGTCAAGCGATTCATGCAGGCGCAGTCCACTGCGCCTGCGGTCGACCGCCGCCTGCCGATTCGTGCCGTCGACCTGCCGAGCCCTCCATTCAAACTGCTAGGCCGTGTATTCGCGAGCGACGCCGAAGTCGCCGCCAATCCGCGCGCCCGTTCCGCCGTGATGCGCGTCGCGGAGCGGATCGCGCCATGAACCGCCTCAATATCTTCCTGCTGATCGTCGTCATGGGCTGTGCCCTTTCCGTCGTGAACGCGACGAACCAGCAGCGCCAGTTCTTTATCCAGCTGCAGCGTGCGCAGTCGCAGGAGCGTCAGCTGCAGCAGGATTATTCGCAGCTTCAATATCAGCAGAGCGCGCTGTCGAAAACGTCGCGTATCGAGCAGATCGCGACTGATTCCCTGAAGATGCAGCAGGCCACGACGGGCCGCACGCAATACGTGCAGCTCGACCCCGGCACAGCGACGGCCGAGGACACGCCGATTCCGACGTCGGCGCCGGCAGCGACGCCTGCGGACGCGAAAGCGGCGCGAGCCGACGGCTCACGCGGAGGCGCGCGATGATGAAGAAATCGTCGAATCGCAAGAGCGTCGCGTTTTCCGCGAATCCGATTCTCTCGGTGCGCCTGCCGATGTGGCGCTCGAAGCTCGTCGTGTTCATGCTTTTCATGGCGTTCGTTGCGCTCGCCGGGCGCGCGTTCTGGATCCAGGGCCCGGGCAACGCGTTCTATCAGAAGCAGGGCGAAAGCCGCTATCAGCGCACCATCGAACTGCCGGCAACGCGCGGCAAGATTCTCGACCGCAACGGCCTCGTGCTCGCCACGAGCCTGCCCGTGCGCGCGATCTGGGCGATTCCGGAGTCGGTGCCCGACGATCTCGGCGCGGACAAGCTGCATCAGCTCGGCAAGCTGCTCGATATGTCCGACAAAGAGCTGCGCACGAAACTGTCCGAAGACAAAACGTTTGTCTATGTGAAGCGCCAGGTGCCGGTCGACGTCGCCGCGCAAGTCGCGGCGCTCGACATTCCCGGCATTTACCAGCGCAACGAATACAAGCGCTTCTATCCGGAAGGCGAGATCACCGCGCACCTGATCGGCTTTACGAACGTCGAGGACGAAGGCCAGGAAGGCGTCGAGCTCGGCGATCAGAAACTGCTCGCGGGCATGTCGGGCAGCCGCCGCGTGATCAAGGACCGCATGGGTCATATCGTCGAAGACGTCGACGAAACCGTCGTGCCGCACAACGGCAAGGATGTCGAACTGTCGATCGACAGCAAGATTCAATACATCGCTTACGCGAACCTTAAAGCGGCGGTGCAGAAATTCAAGGCGAAAGCGGGCGCCGCGATGGTTGTCGACGTGCGCACGGGCGAAGTGCTCGCGCTCGTCAATTACCCGACCTACAACCCGAACGACCGCTCGCACCTGACGGGCGAACAGCTGCGCAACCGCATCCTCACCGACGTGTTCGAGCCGGGATCGATCATGAAGCCGTTCACGGTATCGCTTGCGCTCGATCTGCATCGCGTGTCGCCGACTACACTGGTGGATACGGGGCCGGGACGCTTTGTCCTCGACGGCGCAACGATCACTGACGACAGCGCGTTCGGCGTGCTGACGGTCGGTGGCGTGATCCAGAAGTCGAGCAACATCGGTGCGACGAAGATCGCGATGCAGCTCAAGCCCGAAGAGATGTGGAACATGTATACCAGCATCGGTCTCGGCCAGGCGCCGAAGGTCGGCTTTCCGGGCGCGGCGGCGGGCCGGTTGCGTCCATGGAAGAGCTGGCGCCGCATCGAGCAGGCGACGATGTCATACGGCTACGGCCTGTCGGCGTCGCTGTTCCAGCTTGCACGCGCGTACACCGCGATCGCGCACGACGGCCACCTCATGCCGATTTCGATTTTCCGCACGCCGGGCGACCAGCCTGCCCCCGGCACGCAGGTGTTTTCGCCGACTACCGCGCGCGAAGTGCGCACGATGCTCGAAGCGGTCGTGTCGCCGGCCGGCACGTCGCCGGACGCGGCAGTGCCCGGCTATCGCGTCGGCGGCAAGAGCGGCACCGCGTACAAACATTCGGGCCGGGGTTACGACAAATCGAAGTACCGCGCGTCGTTCGTCGGCATGGCGCCGATGCCGAATCCGCGCGTCGTGATTGCCGTGTCGGTGGACGAGCCGACCGCGGGCAGCCACTTCGGCGGCCAGGTATCGGGACCCGTGTTCTCGGCGATCGCCGGCGACACGCTGCGTTCGCTGAACGTGCCGCCCGACATGCCGATCAAGCAGATGGTCGTGTCGGACGACACGAACCAGACCGAGGACGTGGCGTCCGCCGGAAGCAATGGCGACGTGGCGGCCGGCGGCGCGAAGAATCCAGCGAAGGGCGTAACGAAGAACGTCGTCGCGTCGAGCCACGCAAAGAAGTTTGCCGCGAAAATCGCGACGCGCACCTCTGCGAAGAAGCTGACGATCTCGAGCAACGCGAAGGAACACCCGGGAGTCGTGCGATGAGCGCGCTGCGTTTCTCCGATCCGGCGCGCGCGCAGATCGACGACGCGCTCGCGTGGCTGCGCACGCACGTCAAGCCCGATGCGCAACTGCATGCCGATACGCGTTCGCTCGCGAGCGGCGATGCTTTTCTCGCTTATGCAGTCGAAGGCGCGGACAACCGGCCGTTTATCGACAAGGCGATCGAGCGCGGCGCCGCCGCGGTTCTGTACCAGCCGGAAGGCCTCGCGACGACGAAACCCGCTGCCGCCATCGCGCACGCGGTGCCCGCGCTGAACGAACTCGCGGGCGCGATCGCAAGCGCCTGGTATCACGACCCGAGCGACGCGATGCGCGTGATCGGCGTGACCGGCACGAACGGCAAGACATCGTGCACGCAATGGATTGCCACTGCGCTGTCGGTGCACGGTGTGCCGTGCGCCGTGATCGGCACGCTTGGCAGCGGCATGCCCGGGCATCTCGTTCACACCGGCTTTACGACGCCCGATGCGCCGCAGCTGCAGCGCAGCCTCGCGCAATTGCATCACGACGGCGCGCAGGCGATTGCGATGGAGGTGTCGTCGCACGCGCTGCATCAGGGGCGCGTGAACGGCACCAAATTCGACATCGCGGTGTTCACGAACCTGACGCAGGACCACCTCGATTATCACCGCACGTTCGCCGCTTACGAAGCGGCGAAGGCGCGTCTGTTCGAATGGCCCGAATTGCGCGTCGCCGTGATCAACGCCGACGACGACGCGGGCCGGCGCCTCATTGCCAGCACGAAAGGGCATGCGCGCACGATCGCGTATTCGCTCGAAGGCGGCATCGGTTCGCCCGACGTCAGCGCGCTGCTCGCTGATCAGGCGCTGATCGCAAGCGACGTGCGCGCTACCGCGATGGGCACCGCGTTCCATCTGGTCTCCGACTGGGGCAGCGCCGACGTCGAAGTCGGCACGCTCGGCGCGTTCAACGTCAGCAATCTGCTCGGCGTGCTCGGTGCGCTGCTTGCGGCCAATGTGCCATTCGACGCCGCGCTCGAGCAAATCGCGCAGCTCGAACCGGTGAACGGCCGCATGCAGCGCCTCGGCGGCCGTCTGCAGAACGACGAGCCGCTCGTCGTGATCGATTACGCGCACACGCCGGATGCGCTCGAAAAGACGCTTGCCGCCTTGCGCCCGATCGCGCAGGCGCGTGGCGGCGAACTCGTCTGCATGTTCGGCTGCGGCGGCGATCGCGATGCGACGAAACGCCCGCTGATGGGCGCGATCGCGGAACGCAGCGCCGACGCGCTCGTCGTGACGAGCGACAACCCACGCAGCGAAGATCCACAAGCGATCATCGATCAGATCGTGTCCGGCATGACGCAGCCGTCGAAGGCGCGCTGCATCGAAGACCGCGCGAGCGCGATCCTGCAGGCGATCCGCAGCGCCGCGCGCGAAGACGTGGTCGTGCTCGCGGGCAAGGGGCACGAAGCCACACAGGAAATCATGGGCAAGAAGCGCGAGTTTTCGGATCAGAATCATGCACGGCTCGCGCTTGCCGCGCGTGCAACGCAAGCGCGCGGAGGTGGCGAATGAGCGAGCGAGGTAAAGCGATGCTTTCGCTGCGTGAAGCCGCCGCGCTGATTCCGGGTGCGACCGTGCTCGGCGACGATTCGGTCACGTTCGACCGCGTGTCGACCGACAGCCGCACCGCGGGCCCCGGTGATCTGTTCGTCGCGCTCAAGGGCGAGCGCTTCGACGCACACGACTTCCTCGCCGACGTCGCGAACCGTCATGTGAACGCGGCGCTCGTCACGCGCAGTCCGGCCGACTGGCGCGTGCCCGCGCTACGCGTGGCCGATACGCGCGTCGCGCTCGGTGCGCTCGCGCGCGGCTGGCGCCGCCGCTTCGCGATGCCGCTCGTTGCGGTCACGGGCAGCAACGGCAAGACGACGGTCAAGGAAATGATCGCGTCGATCTTCGCGGCCGCGGTCGGCGAAGCCGCGCGCCTCGCGACCGCCGGCAACTTCAACAACGATATCGGCCTGCCGCTCACGCTGTTCCGCCTGAACGACGCGCACCGGCTCGCGGTCGTCGAACTCGGCATGAACCATCCCGGCGAAACCCAACTGCTCGCGAAGATCGCGGAGCCGACCGTCGCCGTGGTGAACAACGCGCAGCGCGAGCATCAGGAATTCATGGCAACCGTCGAAGCGGTCGCGCTCGAACATGCGAGCGTGATTCATGCGCTGACGCCCGACGGCATCGCCGTGTTCCCGGCCGACGATCCGTACTCGGGCATCTGGCGCGTTGCCGCGACCGGCAACGACGTCATCGATTTCGCGCTGAACACGGACGAATGCATGACCGAAGCCGCCGTCACCGGCCGCTTCGACGGGCGCACGCTGCGCATCGATACGCGGCAAGGCGCGATCGACGCGACGCTGCAGGTGCTCGGCGCACACAACGCGCGCAATGCGCTTGCCGCCACGGCCGCCGCGCTCGCGGCGGGCGTGGCGCTCGATGCGATCAAACGCGGGCTCGAATCGTTCGGCGCGGTGAAGGGCCGCCTGCAAGTCAAGCGCGCGGCGCTCGGCGCGCTCGCGGGCGCAACCGTCATCGACGACACGTACAACGCAAATCCCGATTCGATGCGTGCCGCGATCGACGTGCTCGCGACGCGGCCGTCGCCGCGTGTGCTCGTGATGGGCGATATGGGCGAAACCGGCGACGAAGGCCCCGCGTTTCATCGCGAGATCGGCGCCTACGCAAAAGAGTGCGGCATCGACGCGTTGTACGCGACCGGCGATGCGTCGCGCGACGCGTGTGCCGCGTACGGTCCGTCGGCACAGCATGCAGCCGATCCCGCCGCGCTCGTCGCGCAATTGCAGCAAGCGGGCTACACGGCAACCGCAACATTTCTGGTGAAAGGCTCGCGCTTCATGCAGATGGAGCGCGTGGTGGACGCCTTGACAAGTCCACAAACCAATGCGGCGGGCGAGACGCCCGCCGCGCATTGAAAAGAGAAGGAAGTCGGAGGCCAAGCGGTCTTAGGAAGACAAAACATTCTACCAACTCCTTGGCTCACAGAACGACATGGCTACGATCCGACTTGACGATTACCGCGCTGCTGATCGGGCTGGTGTGCGGTCCGTGGGTGATCCGCAAACTGACCGCGATGAAAGTCGGCCAGGCGGTGCGCACGAACGGCCCGCAAACGCACCTCGTCAAATCGGGCACGCCGACGATGGGCGGCGTGCTGATTCTGATCGGCATTGCGGTGTCGACCTTGCTGTGGGCCGATCTGACCAACCGCTTCATCTGGATCGTGATTCTCGTGACGTTCGGCTTCGGGCTGATCGGCTGGGTCGACGACTATCGCAAGGTGGTCTACAAGGATCCGCGCGGGATGTCGTCGCGCGAGAAGTATTTCTGGCAATCGGTGATCGGCCTGTTCGCCGCCGTGTATCTCGCGTTCAGCGTGTCCGAGGCGAGCAACGTGCGCGTGTTCGACCTGTTCATGGCCTGGGTGCGCAGCGGATTGTCGATGGGCCTGCCCGCGCGCGCCGACCTGATGCTGCCGTTCCTGAAGTCGATCAGCTATCCGCTCGGCGTCTGGGGCTTTATCGCGCTCACCTATCTCGTGATTGTCGGCGCGAGCAACGCGGTGAATCTCACCGACGGTCTCGACGGCCTCGTGATCATGCCCGTCGTGCTCGTCGGCGCGTCGCTCGGCGTGTTCGCGTACGTGATGGGCAGTTCGGTCTATTCGAAATATCTGCTGTTTCCGCATATACCGGGCGCCGGCGAGTTGCTGATTTTCTGTTCCGCGATCGGCGGGGCGGGCCTTGCGTTTCTCTGGTTCAACACGCATCCGGCGCAGGTGTTCATGGGCGACGTCGGCGCGCTCGCGCTTGGCGGCGCGCTCGGCACCGTCGCGGTGATCGTGCGCCAGGAGATCGTGCTTTTCATCATGGGCGGCATCTTCGTCGCCGAAACGCTTTCCGTGATGCTGCAAGTCACGTGGTTCAAATATACGAAACGCCGTTACGGCGAAGGCAGGCGCATCTTCAAGATGGCGCCGCTGCATCACCACTTCGAGTTATCGGGGTGGAAGGAAACGCAGGTGGTCGTGCGTTTCTGGATCATCACGTTGATGTTGTGCCTGTTCGGTTTGTCCACGCTCAAGTTGCGCTAGGCAGCACAAAGGAAAGCAAGCGATGTTCGGCGAGAAGTTTCGGGATCGGCAAAAGCCGATGGTGCTCGTGCTGGGGCTCGGTGAATCGGGCCTCGCGATGGCGCGCTGGTGCGCGCGGCATGGTTGCCGCCTGCGCATAGCCGACACGCGCGAAGTGCCGCCGAACCTGTCCGCGCTCGAGGCGCATCAGGTCGACGCCGATTTCGTCGGCGGCGCATTTTCGACGGCGTTGCTCGAGGGCGTCGAACTCGTTGCGATCAGCCCGGGGCTGTCGCCGCTCGCGGCCAATTTGCTGCCGTTGATCACGGCTGCGCGCGAACGCGACATTCCGGTGTGGGGCGAACTCGAATTTTTCGCCCAGGCGCTGCAGACGCTCGGCGAAAGCGGCTACGCGCCGAAGGTGCTCGCGATTACCGGCACGAACGGCAAGACCACGACGACGAGCCTCACCGGTTTGCTATGCGCGCGCGCGGGCAAGAAAGTCGCGGTGGCGGGCAACATCAGCCCGGCCGCACTCGACAAACTGAGCGAAGCGATCGACAACACCGCGCTGCCCGACATCTGGGTGCTCGAACTGTCGAGCTTCCAGCTCGAAACCGCACATACGTTCGCGCCGCACGCGGCCGCCGTGCTGAACATCACGCAGGACCATCTCGACTGGCACGGCGGCCTCGATGCGTATGCGGCCGCGAAGGGCCGCATCTTCGGTGCGAACACGGTGCGCGTGCTGAACCGCGACGATGCGCGCGTGATGGCGCTCGCGCCGGCGGCGGACAGCGCGGCGCAAGTGGTCACGTTCGGCCTGAACGAACCGGCGCGCGACGGCGACTATGGCTTGCTGCGCGATAACGGCATGTTGTGGCTCGTCCAAGGCGAAGACCGCGATGCCGCCGAGGAACCCGCGCCATCGCGCCGCCGCAAGGCTGAAAGCGCGACGCCGCCGAACGTCTCGCTGAAGCGCTTGATGCCGGCCGACGCGCTGCGCATCCGCGGCTTGCATAACGCGGCGAACGCGCTGGCCGCGTTCGCGCTGGCGCGCGCGATCGGTTTGCCGGGTGCGCCGCTGTTGCACGGCTTGCGCGAATACCGCGGCGAGCCGCATCGCGTCGAACTGATCGCGTCGCTGGACGGCGTCGATTACGTCGACGACAGCAAAGGCACGAACGTCGGTGCAACGGTCGCCGCGCTCGACGGCCTCGCACAGCGCGTCGTGCTGATCGCCGGCGGCGACGGCAAGGGTCAGGAATTCGAACCACTCGCCGCGCCCGTCACGCGCTGGTGCCGCGCAGTGATGCTGATTGGCCGCGACGCGCCGCGCATTCGCGAAGCGCTCGCCGATACCGGCATTGCGCTCGCCGATCATGCGACGCTCGAAGAAGCAACGCGCGCGGCGAGCGCCCTCGCGCAGCCGGGCGACGCGGTGTTGCTGTCGCCCGCCTGCGCGAGCTTCGATATGTTCAAGGGTTATGCGCATCGCGCCGAGGTGTTCCGCGGCACGGTCGAAGAAATTGCCGCCGAACGGGGGACGATGATATGAGCTGGTCGGAACGCTTCGGATCGCGCCTCTCGGGGCAGCGCGGCTCGGTCGCCGCCGGAAAAGCGGCGGGCGCCATGAGCGGCGCAACGAATAGCACGGCCTCCGGCCGCGGCATCGCGGGCGGGCTCGCCAGCGCCGTCAACGGTGTGCGGCCGCTGCGCTCGCGCATGCTCGACTACGACCATTCGCTGCTGTGGGTCGTCGTCGCGCTGCTCGGCCTCGGCGTCGTCATGGTGTATTCGGCGTCGATCGCGATGCCCGATTCGCCGAAATACGCGTCGTACCGCGACTACGCGTTTCTCGTGCGGCAGATCCTGTATGTGTTTCTTGGCGGCGTGATCGGCATCGTCACGTTTCGCATTCCGATCTCGACGTGGGACAAATACGCGCCGAAGCTTTTTCTGCTCGCGCTCGCGGCGCTCGTGATCGTGCTTATTCCGCATATCGGCAAAGGCGTGAACGGCGCGCGCCGCTGGATTCCGCTCGGCATCACGAATATGCAGCCGTCGGAAATCATGAAGCTTGCCGTGACGATTTACGCGGCGAACTACACGGTGCGCAAGCAGGAGTACATGCATAGCTTCGCGAAAGGCTTCTTGCCGATGGGCTTCGCGGTCGGCGTCGTCGGCATGCTGCTGCTGCTCGAGCCCGATATGGGCGCATTCATGGTGATCGCCGCGATCGCGATGGGCGTGCTGTTTCTCGGCGGCGTGAACGGCAAGATCTTTGGCGGACTGGTGGCCACCGCGCTCGGTACATTCACGCTGCTCGTATGGGCGTCGCCGTGGCGCCGCGAGCGGATTTTCGCGTACCTCGATCCGTGGGACGACCGCTACGCGCAGGGCAAGGCGTATCAGTTGACGCACTCGCTGATTGCGTTCGGCCGCGGCGAGTGGTTCGGCGTGGGCCTCGGCGGCAGCGTCGAGAAGCTCAACTATCTGCCCGAAGCGCATACCGACTTCATTCTCGCCGTGATCGGCGAGGAACTTGGCTTTGTCGGCGTGATGGTCGTGATCCTGCTGTTCTACTGGATCGTGCGGCGCGCGTTCGAGATCGGCCGTCAGGCGCTCGCGCTCGACCGCACGTTCGCGGGCCTGGTAGCAAAAGGCATCGGCATCTGGTTCGGTGCGCAGACGTTCATCAATATGGGCGTCAATCTCGGCCTGCTGCCGACCAAGGGCCTGACGTTGCCGCTCGTCAGCTACGGCGGCTCCGGCATTCTGCTCAACTGCCTTGCGATTGCCGTGCTGCTGCGCGTCGATTACGAAAACCGGGTGCTGATGCGCGGAGGGAAGGTATGACGCGACTCGCGACCGATCCGCGCACGCTGATGGTGATGGCCGGCGGCACCGGGGGACACGTGTTCCCGGGGCTCGCGGTCGCGCACCTGATGCAGGCGTGGGGGTGGCGCGTCGTGTGGCTCGGCAACCCGGCCGGAATGGAAGCGACGCTCGTGCCGAAGCATGGCATCCCGATGGAATTCGTGCGCTTCGGCGGCGTGCGCGGCAAAGGCATCAAAACGAAGCTGATGCTGCCCGTGAACCTGTTGCGCGCATGTTCGGAAAGCCTCGCCGTGCTGCGTCGCGTGAAGCCCGATGTCGTGCTCGGCATGGGCGGCTACATCACGTTTCCCGCGGGCGTGATGACGTGGCTGTCGGGCCGCTCGCTCGTGCTGCACGAACAGAATTCGATTGCGGGTCTTGCAAACAAGGTGCTCGCGAAGCTCGCCAAACGCGTGCTCGTCGCGTTTCCGGATGCGCTGCCGGATGCGGAATGGACCGGTAATCCGATTCGTGAGGAACTTGCGCGCGTGCCGGCACCCGAAGCACGGTACGCATCGCGAAGCGGTCCTCTGAATGTGCTCGTGGTCGGCGGCAGTCTCGGCGCTGCGGGCCTCAACGAAGTCGTGCCGAATGCGCTGGCGCGCCTCGCTGCGCACGAACGGCCGCGCATCGTGCATCAGGCGGGCGCGAAACATATCGACGCAGCGCGCGCGAACTATGCAGCAGCAGGTATTCAGGTCGGAAGCACAAGCGCAGACGACGTGCAGGTGCTGCCGTTTATCGACGACATGACAAGCGCGTATGCGAACGCGGACCTCGTGATCTGCCGTTCGGGCGCGATGACGGTCGCCGAAATCGCGGCGGTCGGCGTCGCCGCGTTTTTCGTGCCGTTTCCGTTTGCCGTCGACGATCACCAGACTACGAACGCGGCGTTTCTTGCCGGGAACGGCGCCGCTGTCGTCGTGCAGCAGCGCGATCTGACGGCAGAGCAGCTGGCCGACTGGTTGCGCGGCCAGTCGCGCGCGACGCTCGCGGAAATGGCAAAGCGTTCACGGTCGCTCGCGAAGCCCGATGCGACCGAACAGGTTGCGCAGATTTGCGCGACCGTAGCGGGGTTCGCGCAGAGCGCGCTCCCGGAAGGAAGTCAGCAATGAAACATATCGTCAAACATATTCACTTCGTCGGGATCGGCGGCGCCGGCATGAGCGGCATCGCCGAGGTGCTCGTCAATCTCGGCTACCAGGTGAGCGGCTCGGACCTCGCGCGCAATGCGGTGACCGAGCGCCTCGCCGCGCTCGGCGCGCGTATCGCGATCGGGCACGATGCGCAAAACATCGAAGGCGCAAATGCGGTCGTCGTGTCGACGGCCGTGCGCGGCGACAACCCCGAAGTGCTCGCGGCGCGTCATCGCCGCATCCCGATCGTGCCGCGCGCGGTGATGCTCGCGGAGCTGATGCGCCTGAAGCAGGGCATCGCGATCGCGGGCACGCACGGCAAGACCACCACCACTTCGCTCGTCGCAAGCGTGCTCGCCGCGGGCGGCCTCGACCCGACCTTCGTGATCGGCGGGCGGCTGATCAGCGCGGGCGCGAATGCGCGCCTCGGCACCGGCGACTTTATCGTGGCCGAAGCGGACGAATCGGATGCGTCGTTTCTCAATCTGTTTCCGGTGATCGAAGTGATCACGAACATCGACGCCGATCACATGGACACCTACGGCCACGACTTCGCGCGGCTCAAGCAGGCGTTCATCGAATTCACGCATCGGCTGCCGTTCTACGGCATCGCGGTGCTGTGCGTCGACGATCCGAACGTGAAGGAGATTCTGCCGTTCGTGTCGAAGCCGATCATCCGCTACGGCTTCGCGGCCGATGCGCAAGTGCGCGCGGTCAACGTGGTCGCGCGCGAAGGCCAGATGCATTTCACCGCGATGCGCGAAGACGCGGCGCCGCTCGACATCGTGCTGAACCTGCCCGGCACGCACAACGTGCAGAACGCGCTCGCGGCGATCGCGATTGCGACTGAACTCGAAGTGAAAGATGCCGATATCCAGCGAGCGCTTGCGGAATTCAATGGCGTGGGCCGGCGTTTTCAACGGTATGGCGAGGTGCCGGTTACCCACGGCGGCGCGTACACGCTCGTCGACGACTACGGACATCACCCGGTCGAAATGGCCGCGACGATCGCGGCCGCGCGCGGCGCGTTTCCCGACAAGCGGCTCGTGCTCGCATTTCAGCCGCATCGCTTTACGCGCACACGCGATTGCTTCGAAGACTTCGTGAAGGTGCTGTCGACCGTCGATGCGCTCGTGCTGACCGAAGTCTATGCGGCCGGCGAAGCGCCGATCGTCGCGGCGGACGGACGTGCGCTCACGCGCGCGATCCGCGTTGCAGGGAAGATCGAACCGGTGTTCGTCGAAACGGTCGATGAAGTGCCGGAAGCGCTCGCCGCCGTCGTGCGCGCGGGCGATGTGGTGATCACGATGGGTGCGGGATCGATCGGCGGTGTGCCGGGCCGGTTGGCCGCAGCAAATGAAGGTGTGAAATGAGCAGCAGTTTCGATCCGAAAGACTTCGGAAAAGTGGCCGTGCTGCTCGGCGGTGAGTCCGCCGAGCGCGAAGTGTCGCTGAACTCCGGCCGTCTCGTGTTGCAGGGCCTGCGCGAAGCGGGCATCGACGCGCATCCGTTCGACCCGTCCGAACGGCCGCTCGCGGCGCTGAAAGACGAAGGCTTCGTGCGCGCATTCAATGCGCTGCATGGCGGCTACGGCGAGAACGGCCAGATTCAGGGCGCGCTCGATTTTTACGGCATCCGTTACACCGGCAGCGGCGTGCTCGGCTCGGCGCTCGGGCTCGACAAGTTCCGCACGAAGCTCGTCTGGCAGCAGCTCGGCGTGCCGACGCCGCCGTTCGAAGCGGTGCTGCGCGGCGATGACTACGCCGCGCGCGCGCAAGACATCATCGCGAAGCTCGGCTTGCCGCTCTTCGTGAAGCCGGCAAGCGAAGGCTCGAGCGTGGCCGTGATCAAGGTGAAGGCGGCCGATGCGCTCGTCGCCGCGCTCGAGGAAGCGGCGAAGTACGACAGGATCGTCGTCGTGGAAAAAAGCATCGAAGGCGGCGGCGAATACACGGCGTGCGTGTGCGGCGATCTCGATCTGCCGATCATCCGCATCGTGCCGGCCGGCGAGTTCTACGACTACCACGCGAAGTACATCGCCGACACCACGCAGTACCTGATTCCGTGCGGTCTCGACGCGGCCGAAGAAAAGCGGCTCAAGGCGCTGTCGCGCCGTGCGTTCGACGTGCTCGGCTGCACCGATTGGGGCCGCGCCGATTTCATGATGGACGCCGAAGGCAATCCGTATTTCCTGGAAGTGAACACGGCGCCGGGCATGACCGATCACTCGCTGCCGCCGAAAGCGGCGCGCGCGGTCGGCATCAGCTATTCGGAGCTGGTCGTGAAGATTCTGTCGCTGACGCTGAAAGACTGAACGGGCAAACATGTGGAACAACGTTCGCCAGCTGAACCTCGCCGCCAACGCGCTCAATGCGTTGCTGGTGCTCGTGCTGCTGGCGGCGGGCGCGTACTGGCTGATCCAGCGCCCGAACTTCGCGCTGCGCGAGATCCGCATCGACGGCGATACCGAGCACATCAATTCGCCGACGGTGCGCGCAACCGTCGTCGGCCGGCTGAAGGGCAATTTCTTCACCGTCGATCTCGATGCCGCGCGGCAGTCGTTCGAGCAGATGCCATGGGTGCGTCATGCGAGCGTGCGGCGCGTGTGGCCGAATGCGCTCGCGGTGACGCTCGAAGAGTACAAGCCGCTCGGCACATGGGGCAGCGATCAGCTCGTGAGCGTCGACGGCGATCTCTTTACCGCGAATCAGGGCGAGCTCGATCAGGAGTTGCCGGCGTTCGACGGGCCGGACGGGTCGGCGAAGGAAGTCGTCGCGCGTTATCACGACTTCCAGAAGTGGTTTGCGTCGATCGGCGCGACGCCGGACGAAGTCACGCTGTCGCCGCGCTATGCGTGGACGGTCAAGCTGTCGAACGGCATGCAGGTCGAACTGGGCCGCGAACGCAATCAGGACACGCTGTACGACCGCTGCCGGCGTTTGACGGCGGCCTGGTCCGCGGTGACGCAGCGCTGGGGAAAGGACATCGAGTATGCGGACTTGCGTTATCCGAACGGTTTTGCGATTCGAGCAACTGGCATGCGCTTCATTACGGAGCCCGACAAGGGCAAGAAGTAACAGGACATCACTCGCAATGAGCACGCTATGAGTAAAGACTATAAAGATCTGCTGGTGGCCCTCGACATCGGGACGGCGAAAGTCGTGGCGATCGTCGCCGAGCTGAAAGGCGAAGGTCACTACGAAGTGATCGGCCTTGGCCAGAGCGAGTCGAAGGGGCTCAAGAAAGGCGTGGTGGTGAACATCGAGGCCACCGTGCAGTCGATCCAGCGCGCGCTCGAAGAAGCGGAGCTGATGGCCGACTGCAAGATAACAAATGTGTTCACCGGCATTGCCGGCAGCCATATCCGCAGCTTCAATTCGAGCGGAATGGTCGCGATCAAGGAGAAGGAAGTCACGCAAACCGATGTGGCGCGCGTGATCGAAACGGCGAAGGCGATCAACATTCCGACCGACCAGCAGGTGCTGCACATCCTCACGCAGGAATTCATCATCGACGGCCAGGAAGATGTGCGCGAGCCGATCGGGATGAGCGGCATCCGGCTCGAAGTGAAGGTGCATATCGTGACCGGCGCCGTGAGCGCGGCGCAGAACATCGTGAAGTGCGTGCGCCGCTGCGGCCTCGAAGTGAACGATCTGATCCTGCAGCCGCTCGCGTCGTCGCTCGCGGTGCTGACGGACGACGAAAAGGAACTGGGCGTGGTGCTCGTCGACATCGGCGGCGGCACGACCGATATCGCGATCTTCAGCGAAGGTGCGATCCGCCACACGGCGGTGATTCCGATCGCCGGCGACCAGGTGACGAGCGACATCGCGATGGCGCTGCGCACGCCGACGCCGGACGCGGAAGACATCAAGGTCGGCTACGGCATCGCCAAGCAGGCGCTGGCCGATCCGGACGAAATGATCGAAGTGCCGGGGCTCGGCGAGCGCGGTCCGCGCACGCTGTCGCGCCAGGCGCTCGCGGCTGTCATCGAGCCGCGCGTCGAAGAACTGTTTTCGCTCGTGCAGCAGGTCGTGCGCGAGTCGGGTTACGAGGAACTGCTGAGCTCCGGCGTGGTGCTGACCGGCGGCGCATCGATGATGCCCGGCATGGTCGAGCTCGGTGAAGACATTTTCCTGAAGCCGGTGCGTATCGGTGTGCCCGAATACGCGGGCGGTCTCGCGGACGTGGTGCGCAACCCGCGCTATTCGACTGCGATGGGCCTGCTCGTCGAAGGGCGCTCGCAGCGCATGCGCGGCCGCAAGGTTGCGGTGCAGTCCGGCTCGATGGGACAGGTGTTCACGCGCATGAAGGACTGGTTCCTCGGCAACTTTTAACGAACCGAATTCGCGCTGGTGCCGGCGGCTGGCGCGCGACAGGGGGTTGCCCGATCTCCTGCCGGATAACGGCCGAATGAGACTTTTTTCTTGACGGAGGCAATATGGAATTCGAGATGCTGGAAACGGAAACCAACGGCACCATCATCAAGGTGATCGGTGTAGGTGGTGCGGGCGGCAATGCCGTGCAGCACATGATCAACCGCGGTGTGCAGGGTGTCGATTTCATCGTAATGAACACCGATGCCCAGGTGTTGTCGCGTTCGAAGGCAAGCACCGTGCTGCAACTCGGCAAGACGGGGCTCGGTGCGGGTGCCAAGCCGGAAATGGGTCGCGCGGCCGCTGAAGAAGCGCGCGAGCGCATCGCCGACTCGATGCGCGGCGCGCACATGGTGTTCATCACCGCGGGTATGGGGGGCGGCACCGGCACCGGTGCGGCGCCGGTCGTCGCGCAGATCGCGAAGGAAATGGGAATTCTGACGGTCGGCGTGGTGAGCAAGCCGTTCGAATTCGAAGGCGGCAAGCGCATGCGCGTCGCTGAAGCAGGTTCGCAGCAACTGGAGGATCACGTCGACTCGCTGATCGTCGTTCTGAACGACAAGCTGTTCGAGGTGATGGGCGATGACGCCGAGATGGACAAATGCTTCCAGTGCGCTGACGACGTGTTGAACAACGCGGTTGCCGGCATCGCGGAAATCATCAACGTCGACGGTCTCGTGAACGTCGACTTCGAAGACGTGAAGACGGTGATGGGCGAGCAGGGCAAGGCGATGATGGGCACGGCGACGGTGGCCGGCGTCGATCGCGCGCGTCTGGCGGCCGAGCAGGCGGTTGCGAGTCCGCTGCTCGAAGGCGTCGATCTGTCGGGTGCGCGCGGCGTGCTCGTCAACATCACGTCGAGCCGTTCGCTGCGTCTGTCGGAAACGCGCGAAGTGATGAACACGATCAAGAGCTATGCTGCGGATGACGCAACGGTGATTTTCGGCGCCGTGTACGATGACGCGATGGGCGACGCGTTGCGCGTGACCGTCGTGGCGACGGGCCTCGGCCGCACTGCGAAGAAGCAGCAATCGGCGCCGATGACGCTGCTGCGTACCGGTACCGACAACGCGCCGGTCAATAATCACGCGATGCAGCACGGCTACGCGACACAACCGGCACAGACGGCGGACTACGGTTCGCTCGATACGCCGGCCGTGTGGCGCACGTCGCGCGACACCGCGGCTTCGCACGTGCAGGCGCTGCAGGAAAAGGGCGTCGACACGTACGACATTCCGGCTTTCCTGCGCAAGCAGGCTGACTGACACGCGAGGAGCGGGCTTTCGTCGCGGCGCACGCTGCATTGGCATTTGCTGCATTGCATTTCGCGCCCTCCGAATGCACGAGCGTGACGGATGGAACGGCATACAGACCGCGTCTCGCAAGACGCGCGGCAAGGACGGTTGCCCTCTTCGAGTTTTCGAAGCGGCCGGACCGGTTTTGCCATCCTCATTAATGAAATGAGATCGGATGAAATGCCGCTTTCCAGTTGTTTACGTGCGAGCAGCTCCCGCATCATCGAGTGAAGGAACGAGCATGATCAAGACTGGTGAAAAACTGCCCGACGCGACCGTCTTCGAAATGATCGACGAGCCGCGCGAGGGCTGCACGATCGGAGCGAACAGCTTCAGCGTGAGTCACGAAACGGCGGGCAAGCGTGTGGTGATCTTCGGATTGCCGGGCGCGTTCACGCCGACCTGTTCGGCCAAACATGTGCCGGGTTACGTCGAAGCGGCCGATAAGCTGCGCGCCGCGGGCATCGACGAGATCTGGTGCGTGTCCGTCAACGACGCGTTCGTGATGGGCGCGTGGGGACGCGATCAGCGCACCGCGGGCAAGGTGCGCATGATGGCGGACGGTAGTGCGGCTTTTACCAGAGCGCTCGGTCTGGATCAGGATTTGTCGGCGCGTGGCATGGGCATTCGCTCGCAGCGCTACGCGATGGTGGTCGACGATGGCGTGGTCAAGACGCTCAACGTCGAAGCACCCGGCAAGTTCGAAGTTAGCGATGCGCAGAGCGTTCTCGCAACGTTGAAGTAGTCGCAATGTGCGCGGCGCGCGATTGGCCACGTGTTGCACGCTGGCAACGCCATGCGTGACGCCATTGTGACAGGCCGTAACCTGGCCTCGCGGGTGATCCGCTCGGGCCGATGACCGGAAACGCCTCCATTCCGGGCATCGGCCCCATCTTTGTTTAAACAGGTATCGCGGCATTCGCGCCCGGCGTAATGTCGCGAAACAGATTGATACGACCAGACGGCAGTGCCTCAAAGGCGGATGGGGTATAATCCGCTCTATGGGTTAAAAAGTCCCGATTGGCGATTTCAATCGACTCCGAGTCGCTAATCCTCAACCCCGCGCGTGCTTGCAATCTTCGGGCGCAGGGCTGGTCGGGATGCTGAATGGAATAGAAGACCATCATGTTGAAGCAGCGCACCATCAAATCGATCGTCAAGACGGTCGGCATCGGCTTGCATTCGGGACGCAAGGTCGATCTCACACTTCGGCCCGCGGCGCCGGATACGGGCATCGTGTTTGCGCGCGTGGATCTGCCCACGCCGGTGGACATCCCTGCGTCGGCAATGTCGATCGGCGATACGCGGCTCGCATCGGTGTTGCAGAAGGACGGCGCACGCGTGTCGACGGTCGAGCACCTGATGTCCGCCTGTGCGGGCCTCGGCATCGACAACCTGTATGTCGACGTCACTGCTGAAGAGATTCCGATCATGGACGGCAGCGCCGCCTCGTTCGTGTTTCTGATCCAGTCGGCCGGCATCGAAGAACAGAACGCCGCGAAGAAGTTCATCCAGGTAAAGAAGCCGGTCGAGATTCGCGACGGCGACAAGTACGCGCGCCTCGATCCGTATTTCGGCTTCAAGCTCAAATTCACGATCGATTTCCGCCATCCTGCCGTCGATAAGACGGGCCAGGCGCTCGAAGTGGACTTCGCGAATACGTCGTATGTGCGCGAGATCGCGCGGGCGCGTACGTTCGGCTTCGCGCATGAAGTAGAAACCATGCGTGAACTGGGCCTCGCACGCGGCGGCAGCATGGACAATGCAATCGTGCTGGACGAGTACCGCATTCTGAACAACGATGGGCTGCGTTACGACGACGAGTTCGTCAAGCACAAGATGCTCGATGCGATCGGCGACCTTTACGTGGTCGGCCATCCGTTGCTCGCGTCGTACGATGCGTACAAGTCGGGCCATGGTCTGAACAATGCGCTGCTGCGCGAGTTGCTCGCGCATGAGGACGCGTACGAAATCGTCACGTTCGACGATCCGCAGAAGGCGCCGCGCGGGTTTGCCTACGATACGCAGACGGCATTCGCGTAAGCGCGGCGTGCGCGGTGGTTTGTCTCGCGCACTACGCTCCAACATGTGAACAAAAAAGCGACCGAACCGGTCGCTTTTTTGTTTTGCCGTGCTCGGGAGCGCACCGGTGCGAGGATTCACCTGCGATGCCGTGCAGCCATGCGCGCGAGTGCCGCCTGTAGCGGCGAAGGCTCGAGCGATTCGCTTAGTTCATGCAGCGCATCGGCACCGACACGAGTCATGCGGGCCTGCTTGATCGGCGGCGGCGGCTCGACCGCCTTAGGCCGCACGCGAATTTTCAGCGATTCGACTGCCCAGCCGCGCTGCTGCAAATCGGCCACGAGCCGTGGCTCGAGATGCCGCAAACGCGCGGCGAGCGCATTGTGCGCGGCAAAGATCGCCAGCACGCCGTCCTTGATGAAGCCGGGCTCGACGCTCGTCGCCAGATAGTCGGGCAGGAGCGCGGCAAGGTCGCGTTCCAGTGCTGCAATCTGCTCGACGCCCGCGCGCAACGCGGAAAAGGGGTCGGTGCGCGCCAGCACATCGGCGAGCCGTTGCGGGCGCCGCACGTCGTACGACGGCGAAAATCTCGCTGACGGCGACTGTGCGGTCGGCTTCGGAAACGGCGGCCTTGAATTCGACGAAGAGCGGCTCATGTTTGACAGTGGTGGCGCTGGAGAACCGCAAGGAGCGGCAATTCCGCATATTCCGCATAGACAGACCATTGTACCGTGCGGCGTTTGCCGGCCCCCTTGCGGAATCAAACACGATGCGCAATCGGGGAGCATGCACGCATGATGACGGGCGCACTGGCACGCGTCACAATGCCGGTCGGGAAGAGCCGACAGCGATCTGAGGTTCGACACAGGCGCGCGTTGGGGCGCGTGCTAAAATCCCCGATTCGAATTCACTTCTTGACAAGCCGCCGAGGCACTTCCGACAACGGGTAAGCGAGGGCACGACCCCGGCCGCGCTTTCTCGCTTTCCTCGCCGAAGCCGCGACGCAGAGACACCGACCCGATGATCACCGGTTTTCTACAAAAGATTTTTGGCAGTCGCAACCAGCGCCTCGTCAAGCAATATCAAAAGACCGTCGTGTCGATCAATGCGCTCGAGCCGCAGATCGAGAAACTGACGGACGATCAGTTACGCGCGAAAACCGGCGAATTCCGTCAGCGGGTGGCGGGCGGAGAGTCGCTCGACAAGCTGTTGCCCGAAGCATTCGCGGTTTGCCGGGAGGCGAGCAAGCGCGTGCTGAAGATGCGCCACTTCGACGTGCAGTTGATCGGCGGCATGGTGCTGCACTACGGCAAGATCGCCGAAATGCGCACCGGCGAGGGCAAAACGCTCGTCGCGACGCTCGCCGCGTACCTGAATGCGCTGTCGGGCCGCGGCGTGCACGTCGTGACCGTCAACGACTACCTCGCGCAGCGCGATGCCGAGTGGATGGGCCGGCTGTATAACTTCCTCGGCTTGTCGGTCGGCGTGAATCTGTCGCAGATGGATCACAGCTTCAAACAGGAAGCCTATGCCGCGGACATCACGTACGGCACGAACAACGAATTCGGTTTCGACTACCTGCGCGACAACATGGTCTACGAGACCGAGGCGCGCGTGCAGCGGGCGCTCAACTTTGCAATCGTCGACGAAGTGGATTCGATCCTGATCGACGAGGCGCGCACGCCGCTCATCATCTCGGGCCAGGCCGAAGACCATACCGATCTGTACGTGCGCATGAATGCGCTGCCGCCGCTGCTCGAGCGGCAGATCGGCGAAGAAAAGGCCGATGGTACGGGTGTCGAAAAGCCGGGCGACTACACGCTCGATGAAAAAGCGCGCCAGGTGTTCCTCACGGAGTCGGGTCACGAGAAAGCCGAGCGGCTGCTCGCCGAGTGGGGTCTGATCGGCGACGGCGAAAGCTTGTACGCGCCGCAGAACATCACGTTGATGCACCACGTGTACGCGGCGCTACGCGCGCACACGCTGTTCCACCGCGATCAGCATTACGTCGTGCAGAACGGCGAAGTCGTCATCGTCGACGAGTTCACCGGCCGTCTGATGGCCGGCCGCCGCTGGTCCGACGGCCTGCATCAGGCGGTCGAGGCGAAGGAGCACGTGAAGATCCAGAGCGAAAATCAGACGCTCGCTTCGATCACGTTCCAGAACTATTTCCGTATGTACGGCAAGCTGTCCGGCATGACCGGCACGGCCGACACCGAAGCGTACGAATTCAACGAGATCTACGGTCTCGAGACAGTCGTGATTCCGACGAACCGGCCGCCGAAGCGGATCGATCGCCAGGATCAGATCTACAAGACCGCGCGCGAACGCTACGATGCGGTGATCCGCGATATCCACGAATGCTACGAGCGCGGCCAGCCGGTGCTCGTCGGCACGACGTCGATCGAAAACTCGGAACTGCTGTCGCATCTGCTGAAAAAAGCGGGCTTGCCGCACGAAGTGCTCAATGCGAAACAGCACGAGCGCGAAGCAGCGATCGTCGCCGAAGCCGGACGGCCGCAGCGCATCACGATCGCGACCAACATGGCCGGCCGCGGTACCGACATCGTGCTCGGCGGCAATGCCGAGAAGCAGGCGGCATTCCTCGAAGTGGACGAATCGATTCCCGCCGACGAAAAGCAGCGCCGCATCGCGCAACTGCATGGCGAATGGCAAACGCTGCACGATCAGGTGAAGGCCGCAGGCGGCCTGCACATTATCGGCACCGAGCGCCACGAGTCGCGCCGGATCGACAATCAGCTGCGTGGCCGTGCGGGCCGCCAGGGCGATCCGGGTTCGTCGCGTTTCTATCTGTCGCTCGAAGATCCGCTGCTGCGCATTTTCGCCGGCGACCGCGTGCGCGCGATCATGGACCGGCTCAAGATGCCTGAAGGCGAGGCGATCGAAGCGGGCATCGTCACGCGTTCGATAGAATCGGCGCAGCGCAAGGTCGAGGCGCGCAACTTCGATATCCGCAAGCAGCTGCTCGAATACGACGACGTCGCGAACGATCAGCGCAAGGTGATCTACCAGCAGCGCAACGAACTGCTCGAAGCGCACGACATCGCCGAGACGATCGGCGCGATGCGCCACGGCGTGATCGGCGACATCGTGCGCCAGTTCGTGGCACCGGGCAGCATCGAAGAGCAGTGGGACGTGCCCGAGCTCGAAGAAGTGCTGCGCAACGACTGGCAGCTCGATCTCGCGATTCAGGAAATGATCAACGAATCGCAGTCGATCGACGCGGACGAGATTCTCGAAGCCGTAACCGCGGCTGCGGACGAAGCATACGAAGCGAAAGTCACGCTCGTCGGCCGCGAATCGTTCAGCGCCTTCGAGCGCTCGATCATGCTGCAGACGCTCGATCGCAGCTGGCGCGAACATCTCGCGGCGCTCGACCATCTGCGCCAGGGCATTCACCTGCGCGGCTATGCGCAGAAGAACCCGAAGCAGGAATACAAGCGCGAGGCATTCGAACTGTTCGCCGCGATGCTCGATGCGGTGAAGCTCGATGTCACGCGCATCGTGATGAATGTGCAGATCCAGTCGCCCGAGCAGCTCGAGCAGGCGGCCGAGCAGTACGAGGAACAGGGCAGCCATCTCGAGAACGTCGAGTTCCGGCATGCCGACTACTCCGATTCGAACGCGGCGACGGCCGTGGCCGCGGCGCCCGTGGCTGCCGATGCGGCCGCGACGATGATCGGCGATGCGATGAGCCATGCGCCGCGCGGCACCGCCGCGGCTGCGGCTGGCGTGCCGCGCGCGAGCGACGGCATTCCGAAGGTCGGCCGCAACGATCCGTGCCCGTGCGGCAGCGGCAAGAAGTACAAGCAGTGCCACGGCAAGATCGCCTGACGCTGCAGACAGGCTGAAAGGCGGCGCGCTCAATGCGCGCCGCGTCGTTTCCACGGTCGCATTCCGTTGTTCCTGGCGGTGCGTTCGCCGTTATTTTTGCGGTAGTGTGTGCGTCAGTTCCGACGTCGTTTTTACGGTACGTCGCCACTGAATTCGCGGCTATCCGGCGCCGTGCCGGATAGCCAGTCATGTTCCGATGCCGGCGGCTGCCTGCTAGCGCGCGCCGGCATTTTCAGCTCCGACAGGTCGCCACCCATGGCTGTCAATTTCCCTTCGATCGAACCCGCTCAACTTCATCCGGTACCCGGCGTCACGCTCGGCTGGGCCGAAGCGAATATTCGCAAACCGAATCGCAAGGACGTGCTCGTGATTTCCGTCGACGAAGGCGCGACGGTTGCGGGCGTGTTCACGTCGAACCGGTTCTGCGCGGCGCCGGTCACGGTGTGCCGCGAGCATCTGGAGCGCGCGCGCAGCGGCGGTAGCGGCAAGGGCATCCGCGCGCTCGTCATCAATACCGGCAACGCGAATGCGGGCACGGGCGAACCTGGCCTCGCGCACGCGCGTGAAACTTGCAACGAGCTTGCGCGGCTCGCGGGTATTGAGCCCGAGCAGGTGCTGCCGTTTTCGACCGGGGTCATTCTCGAACCGCTGCCGATCGACCGGCTCAAGGCCGGCCTGCCCGCCGCGCTTGCGAACCGCGCGGCCGCGCATTGGTACGATGCCGCGCAGTCGATCATGACCACCGACACGCTGCCGAAAGCCGCGTCGCGCCAGGTGAAAATCGACGGCCATACGATCACGCTGACCGGCATCAGCAAGGGCGCCGGCATGATCAAGCCGAACATGGCGACGATGCTCGGCTTTCTCGCGTTCGATGCGGCCGTCTCGCAGCCGGTGCTCGACGCGCTCGTCAAACATGTCGCGGACCGCTCGTTCAACTGCATTACGATCGACGGCGATACGTCGACGAACGACTCGTTCATCGTGATTGCGTCGGGCAAGTCGAGCCTGCCGGCGATCACGTCGACCGGTTCGGCGGCTTATGCCGAGCTCTGCGACGCGGTGACCGACGTGGCGCAGACGCTCGCGCAGCTGATCGTGCGCGACGGCGAGGGCGCGACGAAGTTCATGACGGTGCAGGTCGAAGGCGGCACGAGCGTCGCCGAATGCCGGCAGATCGCCTACGCGATCGGTCATTCGCCGCTTGTGAAGACGGCGTTCTACGCGTCGGATCCGAATCTGGGCCGCATTCTTGCCGCGATCGGCTATGCGGGCGTCAACGATCTCGACGTCGGCAAGATCGATCTGTATCTCGACGACGTGCTCGTCGCGAAGGCAGGCGGACGCAATCCGGCGTATCGTGAGGAAGACGGCCAGCGGGTGATGAAGAAGAGCGAGATCCTGATTCGCGTGCTGCTAGGCCGTGGCGATGCGCAAGCCACGATCTGGACTTGCGACCTGTCGCACGAATACGTAAGCATCAACGCCGATTACCGTTCCTGATCGGGCGCTGCGCTGCCTGAATCGGCACGCGCGGCAAGAATCCCGACCGCCTCTCTCTTTAGCCATGGATAAACTCGAACAACTGTTGACCCGCGCCGAAGCGGTGCTGGGCCGTCTCGAAGCAATGCTGCCGCCTGCGGCGCCCGACGTCGACTGGTCGGCCGCGGTCGCATTTCGCTGGCGCAAGCGCCAGGGGCGCGGCTTTCTGCAACCGGTGCCGTCCATTTCCCTGATTTCGCTTGCGGACCTGCAGAACATCGACCGCCAGAAGGAGCTGATCGAGCAGAACACGCGCCAGTTCGTCCACAAGCAGCCGGCGAACAACGTGCTGCTCACCGGTGCGCGCGGCACGGGGAAGTCTTCGCTGATCAAGGCCTGCCTCAATGCGTATGCGAAGGACGGTTTGCGTCTCATCGAAGTCGACAAGGACGACCTGCACGATCTCGGCGACATCGTCGATCTGATCTCGATGCGGCCCGAGCGCTTTGTCGTGTTCTGCGACGATCTGTCGTTCGAGGACGGCGAGTCCGGCTACAAGGCGCTGAAGGTTGCGCTCGACGGCTCGGTGGCCGCGCAATCGGACAACGTGCTGATCTACGCGACGTCGAATCGCCGCCATCTGTTGCCCGAATACATGAGCGACAACGAGACGTACAAGCACACGGCCGACGGTGAGATTCATCCGGGCGAAGTGGTCGAGGAAAAGATCTCGCTGTCCGAGCGCTTCGGGCTGTGGGTCAGCTTCTATCCGTTCAAGCAGGACGATTACCTCACGATCGTCGCGCACTGGCTGCGCCATTTCGGCTGCGACGACGCGGGCGTCGAAGCCGCGCGCGGCGATGCGCTCGTGTGGGCGCTCGAACGCGGCTCGCGCTCGGGGCGCGTTGCGTGGCAGTTCGCGCGTGACTGGTCGGGTCGCCGGGCGCCGGCATGACTGCTGCTGCGGACAATGCGCCGCAAGCCGCGGCGGCGCCGCGGCCGGTGACCGAGGTCGCGGTCGGCGTGCTGGTGCAGCCGGACGGGCGCTATCTGCTCGCGCAGCGGCCGGCAGGCAAGCCGTATGAAGGTTACTGGGAGTTTCCGGGCGGCAAGCTCGAACCCGGCGAGACCGTCGAGGCGGCGCTCGCGCGCGAACTGCACGAAGAGCTCGGCATCGACGTGAAGGCCTGCCACCGCTGGCATACGCTCGAACACGACTATCCGCATGCGTATGTGCGGCTCTATTTCTGCAAGGTGACCGAATGGGCCGGCGAGCCGCACGGCCGCGAAGGCCAGGCTTTCGTCTGGCAGACGTTGCCCGCTGACGTCACACCGCTGCTGCCCGCTACGATACCGGTGCTCGAATGGCTCGCGGCTGAGTAACCGGTGGGTGCGCGCTTTACGGCGAACTTCAATGATGTGCGTTTTCGCCGGGCATCTCGTCTGACGGCGGCTCTTCATCGTTGCTGCCGATCCTGTATTTCTCGGCGGCCCAGGCGCCGAGATCCATCTGCTTGCACCGTTCGGAGCAGAACGGGCGGAAGCGGCTTTCCGGGGTCCAACGGACATCCTTGCCGCAAGTTGGGCATTTGACGACGGTTGTCATTCTGTCTGGTTTGTGGCGATGGTTCGATCGAAATGTAACGAACGTCGAATCTGGGGGCGCCGGCTGCGGATTAAAGCGCGTCGCGCGTTGCGCATCGCGCGTGCCTGGTCTGCCGTCCCGCGCCGCCGGTGCCAGGCGACGACCGGCGACCGTCGATCGGCGACTTACGCCTACAGACTACACAGCGTGAGCTGAAAAGGCACGTCGACATCGACCGAGCGCGGACGAAGATCGCCGTCCTGCACCGTGAAGCGGACCCACAGCATATATTTGTTGGCGCTCGCTTCGGGGATCACGCGCAATTCCGGCGCCACGCGCACCTGCATCAGCTGGTACGTGCGGCCCGACAGCATCTGCTGGTAGCTGCCCTGCATCGCCATGACCTTCGACGCCTGGCCCGATTCGCGCGCCAGACGCAGCACGATGGCGGCCGCATCGCGCAAAGGCAACAGCGGCATGACCCACTTCGCGATATCCTGGCGGCGCTGGTCCGCATGCGTCTGCTGCCATGCGTAGTACGACGGAAGATCGAACTTGCAGGTGCCGCCTGGAATGATCGCGCGGCTGCGGATGCTCGAGAGCCACTCGTTGTCGGCCAGATGCTGGCCCGTTTTGCCTTGCATTTGAGCAAGGCCGGCAAGCGTTTGCTCGATTTCACCGAGCACGGCTTCGAGCGCATTCTGCTCGATGCCCGGATTGCCGCGGAATGGTGCGAGCGTTTGACGCTGCCGCTCGAGCTCCTTCATCAGGTCCGACTTCAGATCCGCGCGGCCGGCGACTTCGGAGATCTCGAACAGCGTGGTCAGCGCGACATGATGTTCCCTCGGATCTTCCTGAGTCAAAAAGAACGTAAAGCGCTCGAACAGGTCTTCGAGGCGCAACAGCGTCCTGATTCGCTCGTTGAAGGGATACTCGTAAAGAATCAAGCGGGATCGCCTCGCGCGTGGTCGGTAACTGAATTGCAGGACATTCTAATGCCGTGGCTCTACCCTAGCAATGAAACACTGGATCCGTCCAGTTCGCAAATTTTTCGCTCGTGTTTCGCTCACGTTTCGCGCCGGTTACTGCGAAATCGCGGCGCGCTGCCCGATTTTCCGCCGACCTTCAGATTATCGGGGGCGCTCGAGGGACATTTTCGCAACCGGAATGACTTGAGCACGGGTGCCGCATCAGCACTTGTATACGGGCTTATGGCGCGCCGGCGGATGATTCGGAGATATACAGGCGGTGCAATTCTTCGACGCGCGCATCGAGTGCTTCGACCGTTGACTGGTCGTGGTTGACGATCACATCGTCGGCAGCTGCGAGGCGCGCCTCACGCGTCGCCTGGCGGGCGATGATCGCAAGCACCTGTTCGCGCGTGAACGCGTTGCGGCGCATGACGCGCCCGATCTGCGTCTCGACGCTGCAGTCGACGACGAGCACGCGATTCACACGCGTCTTCCAGCTTCCCGATTCGACGAGCAGCGGCACCACGATCATTGCATAGGGGCCGCGCGCTTCGCGCCGCTCACGTTCGGTCTCCGCACGGATCAACGGGTGAGTGATCGCTTCGAGGCGGCGCCTCGCGTTTTCGTCGCTAAAGACAAGCGCTCGCATGCGTGCGCGATCGAGCGAACCGTCGGGGGCGACGAACAAAGCGCCGAATTCGCTCGCGATCGCGGGCATCGCAAGGCCGTGCGGCGCCGTGATGCGATGCGCGATCGCGTCGGTGTCGATGATTGGCACGCCGCGCGCCGCAAAGCGGTCGGCGACGAAGGACTTGCCGCTGCCGATGCCGCCCGTCAACCCAACAGCAAACATGCGTCAGCCTCCGAGAGCGAAATAAAGCGGCGTACCGAGAAACAGCGTAAGCGCGCCGCCGGCCGCGAGAAACGGGCCGAACGGCAGCGGTTCTTCGAAGCGCATCCGGCCGCGCCAGGTGGCAACGAGACCGACGAGCGCGCCGGCGACCGCGGCGATCAGAATGATTTGCGGCAGCGCGGCCCAACCAAGCCAGGCGCCCAGTGCGGCGAGCAGCTTGAAGTCGCCGTAGCCCATGCCTTCGATGCCGCGCACGAGCTTGAACGCCCAGTGTACGCACCATAGCGCGAGATAACCGGCAATCGCGCCGAGCACGGCATCGGACAGACTCGCGAAGAGGCCGCCGAAGTTGAGGATCAGGCCCGTCCACAGCAAAGGCAGCGTTAGCGAATCGGGCAGCAGGTGCGTGTCGATATCGATAGCGCTCGTCGCGAGCAGCGTGGCACAGAGGCCAAACGCGGCGAGCGCGGTGCCGCTCGGACCGAACAGCACGAGCGACGCGACCGCACAGACGGCGCTTGCCATTTCGATCAATGGATAACGGAGGCTCACGCGCGTTTTGCATTGCGAGCAGCGGCCGCGGAGCAGCAGATAGCTGAGGATGGGCACGTTTTCCCACGCGCGCAGCAAGTGGCCGCAATGCGGGCATGCGCTGCGCGGCAGCCACAGGTTATAACGCGGCGGCAGGCCGTCGTTTTCGACTTGCTGACCGGTGACATCGGCGACTTCGGCACGCCATGCGCGTTCGAGCATGATCGGCAGCCGGTGCACGACGACGTTCAGGAAACTGCCGACCACGAGCCCGAACGCGACCGCGAAGACGATCTGCAGCGCGAGCGGCAGCATCGCGAAGGCCGCGCCGGCCGCAGCCGACAGATTGTCGAGCCAGGCAACGACCGACGCGACAGGCGAGCCGATTTGCGACCCGATCGGCAACCCCATGGGCGACACGACGAGCGACCCCGAAGACAACCCTGAAGGCGACGGATACGACATGTTGTAGAGGTGGTCTGACACGGTTCTGAACGCGGCCGGCATGGTTGAGGTTCTCGATTCGGCTGGATGCTACACCACGTTGCCTAGTTGAATGATGGGAAGATACATTGCAATGACGAGCCCACCCACAAGCAGCCCGAGCACCGCGATCACGAGCGGTTCGCACAGGCTCGCGAGCGAGCCGGTCTGTTCGTCTACCTGACGATCGCACAGCGATGCGACATCGAGCAGCATCGTATCGAGGGTGCCCGACTCCTCCGCGACCGCGACGGGTTGCACGACCTCGGGCGGAAAGCATTGGGTGGCCTGCATCGCAGCCGCAAGCCGCTCGCCGTCGCGCAGTCTCGCGGCGATGCCGGCGGTCGCGCGGTCGAAGTACGCATTGCCGGTTGCGTGATCGAGCGACGTGAAAGCATCGGCGAGCGGCGTGCCGGCCGAGAGCAGCGTGCCCAGCGCGCGGCTCCAGCGTGCCGCGCAGAGTATGGTCAGCAGCGGTCCGATAATGGGCGCGCGCAATGATAACCGCGCGCAGTGGAGCCGAGCCGCCTCCGACGTGCGCAGCAATTTCGCGAAGCTGGTTCCCGCGGCGACTCCGAACACGACGATCGGCAAGCTCCATTTCGCGGCGCCCGCGGAAAGCGCAAGTACCGCTTGCGTCGGCGCAGGCAGCGCGGCGCCGAAGCCGTCGAAGATCTGCTTGAAGGTCGGAACGACCCATATCAGCAGCGCCGCGGTGATCGCCACCGCGAGTACGAGGATAGCGGTCGGGTACGTGAGCGCCGCGCGTACTTTCGCACGCTGTGCGGTGGAACGCTCACGGTCGTCTGCGATACGCGCGAGCACTTGTGCAAGCGAACCCGACGTTTCGCCCACCGCAACCAGTTGCGCGTACAACGGACCGAACTGATCGGCCCGCGAGCGCAGCGCTTGCGAAAAGCTGACGCCCGCGACGATGTCGCGCGCAAGCGCACCGACGATGCGCGACATGCCATGCGTTTTGCCGGAGGACGCCGGCGCGTCGGCCAGCAATTCGAGCGACGGCGCAAGCGGCAAGCCGGCGCGCAACAGGCTCGCGAGTTGGCGCGTGAAGCGCGTGACGTCGGCGGAACGCGCCTGCGCGCGGGGCGCGGGGCCTTGCGCGGCGAGTTCGACAATAAAGAGGCCGTCGCGCCTGATCTTCGCGCGCGCCGCGACGACGTCGGCCGCGATGACCGAGCCGCTCCTGTGCCTCCCGTCGGCCTCGATGCCACGCCATCTGAAGCGCAGTTCCTGCGATAACGAATCCGTCACCATTGCAGCGGCCCTTATGCGATCTCGGTCGCGCAGAGCGCTTCGGCGAGGCTCGTCGTGCCGTCGACGACGCGCGCGAGCGCGGCGTCGCGCAATGTGCCGACCGCTTCGGCGCGTGCCTGTTGCGTGAGCGTCTGCGTGCTCGCGCCCACGACGATCAACTCGCGCATCGCGTCGGAAACCGGCATCACCTGATGGACGCCGATACGTCCGCGGTAGCCGATGCCGTGACATGCATTGCAGCCTGCTGCCGCGTATGGAAGCGTGCCTTCGAGACTGGCTTCGCAGCTGCCTGCCGCGTGCATTGCGGCGCGTAACGCGGCGGCGGATTGAACGTCCGGCGTTTTGCACTCGGCGCAGAGTTTGCGCACGAGACGCTGCGCGGTCACCATGCGAAGCGCGCCCGCGAGGTTGTACGGTGCGACGCCGATGTCGATAAGCCGCGCGATGGCGGCGGGCGCGTCGTTCGTGTGCAACGTCGACAGCACGAGGTGGCCGGTTTGCGCCGCCTTGACAGCGACGTCCGCGGTTTCTTCGTCGCGAATTTCGCCGACCATGATCACATCGGGATCCTGCCGCAGAAACGCGCGCAACGCGGTGGCGAACGTGAGGCCGGCCTTTTCGCGCACACTGACCTGATTGATACCCGCAAGCTGGATTTCCGCCGGGTCTTCGACCGAGCACAGGTTACGCGAGACGGCATTGAGCATTTGCAGGAAGCAGTACAGCGAGAGCGTCTTGCCGCTTCCCGTTGGACCGGTGACGAGCATGAGGCCGTGCGGCGCGCGGATCGCCTGTTCGACGCTCGCGCGCTGTTCGACCGTAAGGCCGAGCGAGGCGAGCGAAAGACCGGCCGGCAGCGACTCGAGCCGGCGCAGCACGAGCTTTTCACCATACAGCGTGGGTAGCGAATTCACGCGATAGTCTTCGACGCGCCCTGCGCCGCTCGCGAGTCGCAGCCGGCCGTCCTGCGGCACGCGGCGCTCCGCTATATCCATGCGCGCGAGCACCTTCACGCGCGTGATGAAGGCGTCGCGCAGATGGGCTGGCGGTTGCGCGACTTCGTGCAGCACGCCGTCGATGCGCAAGCGGATGCGCCAGCCGTGCTCCGACGGTTCGATATGCAGATCCGACGCGTTGCGGCGCGCCGCTTCGTGCAGCGTTTCGGTGAGCAGGCGAACGGCGGGCGGGGCGTCGGCTTCGTCTGCGACGGTTCGAAAAACCGCGCCGGGCGTCGCGTTGTGCTCGCCAGCGAAGTCTGATGCGTGCGCTGCGAAGGAAGGAAGAGGAGTCATCGGGTACCGGCCGAAAGCCGCCTGTGCAACTGGACGGCGTCATCATCCGGTATCGCGGCTGTGGCCGCCATTAGGCCGTTCGGCTAGCTGTGCGCCGCTTTCATTTGCAGTACGATGCGCTACCCCGCGTGCTGCGTCCGCGGCCCGCGCCATGGCAAGAGTGATGACAAGAGTGATGACAACAATCGCGGAAGGTCGGCGCGCGGCGCGCCGCGCCCGCCCACCTACTGACATCAGCGGCCTAGCAACCTCGCGACCTTCGCGCCGGCTTTCTGCCCCGGGCGGAACAGCTTCACGGTGCGAATCGCCTGATCGTCGCTGCGCATCACTTCGAGCTTGACGTCGGCGATCTGCACGCAGACATCGCCCTCGGGAATCTCTTCGAGAATCTCGAGGATGAGGCCGTTGAGCGTCTTCGGGCCGTCGGTCGGCAGTTTCAGTTGCAGCCAGCGGTTGAGCTCGCGCAGCGGCATGCTGCCGGCCACGATGCACTCGCCTTTGTCGTCCCAGCCACCGCGAGAACTCGCGCTACGCGGCACCGACGTCGTGAATTCGCCGATCAGTTCTTCGATGATGTCCTCGGGTGTGACAAGACCCTGCAATTCGCCGTATTCATTGACGACGAGGGCGGTGCGATGGCGGCTTTCCTGGAAGTACTGCAACTGCTGGAAGACGGGCGTACCGGACGGCACGAAGTACGGCTCGGCAAGCAGTTCGCGCAGCGTTTCGCGTTCGAGCTCCTGGTTGTGGAGCGCGGCGAGCGTCTTGCGCACATGCAGCACGCCGAGCACGCGATCGATATCGCCTTGATAGACGATCAGCTTGTTGTGATAGCAGGTTTCGAGTTGATGCAGGATCTGATCGAACGGCGCGTCGAAATCGAGCGCCTCGATGCGGCGGCGCGGAATCATGACGTCGTCGACCGAAATGTTCTCGAGATCGAACAGGTTGAGCAGGATGCTGCGGTGCTTGGTCGGCATGAAGCTGCCGGACTCGAGCACGATGGTGCGCAACTCTTCGGTCGACAGGCGCTGATCGCGCGTGCCGCCGGTATTGATGTGCAACAGGCGCAAAAAACCGTTGGCGAACAGATTCACGAACCAGATCAGCGGTTTTGCGATGCGCATTAGTGGCGCAATCAGAAAACTCGCAGGCAGAGCGATCTTTTCGGGGTACGTCGCACCAACGATCTTCGGTGCAATTTCCGCGAACACGATAATCAGAAACGCGACGATGCCCGTCGACACCGACAGCACGACGCTGTTGCTGCCGAACGTGCGCAGTGCAATCGATGTCGTGAGCACCGGGATGATCGTATTGAAGAGGTTGTTGCCGATCAGGATCACGCTTAGCAACTGGTCCGTGCGTGAAAGCAGGCCCTGCGTCTTTTTTGCTCCGAGCACACCTTTGTTGGTCAGATGCTTGAGGCGATGACGGTTGAGCGCCATCATCGCCGTTTCGGAAATGGAGAAGAAACTCGAACAGATCAGCAGGACCAGGACGGCGCCTATCTGCGCCCATAAGGGAAGTTGTTCCACGCGTCGTGAAGTAAGGGGAAGGGGATGGGGAGAATATAGCAGAGGGGTTCGGCGCACCCCATCGGCCAAAAGACAGAGGCTGTGAGTGGCGAGGCGGGCCAAAACCGTGGGCGAAAAAAAACCGCGCTACGTTGCGCGGTTTTTCAAAAATTCTGGTCGGGGTGAGAGGATTCGAACCTCCGGCCTCTACGTCCCGAACGTAGCGCTCTACCAGGCTAAGCTACACCCCGATTTATCCTGCATTGTACTGCGTGACTCTTGCTGGACTCGTTGCGCGAATCGGTCTTATTTAAGACTGTCTCGTCGTCGAGTAAGAACATAATTCTAGCAGGCTTTCCTTGTAAATGGAATCGGGAAACAAAGAAATCGCGGCGGCCGCCGCTTGTGCTTCCTGCTTTGCGCACTGCAGCGTGTGGTCCAGCGCGCCCGAATGCGTGATCGCTTCGAAGATCGTCTCGAAGCGATCCGTGCCGCCCTGCACGATCGCTTCGCGCGCAAGCGCGCCCTGTTCGGGCGTGCCGCGTTCGATCAGGTAAATCAGCGGCAGCGTGGGCTTGCCTTCGCGCAAGTCGTCACCGGCATTCTTGCCCATCGATTCCGGTGTACCGGTGTAATCGAGCCAGTCGTCCATGATCTGGAATGCGGTGCCGATGCGCCGGCCGAATTCCGCTGCGGCTGCCTCGGTCGTTTCGTCCGCGTCGGACAGCACGGCGCCCAACTGCGCGGCCGCTTCGAACAGTTTCGCTGTCTTGTAGCGGATCACCTGCATGTAGCGCGCTTCGTCGACGTCTGCGTCGTGCATGTTGAGCAGTTGCAGCACCTCGCCTTCGGAAATGATGTTCGTCGCTTCCGACAGGATTTCCATCACGCGCATCTTGCCGACGCCGACCATCATCTGGAACGACCGCGAATAGAGAAAGTCGCCGACGAGCACGCTAGCCGCATTGCCGAAAAGCGCATTCGCGGTTTGCCGGCCGCGACGCAGATCGGATTCGTCGACGACGTCGTCGTGCAGCAGCGTGGCCGTATGGATGAACTCGATCACCGCAGCCAGTTCGTGACGCTGCCCGGTGGTATCGCCGAGCGCGCCCGCGACGAGCAGCAGCAACGCCGGACGCAGGCGCTTGCCGCCGGCACTGATGATGTACTCGGAGATCTGATTGATCAGCATCACCTCGGACGCCAGACGGTGCCGGATGACACGATTGACCTGCTGCATGTCTTCGGCGATGGGTGCGAGCAGGCTGGCGGCGTTGGGTGCGGGAGTGGCGGTCGACGACATGGTGGCGATTTGGGGTAATGCCGCGAATTATAAGGCGAATCGTGCAATTTCCGCGCCGCCGGGTCGGGATGCGCGGCCTTTCTGGCCATTCGGCCTATCTTCAGGGTACGAGGCGCACACCGGGCGAGCGCCGGACCGGCATGGGGCGGGTGTCACGCGTGCCCGCGCCGGCTCCGCGCGACGCGACGACGATTGACTTTGACCGTGCAGCTAACTCTATGTATAATCACGGGTTTCCGCGCGCGGTGCGTCGGGAAAAATGATTCACGATGAATCACGAATAAAGAGTGAGGTTTTCAATGTACGCGGTCATAAAAACCGGCGGCAAGCAGTACAAGGTTGCTGTCGGCGAAAAACTTAAAGTAGAACAGATACCGGCAGACATTGACGCAGAAATCACGCTCGACCAGGTTCTCGCAGTAGGCGAAGGCGAATCGATTAAATTCGGTACGCCGCTGGTCAGTGGGGCTTCCGTCAAGGCTACCGTTGTCTCTCACGGTCGTCACGCCAAAGTGACCATCTTCAAGATGCGTCGCCGGAAGCACTACCAGAAGCACGGCGGCCACCGCCAGAACTACACCGAACTGCGCATCGACGCGATCAACGCGTAAGCGCATCGGGCAAGGAGCTATCAGATGGCACACAAAAAGGCAGGCGGCTCGTCCCGGAACGGCCGCGACTCCGAGTCGAAACGCCTCGGCGTGAAGGTTTTTGGCGGTCAGGCAATCCTCGCCGGCGGCATCATCGTCCGTCAGCGCGGCACGCGTCTGCACCCGGGCCTGAACGTCGGTATCGGCAAGGATCACACGTTGTTCGCGCTGGTCGACGGCCACGTCAAGTTCACGACGAAAGGCGCCGACAAGAAGCACACGGTCAACGTTGTCCCGGCAGCGGCCTGAATTCCCAGGTAATTCATTTGCCAGGTTAAGCAGGTCGGGCTTCAGCGCCGGAAAAAAGGCCCCGCGAAGTTAGCGGGGCTTTTTTATTGGTTTTTCTTCGATGCGGCAAGCACGCTTCACGTGCGCACCGCAACTGGCCGATTGGCAGATTGTTGAACCGTTGCGGCGCGGGGCAAAATAGCGGCAGTACGGCTGGTTCGCGACGCATCGAATCGCATCAAACAGCAAGAGCAACAGCAGCAACAACGCAGCAACAACGCAGCAACAACGCAGCAACAACGCAGCAACAACGCAGCAACAAACGGTACGAACGGGACGGAGCGACTCATGAAGTTCATTGACGAAGCGAAAATCGAAGTCATCGCCGGCGACGGAGGCGATGGCAGTGCGTCGATGCGCCGCGAGAAGTTCGTCCCGTTCGGCGGCCCGGATGGCGGCGACGGCGGGCGTGGCGGCAGTGTCTATGCGGTCGCGGATCGCAACATCAACACACTGATCGACTACCGTTATTCGAAAAAGCATCAGGCGCGCAACGGTGAAAACGGGCGAGGCTCCGACTGCTACGGCAAGGGCGGCGACGACATCACGCTGCGCATGCCGGTCGGCACCGTGATTACCGATCTCGACACCGGCGAACTGATCGCGGACCTGACCGAGCACAATCAGGTCGTGCAGGTCGCGAAGGGCGGCGCCGGTGGCCTGGGCAACCTGCATTTCAAGTCGAGCACGAATCGCGCACCGCGCCAGAAGACGGACGGCAAGCCCGGCGAGCGCCGCATGGTGCGTCTCGAACTGAAAGTGCTCGCTGATGTCGGGCTGCTCGGTATGCCGAACGCGGGCAAGTCGACGTTCATTTCATCGGTATCGAACGCGCGGCCGAAAATTGCCGACTATCCGTTCACCACGCTTGCGCCGAATCTGGGCGTCGTGCGTGTGGGGCCGAGCCGTAGCTTCGTGATTGCCGACATTCCGGGCCTGATCGAAGGCGCGGCTGAAGGTGCGGGCCTCGGTCATCAATTTCTGCGACATCTGCAGCGCACGGGCTTGCTGTTGCACATCGTCGATCTCGCTCCGTTCGATGAAGCGGTCGATCCGGTCGCCGAAGCAAAGGCGATCGTCAACGAACTGCGCAAATACGACGAGTTGCTGTTTGCGAAGCCGCGCTGGCTCGTGTTGAACAAGCTCGACATGATTCCCGAAGACGAGCGCGAAGCGCGTGTCGCCGCGTTCCTGAAGGGATTCGAATGGGATGGGCCGGTTTATCAGATCTCCGCGTTGACGGGCCAAGGGTGCGAGAGCCTCTGTTACGCGGTGTACGACTATCTCGCCGAACACTCCGATGCGCATCGCGCCGCTGAGGCCGAAGATCTCGCCGCCGACGTGCGTTTCCGCGCGGAGTCCGGAAGCGGCAACAATGGGGCATCGGCCTTGCCGCCGCAAGACTGATCGCTGCGTCGTTGCCGGTCGACGGCCTGACTCATCACCCATGAACCCTGTTGGAGATCGCGCACAAATGCGTTCCGTCATCGCAGATTCCCGCCGGCTCGTTGTGAAAGTCGGATCGAGCCTCGTCACGAACGACGGGCGCGGTCTCGACCATACGGCAATCGGCCGTTGGGCTGCGCAGATCGCCGCGCTGCGTGAGCAAGGCAAGGAGGTCGTGCTCGTCAGTTCCGGTGCGATTGCCGAGGGCATGCAGCGCCTCGGCTGGACGAGGCGGCCGCGCGAGATCGACGAATTGCAGGCTGCGGCCGCCGTCGGGCAAATGGGGCTCGCGCAGGTTTATGAAAGCCGCTTCGCCGAGCACTCGATCCGCACCGCGCAGATTCTGCTCACACACGCGGACCTCGCCGACCGCGAGCGCTATCTGAACGCGCGCTCGACGCTGCTTACGCTGCTGCGCCTGGGCGTCGTGCCGATCATCAACGAAAACGACACGGTCGTCACCGACGAAATCAAGTTCGGCGACAACGATACGCTCGGCGCGCTGGTCGCCAATCTGATCGAAGGCGATGCGCTGATTATCCTCACGGATCAGCAAGGCCTTTTCACCGCCGATCCGCGCAAGGATCCGACCGCGACGCTCGTGCAGCAGGCCGACGCGGGCTCACCCGAACTCGAGGCGATGGCAGGCGGCGCGGGCTCGAGTATCGGACGCGGCGGCATGCTGACCAAGATTCTCGCGGCGAAGCGCGCGGCGCACAGCGGCGCGAACACCGTCATTGCGAGCGGTCGAGAGGCGGATGTGCTCGCGCGGCTTGCGTGCGGCGAAGCGATCGGCACGCAGCTGATTGCGCGTACCGCGCGCATGGCGGCGCGCAAGCAATGGATGGCGGACCACTTGCAGGTGCGTGGCCACGTGGTGATCGATGATGGTGCGGTGGAGAAGCTCACCGCGGGCGGCAAGAGCCTGCTGCCGATCGGGGTCGTCGACGTGCAGGGTGCGTTCGCGCGCGGCGAGGTGATTGCGTGCGTGAACGCGGCAGGGCGCGAAGTCGCGCGTGGTCTCACGAATTACAGCAGTTCCGAGACGAAGCTGATTCAACGTCGTCCGAGCGGCGAGATCGAATCGGTGCTCGGGTATATGCTCGAACCCGAACTGATTCACCGCGACAACCTGGTGCTCGTTTAGCGTTCACGCGGCGGCGCGCACAGGGCTCGCCCCGCATTTGCGCTGCTCGCGACCCGCGTTCGACACCACGCCTTGCTCGTCGAAGCCACGCGCCGCGAGAACGACGCGTTCAGTCAATCACCGGGTCTGCAAGTCGCCCTGGGTCCGGTTGTACCGGATGTTGTTGACGATCGTCTTCGCCGAGCCCACGGGCAGGCGGTTCGCGCAGAAAAAGTCCTGATACAGCGAAGCGCGGTACGCGTTGAGGTCGCCGTTCTCAATGCGCGTCCAGTCGTTGGCGACGGTGCGATCCCAGTCGTCGTGGTCCTCGTTGAGGCCCGCATACAGACGCCACGTGTAGTTGTCGCAGTGAATGCCTTCGTAATTGATGTTGCGTGCACCGCCCGGGCTCGTCACGACGACCGTGTAGCGCACGACGCCGTCCGACCCCACCGATATCGACTTCGCGTCGACAAAGAAACTGAGCGGCGTGTTCTGCGAGACTTCGAACGGTAGCAGGTCGGCCTGGTTGGGCAGCGGCGGCAGCGTATCGACCTTGTTCTCGGTCCAGTTGGTAGGCATGTCCAGCAGGTAGTGGAAGTCCGCGTCCTTTTGCGGTGTCGGCTGCTTGTTACTTGAGCAGCCGGCCAGCAAGGCGCCGGTGGCCACACACGCCACCGCGAGAGCAAACAATTTCAAGTGAAATTCCCCGAAACGCCGGTATGGCGGCGGATGTGCCGCCCCGGCTAACGCGGCACAAGGCGCCGCAACGCGCTGCACGATATCAGTCTTGCGGCGCTTCGCGCAAACCCGGCACGCGAACAATCACGCTCCCGGCGGCCGAACAGTCGGATTCCAGCGGAGCGGGCAGCGCCGCTTCCACGGCAACAGCCGACGTATTGCCGACCGATGGCGCAACGTTCGGCGAAGATGAAACCGAGAATGAGGATGGCGCGGAAACGCCCGACCCCGGCGGCACATTCACCGACGACGCCATCCGCGGATAGCGCTGCCCGTGATGCCCCCCCGGTTTTTCCGCACGCGGCGCGGCGCGGCGCAGGAAACGGGAAAGCTCCGTTAGCGCCAACTGATACACATCCCGCTTGAACTCGATCACACAGTCGAGCGGCACCCAATAGTCGTTCCAGCGCCATGCGTCGAATTCCGGGTGATCCGTGGCGCGCAAGCAGATATCGCAATCGCGCCCGACCATCCGGAGCAGGAACCAGATCTGTTTCTGGCCACGGTAATGCCCGCGTACTTCACGCTTGATGAACTTGTCCGGCACCTCATAACGCAACCAGTCGCGCGTGCGACCGACCACCTTGACGTGCTCGGGAAGCAGCCCGGTTTCTTCGTGTAACTCCCGATACATCGCTTGCACGGGGGTTTCACCATATTTGATGCCCCCTTGCGGAAACTGCCAGGAATGTTCACGGAGCCGCTTACCCCAAAACACCTCGTTGTGCGCGTTCAAGAGGATGATGCCGACGTTCGGGCGAAAGCCTTCACGATCCAGCATACAACCACCTTCGAATCCTTTAAAATTGCTTTGATTATAAACAGATAATGGTCCAAACGCACCCCGGCGGCACCCCGGCGGCACTGTGGATGACCCGCAGACGGCAGCACGGGCGGCGCCTCAGACTCATCTGAACGGCATCGGTATTGCACGTCGTCGCCATTCGGTTCGATCGGTCTGGACCACGATCGTGTCCGATGCCACGCGGTAAATGTCGCATCGCAATCCCGTTTCGTTCGTGCATGGCGCGGCAACACGCGAGCGCATTCTGTGATTGCATTCCGCGCGAGCTTCACGCACATTTCACGCTCGACCGGCGAGCTTTTCGACCAGATCTGGCGTGGATTTGGCGAACCGGTCCGCAGATGCTACCGTTTCATCTCTTCGGGCGGGCCCGACCCGGTTCCGCCGCTTTTGGAAAACTCTGAATGAAAGCCTCCCGTTTCTTTATCGGCACGCTCAAGGAAGCGCCTGCCGACGCCGAAATTGTCAGCCACAAGCTTATGGTGCGCGCGGGCATGATCCGTCGCGTGGCCGGCGGCATCTATAACTATCTGCCAATCGGCCTGCGTTCGATCCGCAAAGTGGAAGCGATCGTGCGCGAGGAAATGAACCGGGCGGGCGCAATCGAATTGCTGATGCCGTCGGTGCAGCCGGCGGAACTGTGGCAGGAATCGGGCCGCTGGATCAAGTACGGTCCCGAACTGTTGCGCTTCAAGGATCGCAAGCAGAGCGACTTCGTGCTCGGGCCGACGCACGAAGAAGTCGTCACCGATATCGCGCGCAACCAGATCAAGAGCTACCGTCAATTGCCGGTGAACTTCTATCAGGTGCAGACGAAGTTCCGCGATGAAATCCGTCCGCGTTTCGGCGTGATGCGCGGCCGCGAGTTCATCATGAAGGACGCGTACTCGTTCGACAAAGACGTGGACGGCCTCAAGGAGTCGTATCGCAAGATGTACGACGCGTACGTGCGGATCTTCACGCGTCTTGGTCTCGAATTTCGCGCGGTGGCGGCCGACAACGGTGCGATCGGCGGCAGCGGCTCGCACGAATTTCACGTGATCGCCGACACGGGCGAAGATGCGATCGCATACTGCCCGACGTCGGAGTACGCGGCGAACGTCGAAGCCGCCGACGCGCTGCCCTTGATCGCGCAACGCGCCGCGCCCGCGGAGCCGCTCACGAAAACCGCGACGCCCGGCAAGGCGAAATGCGAGCAGGTCGCCGAATTCCTGAATATCCCGCTCGAGCGCACGATCAAGTCGATCGTGCTCGCCACCGAGAACGAAGGCGCCGCGCCGACCATCTGGCTGTTGCTGCTGCGCGGCGACCATGAACTGAACGAGATCAAGGCGAGCAAACTGCCCGGCCTCGGCGATTTCCGCTTCGCGACGGAAGCCGAGATTGTCGAGTGGTTCGGCACGCCGCCCGGCTATCTCGGGCCGTTGAACACGAAGAAGCCTGTCAACGTGATTGCCGATCGCACGGTCGCGAATATGAGCGATTTCGTGGTGGGCTCGAACGAAGTCGACTTCCACACGACCGGCGTGAACTGGGGCCGCGATCTGCCGGAGCCGGCCGTCGCCGATATCCGCAACGTCGTGAAGGGCGATCCTTCGCCGGACGGCAAGGGCGTGCTCGACATTTGCCGCGGCATCGAGGTCGGTCACGTGTTCCAGCTCGGCACGCGCTACTCGGTCGCGATGAACGCGACGTGCCTCGACGAAACCGGCAAGCCGCAGCCGATGGAAATGGGTTGCTACGGCATCGGCGTCACGCGCATTCTCGGTGCGGCGATCGAGCAGAACTTCGACGATAAGGGCATCATCTGGCCGGAATCGATCGCGCCGTTCGAAGTCGTGCTGTGCCCGATGGGTTACGACCGCAGCGACGCCGTGCGCGAGCAGGCCGACAAGCTCTATGCCGAACTGATGGCGGCCGGCGTCGACGTGATCCTCGACGATCGCGGCGAGCGCCCCGGCGTGATGTTCGCCGACTGGGAACTGATCGGCGTGCCGCACCGGCTTGTGATCGGCGATCGCGGCCTGAAGGACGGCAAGATCGAATATCAGGGCCGCCGCGATACCGAAGCGACCCTGCTGCCCGTCGAAGACGCCGCGCGAACGGTCATCGACAAAATCAAGGCATCACTCGCGCACTGATCGGAGCGGGCATGGAATACAACTTCCTGTCCGCAACGATCCTGCTGATTCTGATTACGGATCCGCTCGGCAATATTCCGCTCTTCGTCAGCTGTCTGAGGGGCGTGACGCCGCACCGCCGGGCGGTCGTGATTCTGCGCGAGGTTGCGATTGCGTTCGGCATCCTGCTGGCCTTCATGCTGGCAGGCGACCGCTTTTTGCGGATGATGCATCTGACCGATCTGTCGTTACGCATCGGCGGCGGCATCGTGCTGTTTCTGATTGCGATCAGAATGATCTTCCCGCATCCCGATGGCCTGACCGGCGTCATTCGCGGCGGCGAGCCGCTGATCGTGCCGCTCGCGATTCCCGCGCTGGCCGGTCCGTCGGCGCTCGCAACGGTCATGCTGTTGACGTCGCAAGCGCCGGGCAAGATGCTCGAATGGATCGCGGCGCTGTGCGTGACGATGGTGGTCTGCGCGATCGTGCTCGTACTGTCGGAGCGCATTCAGCAGTGGCTCGGCGAACGGACGGTCACCGCGTTCGAGCGGCTGATGGGTCTCGTGCTGGTTGCGATTTCAGTCGAAATGATTCTGGCCGGGATCCGCGCGTTCGTGCACCAGCTTTGACGACGACGGCATGCCGGGCCGGCGGGCGCCCGGCATGCGTGTTCGCGCCACCACTGCGCGTCCTCACGCGTGCGACGCCAGCGCTCGACGCAGCGCTCAACGACAGCGCCCAGGCTTAGCGCGCGCTCACGCGCCCGCAGTCAGCGCGCGAATAGTCGGCAAATTTCGCCAGTAGCCCTTTGCATCCATGCCGCAGCCGAACACATAACGGTCCGGTACCTGGAAGCCGCAGAAGTCGGGGCGCAGCGGCTTCGCTTTCGCAATGGTCTTCTCGCACAGGACTGCGCTCATAAAGCGCTTGGCGCCCATCGCGAGAATGCGGTCGCGGATCGCCGCCATCGTCTCGCCTTCGTCGAGGATATCGTCGAGCACGAGCACGACGCGGTCCTTCACCGATTCGGCCGGTGCGACACGCCACTGCATGTCGTGGCTGCCTTGCGTGGTGTTCCGGTATCGCGTGAGGTGGATGTAGTCGAATTCGAGCGGGAAGTCGAGATGCGGCAGCAGCATGCCGGTGAACACCGCGGCGCCGCCCATCACCGACAGCACGAGCGGGAACACGTCACTCATTTCGGCGCGGATCTCGCCGGCCATCCGCTCGATCGACGCGTCGACGTCGGCGGCCGATACGATCTCCTCGGACTGGCTGAAAATCTGCAGGGCTTCTTCGCGGTTCATGACGTTAGGCGGGCGGTAACGGTATACATATTAGTGTGCGAGACAACGGCGCCGCGCGCCACAGAATAAACCCGGCATCGCGCCCGATGTCGTCTCGGTCACTGTCTCGGTTGTTGCGTCGGCCATTGGCCATTGCACGCGCTATTGCGCGCCGGGTTGCATTTAGCGCATGCCCGGCAGCATGCCTTTCATGCCGCGCATCATCTTCTGCAGGTTGCCGCCCTTCAGTTTCTTCATCATCGTGCGCATCTGATCGTACTGATTGAGCATGCGGTTCACTTCCTGCACCTGCACGCCGGCGCCCGCCGCGATGCGGCGTTTGCGGGTCGCCTTGATCAGGTCAGGCTTCGCGCGCTCCAGCGGCGTCATCGAGTTGATGATGCCCTCCATCCGGCGCATCTGCTTTTCGGCCTGGCCCATATCGGCACCGGCTGCGGCCTGCTGGAATTGTGCGGGCAGCTTGTCCATCAGCGACGACAGGCCGCCCATGTTCTTCATCTGCGACAGTTGCGCGCGGAAATCGTTGAGGTCGAAGTCGCCGCCTTTCTTGACCTTGTCCGCGAGCTTCTGCGCGACCTGCACGTCGACGCCGCGCTGTGCCTCTTCGACGAGCGCGAGGATGTCGCCCATGCCGAGGATCCGGTTCGCCATGCGATCCGGATAGAAGATTTCGAGGCCGTCGAGCTTTTCCGCAACGCCGACGAACTTGATCGGCTTGCCCGTCACGTGCCGCACCGACAACGCCGCGCCGCCGCGCGAGTCGCCATCGAGCTTCGTCAGCACGACGCCAGTGAGCGGCAGTGCGTCGTTGAACGCCTTCGCCGTGTTGACCGCATCCTGGCCGAGCATCGCATCGACGACGAACAGCGTTTCGGCCGGATTCAACGTGCTATGCAGCGCGGAAATTTCCTGCATCATCGCTTCGTCGATGCCGAGACGGCCGGCCGTATCGACGATCAGCACATCGTGATAGTGGCGCTTTGCCCAGTCGACCGCGGCGCGCGCGATGTCGACGGGCTTCTGATCGGGCTCGGACGGAAAGAAGTCGGCACCGACCTGCTCGGTTACCGTCTTCAATTGCGCGATTGCAGCGGGACGGTAGACGTCGCACGAGACGGTGAGCACCTTCTTTTTGTACTTCTCGCGCAGGAGCTTCGCGAGCTTGCCGACCGTCGTCGTTTTACCGGCGCCCTGCAGACCGGCCATCAGGATAATGGCCGGCGGCGTGACGGCGAGATTGAGTTCGACGGCCTTGCCTTCATAGTCGCCGCCGATCACCGCGGTCAGCTCGCGCTGCACGACGCCGACGAGCGCCTGACCCGGCGACAGGCTGCCGATCACATCCTCGCCGAGCGCCTTTTCCTTTACCTTACCGATGAAGTCGCGCACGACGGGCAGCGCGACGTCGGCTTCGAGGAGCGCAAGGCGAACTTCGCGTAGCATCTCCTGCGTATTGGCTTCGGTGAGCCGGGCTTCGCCGCGCAGCGTCTTGACGACGCGCGCCATCCGTTGAGTGAGATTGTCGAGCATGGGGAGCCGGTGGGTAACGATGGGCAGTGCGGCCTTCTACGCGCGCGACGGCGGCGTGTGCGCAGTGGTGTATGCGGGACATGCGGCCCTGCATGGAGCACCATGGCAGCACAACATGGAACGGCGCGGGATACCGCGGGAATACCGCATGGAACCCACGCCCGGCCCACATATCGCCAAGCGTCGCGGCCAAAGGCCCTAGTGTAAACTTCGAACATGGATATTGTACTGTATGCCCTCACTGCGCTTCTCTACGGCGGACTTGCCGTAGCAGGCTGGCGTTCACATCGGCAGGCGGCGTTCGAGCCGGTGCTCGGGGGCGGTCCGTCGCTGGCCGCGGGCGGTAACCTGAACTCGCCGGCAACGGCGCCTTCGGCCGCATCGATCGAAGGCGCGTCGTTACGCGCGTCTGCGAGGCGCACGCGAACGGTCGTCGGCATGTCGCCGGCTGAGCGTGTCCTGCTGTTGATCACGCTCGTCGTGCACGGCGTACTGCTGCACACGACGATCTTCCCGCATGACGCGATGGTGTTCGGTTTTGCATTCGCGCTCTCCGCGATGTTCTGGCTCGGCGTCGGCATCTACTGGATCGAAAGTTTCTTCTTTCCACTCGACGGCCTGCGGCTGCTCGCGCTGCCGCTCGCCTGCGTCGCGTCGCTGCTGCCGCTCGTGTTCGGCGGCGTACGCGTGCTGTCGTACGCGGCTGCGCCGCTTTTCAAACTGCACTTCCTGATCGCGAACGTCGCGTACGGGCTCTTTGTGATCGCGGCGCTGCACGCGGTGCTGATGCTGCTCGTCGAGCGGCGCCTGCATGCGATGCGCGGCCGCGGCGGCGTGCTGCAACGGCACAACGCGGCGGCCGGCAACAACTGGCTCTCGAGCTGGCTCGATACGCTGCCGCCGCTGCTCACGCTCGAGAAGCTGCTGTTCCGTCTGATCAGCGCGGGCTTCGTGCTGCTCACGCTCACGCTGGTATCCGGCATGCTGTTCAACGAGCAGCTGGTGAACCGGCCGCTCAGCTTCGATCACAAGACCGTGTTCGCGATCCTGTCGTGGCTGATGTTCGGTGCGCTGCTGACTGCGCGTAAAGTATCGGGTTGGCGCGGCCGCGCCGCGTTGCGCTGGGTGCTCGCGGCTTTCGTCGCATTGCTGCTTGCCTATATCGGCAGCCGTTTCGTGTTCCAGGTGCTGCTGCACCGTCCTGTGGTCTGAGTGTTCCCATGCGGCAAATCATTCTGCTGATTCTGCTTTTCTTCGTCGGCCAGTGGTTCGTCAAGGCGCTGCGGCGTCAGGACGCGCGCACGTCGACGCGCACCGGCGAGGACGCGCGCGGCCAATCCGGTGCATCGGAAGCCAACGGTGCAAACAGGGCGGCGAAGGGTGGCACGAACGGCGCGGGCCAGTCTCCGGGTAACCGTGCCGCGCGTCATCAATTGCCGGAGCCGATGATCCGCTGCGTCGAGTGCGGCGTGCACGCTCCGAAGAGCGATTCGGTGACCGTCGACGGCCGGATCTTCTGCGGCCATGACCACGCGCAACGCTTCGCGACGCGCGTTGCGCAAACCAGAGGCCGCGAAGGCCGATGAGGCATCGCTTCACGGTCGGCGCCGACGGCTGGGTCCCGGCCGCACGCCGACTCCCCTCGCCGAATGTCGAAGCGCGCCCCGCGGGCGCAGTGCCGACGCTGATCGTCGTGCACAACATCAGCCTGCCGCCGGGCGAGTTTGGCGGCGGCGCCATCGCCGATCTTTTCCTGAACCGGCTCGACTGCGACGCGCATCCGTACTACGCGGCAAACTTGCGCGGCGTGCGCGTGTCCGCGCATTTCGTCATTCATCGCGACGGCACGCTCGAGCAGTTCGTGTCGTGCGACGAACGCGCCTGGCATGCGGGCGCATCGAGTTTCTTCGGCCGCGAGCGCTGCAACGATTTTTCGATTGGCGTCGAACTGGAAGGCAGCGACGCGAGCCCATTCGAAGCGGCGCAATACCGGACCCTCGCCGCGCTCGCACAAGCGTTGGCCGCTCACTATCCGATCGATGCGATCGCCGGTCACTCTGACATCGCACCGGGCCGCAAGACCGACCCGGGGCCGCATTTCGACTGGGCGCGACTGCAGCGCGAGACCTCATTTTCCGATCAGTATTTCCCCTATCGCCATCGTCCGGCCGCGCCATGAGCGCCCGCGACGGGAACCCGCAAAGCTCGACCAGGCTTGCTCGTGCGCGAGCCTTGCCCGGTTGCGGCGAAACGAAATGTCAACCCGCGCGGGATAAATTTTTCGATTGCGGTCACGCTAAAGTCCACTATACTTGGTGCCGTTAAAGCAGTTTTCCACAAGATGTTGTGTTGTTCGGGGGCAGCGCCCGCTTTGCGACCAAGGGTGCTAAAGCATTGCCGGCATTGAAAAAATACTGAAGTGACGCGTTCTGAAGTGATGTCCGTTCACTCCTCGTAGTGTCGTGAATGGTGCGGCGGTGAATAGTGCAGCGCACATCTTCAGGTTCGCGTTTTCAACCCTGCGCTTCAGTTCAGGTTGACCTTCAGCCATTTCGAAAAAGGGACCAGCCAGTGATCGCAACACGCATGATGAAGACGCTCGTCCGCGCGCATCTGATTCCTCATCGGCTGCGTCACGGTTCCGGACCGGTCATCGCGTTGCGCTGTTCCCGCCGCCGCAAACAGGTCGAATCCGTCGACTTCGTGGAATTCGCCCATGGTGGAGTTCGTCCACGTGGGCGCCGAGGGCAACCGAAGCACAACCCCGGCAGCAATCCAGGCGGTCATCCCCTGCGCAGTTTTTATCGAATCCGTACCTCGCTCGCGTCCGCGCCGGCGCAGCGATTGTTTTAATCCGCGGTTAGGTCCGCACCACCCCAAGACCAGGAGCTTTTGCACATGCAAACGACCGACAACGTGACGACCCGGTACGAGGGCGCACCCACTGGCCTCCCATTCACGGGAGAGGCTCAGGGCGCGCAAGCGCTCGCGCCGTCGACTTTCGCCGACTACAAGGTGATTCGTCGTAATGGCAGCGTGGTGTCGTTCGAGCCTTCTAAAATCGCCATTGCGGCGACGAAGGCTTTTCTGGCCGTCAACGGCGGTCAAGGCGCAGCGTCGGCGCGCGTGCGCGAACTCGTGGAGCAACTGACGCAAGGCGTCGTGCGCGCGCTGATGCGCAGCCGCCCGAACGGCGGCACGTTCCACATCGAAGACATCCAGGATCAGGTCGAACTCGCGCTGATGCGCGGTGGCGAGCACAACGTCGCGCGCGCCTACGTGCTGTATCGCGAGAAGCGTCACCAGGAGCGCAGCCAGTCGGCGGAGCAGCAGGTTGGCGAGACGGGCCTTAACGTGACCGACAACGGCGTCACGCGTCCGCTCGATCTGCCCGCGCTGCGCGCGCTGATCGAATCGGCCTGCGCGAATCTCGGCGATGCGGTGAGCGCGGAGCCGATCGTCGCCGAAACGGTGAAGAACCTGTACGACGGCGTGCCGATGAGCCAGGTGTACGACTCGGCCATCCTCGCCGCGCGCACGATGATCGAAAAAGACCCGGCGTACAGCCAGGTCACCGCCCGCATCCTGCTGCACACCATTCGCCGCGAAATCCTCGAAGAGGAAGTCACGCAGGCGCAAATGGACGAGCGCTACGCCGAATACTTCCCGCTCTTCATCAAGCGCGGTGTGCAGGCGGAACTGCTCGACGACAAACTCCTGCAGTTCGACCTCAAGCGTCTCGGCGCGGCGCTCGACGCAAGCCGCGACCTGCAATTCGGCTACCTCGGCCTGCAAACGTTGTACGACCGCTACTTCCTGCACGTCGACGGCACGCGCATCGAAATGCCGCAGGCATTCTTTATGCGTGTCGCGATGGGACTGTCGCTGAACGAAATCGACCGCGAAGCGCGCGCGATCGAGTTCTACAACGTGCTGTCGAGCTTCGACTTCATGAGCTCGACGCCCACGCTGTTCAACTCGGGCACGCGCCGTTCGCAGCTGTCGTCGTGCTACCTGACGACGGTCGACGACGATCTCGACGGCATCTACGAGGCGCTGAAGGAAAACGCGCTGCTGTCGAAGTTCGCCGGCGGCCTCGGCAACGACTGGACGCGCGTGCGCGCGCTCGGCTCGCACATCAAAGGCACCAACGGCAAGTCGCAGGGCGTCGTGCCGTTCCTGAAGGTCGTCAACGATACGGCTGTTGCCGTAAACCAGGGCGGCAAGCGCAAGGGCGCGGTGTGCGCGTACCTCGAATCGTGGCACCTCGACATCGAGGAATTCCTCGAGCTGCGCAAGAACACGGGCGACGACCGCCGCCGCACGCACGACATGAACACCGCGAACTGGATTCCCGACCTGTTCATGAAGCGCGTGCACGAGGGCGGCGACTGGACGCTGTTCTCGCCGTCCACCTGCCCGGATCTGCACGACAAGTTCGGCGCCGACTTCGAAGCCGCTTACACGGCCTACGAAGACAAAGTCGCGCGCGGCGAACTCAAACTCTTCAAGAAGATTCCGGCGGCCCAACTGTGGCGCAAGATGCTCGGCATGCTGTTCGAAACCGGCCATCCGTGGATTACGTTCAAGGATCCGTGCAACATCCGCAGTCCGCAGCAGCACGTCGGCGTCGTCCATTCGTCGAACCTGTGCACCGAGATCACGCTGAATACCAGCGACACCGAGATCGCCGTGTGCAATCTCGGCTCCGTGAACCTCGTCGCGCACATGAAGCAGCAGGCCGACGGCACGCTCGCGCTCGACCACGACAAGCTCAAGCGCACGGTCAGCGTGGCGATGCGGATGCTCGACAACGTGATCGACATCAACTACTACGCGGTTGCCAAGGCGCGTAACTCGAACCTCAAGCACCGCCCGGTCGGCATGGGCATCATGGGCTTCCAGGACTGCCTGCACCTGCTGCGCACGCCGTACGCGTCGGCAGAAGCGGTCGAATTCGCCGACCGGTCGATGGAAGCGGTCTGCTACTACGCGTACTGGGCGTCGACCGAGCTCGCGCAGGAGCGCGGGCGCTACTCGACGTACCGCGGCTCGCTGTGGGATCGCGGCATCCTGCCGCAGGACACGCTGAAGCTGCTCGCCGACGCGCGCGGTGGCTATGTCGAAGTCGATTCGAGCGAGTCGATGGATTGGAGCGCGTTGCGCTCGCGCATCGCGGCACACGGTATGCGCAACTCGAACTGCATCGCGATTGCGCCGACGGCGACGATCTCGAACATCATCGGCGTGTCCGCGTGCATCGAGCCGACTTTCCAGAACCTGTACGTGAAGTCGAACCTGTCGGGCGAGTTCACGGTGGTCAACGACTACCTCGTGCGCGACCTGAAGGCGCGCGGCCTGTGGGACGAGGTGATGGTCGCCGACCTCAAGTACTTTGACGGTTCGCTGTCGCGCATCGACCGGATTCCGGGCGACCTGCGCGCGATCTACGCGACCGCGTTCGAAGTCGATCCGAAGTGGCTCGTCGAGGCGGCGTCACGCCGTCAGAAGTGGATCGACCAGGCGCAGTCGCTCAATATCTATATGGCGGGTGCGTCGGGCAAGAAGCTCGACGAGGTCTACAAGCTCGCATGGCTGCGCGGCCTGAAGACGACGTACTACTTGCGCACGATGGCAGCGACGCACGTCGAGAAGTCGACGGTCGCGCACGGCGCGCTGAATGCGGTGCCGAGCAGTGACGGTGGTGCGGGCGGCGCCGGTGGCGCTGCCGGTGGCTTCGGCGCGAATGGCGGGATGAGCGGCGGCCTGTCGTCCGGTGGCCTTCAGGCATCGGCTGCGGCTCAAGCGTCCGTTGTCGCTGCTGTCGAAGCGGCGCCGGAAGCGGACGGTCCCGTCTGCATGATGCGTCCGGGCGACCCCGGCTTCGAAGAGTGCGAGGCTTGTCAGTAACACGCAGTAATACGCCGGCGGTTTCAGACGAGTCGACACGATTCGCGTCGCCGCCGGCGTAGCCGAAAGCAACACACGCAGCACCCGCAACTCGCGCAGCACACGTGGCAAGCGCGGTCCGCGCAACACATGCAATGCATGCGGTCCACGCAACGCTCCACGTCGTCGATCGATCTGTGGCGGTCGAATACCCGGCAGATGAAACGCAGCACATCGCGAGCACGCGCCGAAGTCTCTTTTGTGATGTCGAAGCCGTATCGAACACATCATCGAAGCCGCTTCGAAACGACGCCCGACGATCGAGAGCAACACGTCGACACGTCTTCAACGACACGCATTTCAATCGCGTTCACTGCATCGACCTTCACAGTCTGTTGAACAAAGTGTTGTATGAAGGTCGCAACGTGAATCGAAAACACGAATTTTCATGAGCGAGCCCTTTTATCGCTCGTGAAAAGATGGTACAAACCGATCTAAATTGATGGTGACATTTATGCTCAACTGGGATGACGAGATCACTGCCGTAACTCCGTCGAGCGCTTCGCAACAAAACGTGTTGCGCAACGCTGCGGGAACGGTTGTCGGTTCGCAAGTCGAAACGCGTTCCGCTCATCAGGCTCCCTCCGCACAAGACATCTTCGCGGGCGACATCGCCGTCGCTCCCGCTGTCACCCGTCTTGCCAACCAGGCAGCAGCTGCGACCGTTGCGCCGGCTGCCGCCGCTAACGCTAGCGCCGCTTCTTCCGAAGCGCGCGTGAATGTCGCCGACAAGCGCATCATCAACGGCCAGACCGACGTCAACCAGCTCGTTCCGTTCAAGTACAAATGGGCGTGGGAGAAGTATCTGTCGGGCTGTGCGAATCACTGGATGCCGCAGGAAATCAATATGTCCCGCGACATCGCCCTGTGGAAAGACCCGAACGGGCTGACCGAGGACGAGCGCCGCGTCGTCAAGCGCAACCTCGGCTTCTTCGTGACGGCCGACTCGCTCGCGGCGAACAACATCGTGCTCGGCACGTACCGCCACATCACGGCGCCCGAATGCCGCCAGTTCCTGCTGCGCCAGGCGTTCGAAGAGGCGATCCACACCCACGCGTACCAATACATCGTCGAGTCGCTCGGGCTCGACGAGGGCGAAATCTTCAACGCGTACCACGAGGTCGCGTCGATCCGCGCCAAAGACGAATTCCTGATCCCGTTCATCCATACGCTGACCGACCCGGCCTTCAAGACCGGCACGCTTGAGGCAGACCAGAAGCTGCTCAAGTCGCTGATCGTGTTCGCCTGTGTGATGGAGGGTCTGTTCTTCTACGTCGGCTTCACGCAAATCCTGGCGCTCGGCCGCCAGAACAAGATGACCGGCGCGGCGGAGCAGTACCAGTACATCCTGCGCGACGAGTCGATGCACTGCAATTTCGGCATCGACCTGATCAACCAGATCAAGCTTGAAAACCCGCATCTGTGGACGGCTGAATTCCGCGCGGAAATCCGCGAGCTGTTCAAGCAGGCGGTCGACCTTGAATATCGCTACGCTGAAGACACGATGCCGCGCGGCGTGCTCGGCCTGAACGCGTCGATGTTCAAGAGCTATCTGCGCTTCATCTGCAACCGTCGTTGCCAGCAGATCGGTCTCGATCCGCTGTTCCCGAACGAGGAAAATCCGTTCCCGTGGATGAGCGAGATGATCGACCTGAAGAAGGAACGCAACTTCTTCGAGACGCGGGTGATCGAATATCAGACTGGCGGCGCGCTCTCCTGGGAGTAAACGTCCCTCGCGCCGCGTATGAGATTGTGATGGGGATGCCGCCGGCACGGGCCGCGGCATATTTGGTTAGGAGTTTGACTGCCTGATGCAGAGCGTGCCGGGTGCCATAGGTACCCCATGGGTTCGAAAACGAGCCCACCAAGATCAGAGGCACTTTGCGAACCCTTCAGTGGGATGGGCAAACTTCCCCTTACGAAAAGCCGCCCGCGAGGCTCATGCGAGCTCGGGCGGCTCGATCAAACGCTTGCCGGCGTCGGTATCCGACGTCGACTGGACTTGGCGCGCGATGCCACGGGGCAACGCGCGCCTTACCGTATTCATTAGCGTAAGCGCGTTGGATATGCGTACGCCGATGAATAGCCCGCTTCGTAGCGCGCGCCCTGAAAAGCGTCCGCGGGAAACGGGTTTTGATGACGAAGGGTGTTGTTTGATTTAACTCTCATCTGAAACCTGAAGGAGAAAACCATGGCAATGGCCAAAAAGAAGCCTGCTGCAAAGAAAGCGGCAGTGAAGAAGGTTGCCGCGAAGAAAGCCGCTCCGGCGAAGAAGGCAGCTGCTAAGAAAGTCGCAGTGAAGAAGGTTGCTGCGAAGAAGGTAGCAGTGAAGAAGGTTGCCGCAAAGAAGGCGCCGGCGAAGAAGGCAGCAGCAAAGAAAGTCGCTGCAAAGAAAGTCGCAGTGAAGAAGGTCGCGGCGAAGAAGGCTGCACCGGCGAAGAAGACCGCGGCGAAGAAGGTTGCTGCGAAGAAGGCGCCGGCTAAGAAGGCCGCTGCGAAGAAGGTAGCGAAGAAGGCTGCCGCGAAAAAGGCGCCTGCGAAAAAGGCTGCCGCCAAGAAGGCTGCCCCTGCGAAGAAGGCTGCCGCGAAGAAGGCCGCTGCGCCTGCGAAGAAGGCTGCCCCTGCGAAGAAGGCTGTCGCGAAGAAGGCTGCCCCTGCTCCGGCTGCGCCCGCTGCATCGTCGGCGCCTGCTTCGACGGTCAAGACCGCGTTGAATCCGGCTGCTGCATGGCCGTTTCCGACGGGCCCGCGTCCGTAATAGCCGCAGTCAGGCTCGCGGTTGAGCCTTTAAGCAGAGCAACAAGCTGTCAGAGCCGGTTGTGCGCGCATCCAAGGCGTGTGTCGGCTCGGTTGAGTAGCGCTACTCAATCCTCGATCCCGTCGCCCTACGAGGGCGGCGGGATTTTTTTCGCCTCGGTGTTTCCTGAGGTGAGCGCGCATAGAGCGTCGCCTGAGCGACGGTCGATGCGCGCGGCGGTGCGAGTGGTGGTTCGAGCGACGGTTCGAGCGACGGTTCGGGCGACGGTTCGGGCGACGGTTCGGGCGACGGTGCGCGCGGTGGTGCAGCGCACCGATCAGTGCGTGACGCGTGTGATGCCGCCGCTCGACAGCAGCCGTACCCGCTCGCCCGCGAGGAAGACCTCGCCGGTGTTCGTCTGCGTGATGGCGCGCATGTCGCCGTTGTCGAGGCGCACGGTGATCTCGACGCCGTCGCGCACGGCGGCGGCGTTCTCGACGGCATTGCCGGCTACCGCGCCCGCGAGGCCGCCGATGATGCCCGTGACGATCGAACCCGTGCCGCCGCCGATCTGACTGCCTGCAATGCCGCCGAGCGCGCCGCCGCCGAGCAGGCCCAGACCGGTGGGCTGGCCATTGTTCGAGCTGATCTTCACGGCGCGCACGCTATCGACGGTGGCCATCCGCACCGTCTCCTCGCGCTGCGCCTGCGAGGCGGTGTAGACGTCGGCGGAACTGCTGTTGTACGCGCACCCCGAGATCGCGAGCGCGCCGCCGATCATGCAAGCAACCGTCGCGGCAACCACGTGCCGGCTTGCTGAACGATTCATCGAACGATTCGTTGTTTTCATCTTTCACTCCCTGCGGGCCCCCGACAGGCCCCGAACTTTCTGACTACGATACTGCACCGGGTGAGCCTACGCGTCGAGTGCGTAGCCGAACGCCTGCTTGAATCGTTCGTTGATTTCCGCGCGCGACGGCGCATAGTTTTGCGGCCCCTGGTGCTCGATCTTTAGCGCGCCCATCAGGCTGGCGAGGCGACCCGCGGTGGCCCAGCCCAGTTGTTTTTCGATGCCGTACAGAAGGCCGCCGCGGAATGCATCGCCGCATCCGGTCGGATCGAGCACGCGTCGCGCCTTGACTGCCGGAATGTCTTCGATGCCGCCTGCGTGATGGATCTGCGAGCCGTGCTCGCCGCGCGTGACGATCAGCGCATCGACGCGGCTTGCGATCTCGTCGATCGACCAGCCGGTCTTGTTGCTCACCAGTTTGGCTTCGTAATCGTTGACCGCCACGTAAGTGGCAAGTTCAATCATGCGCCGCAGCGACGCACCGTCGAAGAGCGGCAGCCCCTGGCCCGGATCGAAGATGAACGGCACCCTGGCCGCCGCGAATTGTTCGGAATGCTGGATCATGCCGTCGAAGCCGTCCGGCGCGACGATGCCAAGCGTGACACCCTGCGCTTCGTCCGCGCGGTTCAGATGCGACTGCATCATGGCGCCCGGGTGGAACGCCGTGATCTGGTTGTTCTCGAGGTCGGTGGTGATCATCGCCTGCGCCGAATACGTGTCGGGCAGCACGCGCACGTGCGTCTTCGCGAGGCCGAGCTGGTCGAGGCGGTCGATATAGAGCTGCGCGTCGACGGCGCCGAGCGTCGCCATGATGTGCGCGTCGCCGCCAAGCAGATGCAGCGCGTAGGCGATGTTGCCCGCGCAGCCGCCGAACTCGCGGCGCATCGTCGGCACCAGGAAGCTGACGTTCAGGATGTGGACCTGTTCCGGCAGGATGTGCTCCCGAAACCGGCCTTCGAAGGTCATGATGTTGTCGTAGGCGAGCGAACCGCAAATCAACGTAGCCAAGGCGAGCGTCCTGTAAAAGTCGAAAGAGCGAAAGGTGCAGATAGGTGAAACCGGTGCGTCGATACGACAGCGCCGCGCATTCGTGGTCGTCGGGACCCGAAGCGCGGCGCAAGCGCATGCGCGCAAGTGAGCCGGAACGCGCGGCGGACAGTGCGCGCGCGTGAAGTCTAGTTGCGCACGTTACTTCAGTGCATTGAGCGCGGCGTCGTAGTTCGGCTCGGACTTGATCTCGCTGACGAGTTCCGCATGCACGACCTTGTCGTTTTCGTCGATCACGACGACTGCGCGTGCGGTGAGGCCGGCCAGCGGACCGCTCGTGATGTCGACGCCGTAGGCGCGCGCGAACTCATGGCCGCGGAACGTCGACGCGGTGGTGACGTTGGCGAGGCCTTCCGTCGTGCAAAAGCGCGATGCCGCGAACGGCAGATCGCCCGACACGACGATCACCGCCGTGTTCGCGAGCTTGCCCGCCGCTTCGTTGAACTTGCGCGTCGACGTCGCGCAGGTCGGCGTATCGAGGCTCGGCACGATATTTAGCACCTTGCGCTTGCCATGGAACTCGGCCAGCGTGACGGACTTGAGGTCGCGGCCGACGAGCGTGAACGCCGGCGCCTGTTGGCCGACGGACGGGAACGTGCCGGATACGTCGATCGGGTTGCCGCCCAGCGTAACTTGACTCATGTTGTGCTCCGAAAATTGACTAGCGATGGTTGGGAACGCGCGCGACCGAGGCGGGCGCGCGCGCGAGGTCGGTCATGGATAAAAAATCTGCACACGGAAATTGGTGGCCGTCGCACTGCCCGTGTCGAGCCGCACGAACATCGTTTCGGTCGTGCGCGGCGCAAGGCCCGCGGAGATTTGCGTGCCGGGCCTCACATAGTCTTGCGGCCACAGCACGCGGCGTACCGCGATGTTGTTGTGTTCGTCGAGCAGCGTCAGCTCCACGGCCGGATACGCGAGCGGCACGTTGAAGCGGTTATGCAGCGGCATGCGCAATTCGAGTTTGTGCGGGCCGTCCACCTGACGCAGATCCGACGGCTCGACCTGCAATCCGTCGATATCGCGCGGCGGGGCGAACGCGCAGCCGAGGTGCTCGCAGACTTGCGCGAACAGCATCCGCGAACCGGGCGCGTAGACCATCACCGTTTCGCGCTGCCACCACGCGAGCTGCGCGAGCAGCACGACGAACAGCACGAGCGCAACGACAACGCCGAGGATGCGCCAGCCGAGGCGCCGCGGCTCGGACGCGCGCTTTTCGCGCACCACGGCGAATGCGTTCTCGTCGTCTCCGGGTGCGGCGGCAAAGGGCGGCACGGCAAAGGGCGGCGCGGCGGCCGGCCGCGCCGCTGCGGCGCCGGCCGCTGCGCCGGGACCGAAGTGCGGCTCGTTATCGCGGATGTTCGGCGCAATACGCGTGCGGTCGTCGTCGGGCTCGAGCGCGGGTTCGGGGCGCGCTTCTTCTTCGCGACGGCGCCACACATGCGGCGGCGGCACTGCCGGATCGCGCGGCGCATCCTGGCCCGGCTGCGCGGCCGCATGCGGAACGACCGGCTCGGGCGGCGTTTTGAACGCCGGCTCGATCGGACGCGCGGTCGCGTTCTCGAGGTGCAGATCCTGTCCCTCGGTGAACTCGAGCTTGAGCTTCGGCTGCGCGGAACGCGGAATCGTGACCGGGTTATACGGAATCGTCGCGGCGTTATGGCGGATCCGGCGATCGACCGAAGCGTCCGGCGCAGGCGCCCACGGATTCCATGTGTCCGCGCGGAAATCCGGCGAATTGGGATCGGTGGAGCCGGGCGTCTGCACTTCGGGGGATACGGACCCGGAAGGCTCAGCCGGCGTTGCAGCGGATGCTGGGCCGGCAGGAAAATCCGCGCCTTGGGCGGACGCAGCCGTAGTCGGTGGAGGCACAGGCGCGGTACGTTCCGCGGCGGATGCAGCCGGGGCAACTGGCGCCTGAGGCGCCTCAGGCGCCGCCGCGCCGACGCCTTCGCCGGCCGCGCGCGGATCCTGCGAAGTCAGCCGCGCGACTTCATCGGCCGTGATCGGCGTAGCGCTGTGGAAATCGCCGCCGTCGGCGAGATCGAACAGACTGCTCGACGCATCGAATACTTCGCGGCAATGTCCGCAGCGCACGAGACCGCGGCGCAGCGCGAGCTGCGCGGGTTGAAGGCGGAAGACTGTTTCGCAGAAGGGACAGCGCGTCGCAAGAGCCATATCGAACCGGGAGCCGCGCGGGGCTGTTGAGTGGAAAATATGCCCTATTCTAATGACTTTCGCGGCGGGTTCCGGCGAGGCACACCCAGCCGTCTTGTTCGCGCCAAACCGAAATGTCGATCCACGGCGCGTATGCCCCTGCAACTTCAAGCGCCTGACGCGCGAGAATGCCCGACAGCGCAAGGCGTCCGCCCGGTTTCACCTTCGATGCGAGCATCGACGCCATCAGCTTGAGCGGGTTCGACAGGATATTCGCGACGACGATATCGAACTCGCCCGCAGGGCAGTCGGCCGGCAACCCGTAGGTGACCTCTGCATGATTGCGCTCGCTGTTGTAGCGCGCGGATTCGACCGCTTGCGGGTCAATGTCGATGCCGGCCACCGGGTTTGCGCCGCACTTGCGCGCGAGGATCGCGAGAATGCCGGAGCCGCAGCCGTAGTCGAGCAGCGATTGCCCCGGCCGCACCGTTTCTTCGAGCCATTCCATGCAAAGCCGCGTGGTCGGATGACTGCCGGTGCCGAACGCGAGGCCCGGATCGAGTTCGAGCACGAGCGCGTCCGGGTCGGGCGCGTCATGCCACGACGGCACGACCCAGATCCGTTTGCCGATATGGATCGGGTCGAACTGCGATTGCGTGAGCCGCACCCAGTCCTGCTCCGCGACGTCGCGCACCGTAAACGGCGGCGTCGGCGCGAGGCCGAGCTCGTTCGCGGCGGCCGCGAGCAGCACGCCCGGTTCGTGCCCGGGTGCGAGCAGGGCGACGACGCGCGAGTGCTGCCATGCGGTGCGCTCCGGTGTGAGCCCTGGTTCGCCGAAGAGCGGCTGCTCGTCGGGCGTATCGGCGTCCGCGTCTTCGACCGAGACGGACAACGCGCCGAACTCGAGCAGCGCGTCGGACAGGTTTTCCGCATGCTCGCGCGCGAGTTCGACGACCAGTTCCCGATAGCTCATTGGCTTACGCTTCTTCCGGCGCGACCTGCTGCTTCGCAGCGAGCCGGTTCTCGAGGTAGTGAATGCTCGTGCCGCCTTCGACGAACTTCGCATCGAGCATCAGTTCGCGGTGCAGCGGAATGTTGGTCTGAATGCCTTCGACCACCATCTCCGAGAGTGCAATGCGCATCCGCTTGATTGCCTGCTCGCGCGTCGCGCCGTACGCAATCAGCTTGCCGATCATCGAATCGTAGTTCGGCGGCACGAAATAGCCGTTGTATGCATGCGAATCGACGCGGATGCCGGGGCCACCGGGCATATGCCACGACGTAAGCCGGCCCGGCGACGGCGTGAACTTGAACGGGTCTTCGGCGTTGATCCGGCATTCGATTGCATGACCGCGGAACTGGATATCGCGCTGGCGGAACGCGAGCTTCTCGCCCGCCGCGATGCGGATCTGTTCCTGCACGATGTCGACGCCGGTAATCAGTTCGGTGACCGGATGCTCGACCTGCACGCGCGTGTTCATCTCGATGAAGTAGAACTCGCCGTTCTCATACAGGAACTCGAACGTGCCCGCACCGAGATAACCCATCTTCTTGCACGCGTCCGCGCAGCGGTCGCCGATGCGGTCGATGAGCCGCCGCGCAATACCGGGCGCCGGCGCTTCCTCGATCACTTTCTGGTGGCGACGTTGCATCGAGCAGTCGCGCTCGCCGAGCCAGATCGCGTTCTTGTACGAATCCGCGAGCACCTGGATCTCGATATGGCGCGGGTTCTCGAGGAACTTCTCCATATAGACCTGCGGATTGCCGAACGCGCGGCCCGCTTCTTCGCGCGTCATATTGACTGCATTGACGAGCGCCGCTTCCGTGTGCACGACGCGCATCCCGCGCCCGCCGCCGCCGCCCGCCGCCTTGATGATGACCGGATAGCCGACCGAGCGCGCCATCTTGACGATCTCTTTCGGATCGTCGGGCAGCGCGCCCTCGGAACCGGGTACGCACGGCACGCCGGTCTTGATCATCGTCTGCTTGGCCGAGACCTTGTCGCCCATCATGCGGATCGTTTCGGGCCGCGGGCCGATAAACACGAAGCCCGACTGCTCGACGCGCTCGGCGAAGTCCGCGTTTTCCGACAGGAAGCCGTAGCCGGGGTGAATCGCTTCGGCGTCGGTCACTTCGGCCGCGCTGATCAGCGCCGGCATATTCAGATAGCTGAGGTTCGACGGCGCCGGACCGATACAGACCGCCTCGTCCGCGAGCTTCACGTACTTGGCTTCCTTGTCGGCTTCCGAATAGACGACGACCGTCTTGACGCCGAGCTCGCGGCATGCGCGCTGGACGCGGAGCGCAATCTCGCCGCGATTGGCAATGAGGATTTTTTCAAACATAGCGGATATTCGACTCGCGTCAGCCGATCACGAAGAGCGGCTGGCCATATTCGACGGCCTGCCCGTTTTCGACGAGGATTTCCTTGATCACGCCGGCGAGATCGGATTCGATTTCGTTCAGAAGCTTCATCGCTTCGATGATGCAGATGGTCTGGCCTTCCTTGACCGTATCGCCGACCTGCACGAACGGGTCGGCGCCCGGCGACGGCGCGCGATAGAACGTGCCGACCATCGGCGAAGTCACGACATGTCCTTGCGGCGCGGCGGCAGCAGGCGCCGCCGGCGCGGCGGCCGCGCCTTCGGCCACTGCCGCCGGATGCGCCGGCGCGCTTGCCGGGATCTGCGGTGCGTATTGAGCGGCAGGCGACTGCACGTAAACCGGCGGCGCATTCTTGACGATGCGCACCTTGCCTTCACCCTCCGTGACTTCCAGTTCCGAAATACCGGATTCGGAGACGAGGTCGATCAGAGTTTTCAGTTTACGTAGATCCATGGGCATACCCCTTTCAATGCGTAGGTGCGCCGGCGCTCCCGCGAGCCGGCGCTCAATTCGTGTTCTGGGTTCAGGCGCGCGTCGTACCGGCGGCCGCTTGCGCGGATGATTGAGCCGACAACCGGTCGAGCGCGAACTCGAGTGCGTACAGATAGCCTTTCCAGCCGAGACCGCAGATGACGCCCTCGGCCAGATCGGAGAAATACGAATGGTGCCGGAACGATTCGCGGCGATGCACGTTCGACAGGTGAATCTCGACGAACGGAATGCCGACGCCCGCCAGCGCATCGCGGATCGCGACGCTGGTGTGCGTGTAAGCAGCAGGGTTGATCAGGATGAAATCGGTTTTCTCGTTCCGCGCGGAATGGATGCGATCGATGAGCGCGCCTTCATGATTGCTCTGAAACGACGCGAATTCGACGCCGGCGTCGGCTGCACGGTCCGCCAGCGCCTGGTCGATCTGCGGCAGCGTCACGCGGCCATAAACCTCGGGTTCCCGGGTGCCGAGAAGGTTGAGGTTGGGGCCGTGCAAAACCAGCAGTCGAGTCATGGTCGCTTCTATTTCCGTGGAATTCGCGGCACTTTAGCGCTGTTTAGAGAAATTTGTCTAGTTTCTCGAACGCCCGGACGGATGCCGCGGCAGCGCCTCGAACCGGCCGGAAGCACAACTTCTCTCAATTTCAGTCGATTGGTGCATAAATCCCACGGTTCCGACCTCAATTAAGCGCGAACAATTTGTCGACGTCAGAGCGCGTCGAGCGTGGCTTTCAACTCATTTGGCTGAATCTGGCCCAATTTTGTCGACCGTACGACACCTTTTGCGTCAATCACGACCGTATACGGCAAAGCGCCCGCATTGTTTCCGAAAGCGCGCGCGAGGTCGGCGCCGCCGAAGCCGATCACGTAGATCGGATAGTCGACCCGGACCTTCTGCAGGAACGTCTTGACGTTCTTGTCGGAGTCCACGCCGAGGCCGACGAATGCGACGCCTTTCTTCGCGTATTCGCGGTGCAGCTCGCTCAGCGACGGCATTTCCTCGACGCACGGCCCGCACCACGACGCCCAGAAATTGACGACGACCGGATGCCCTTTGAGCAGGCTCAACGACTGCGGCTTGCCGTCGACGTTCGTGACGGTCGCCGACCAGAGCTGGTCGACGGGACTCGCCGCCGGCGCGGCGGGCGTTGCCGCATGGGCGACCTCGGTCAGCGCTTGACCGGATAGCCAGTGACTGGCAGCCGCGCCCCCTGCCGCCGCGACGACCGCGACTGCAACCGCTGCCAGAATCCGCTTCGTGTTCATCTTTTGTCTGTTCAATTAGTGGAGGAGGCGGCGTCGCTTTCGGCGAGCAACGCCGCAACCGCCTGGACGCTCGCGCGCGCGAGCCGGCCGCGCGCATCGGCGCGCACCGCGCCGCGCAGGTCGTCCGTGCCGTAGAGCGCGACATGGATGCCGACCGGCTCCACGTCGCGGCCTTCCGTCGCGACCGGACGCCAGAGGAAGCTCAGCGTCTCGACATAGCCGCGTCCGGCGAAATGCCGCGTTTCCGAAACGTCGTACTGCACGTTCTCATTTAGCAGATAAATTGCGACTTCTTTCGGGTTGTCGCAAAACGCCTGCAGGTGAATATCGGAGTGTTCGCCCGCCGTGCCGCCGAGCACCGCGCCGGTCAGATACGGGTTGAACGGCGCGAGCCGCAGCATCCAGTCGAGTGCGATTTCGCGCAGGCGGCGCAGCACCGCGGGCTGCGTGTCGCCCTGAAACAGCGACTGATACTCGCGGATTTCTTCTTCGATCTGGTCGTTATCGGGCAGCCAATCGCCGGAAACGCGCGTCTCCCCGACGACTTGCCGCGCGGCTTTGCGCTTGGCCGTCGAATAGTCGAGACCGTCTTCCGCGATCATCCGCGCGGCGGCGATTGCGATTTCCTCGCGCACGCGCGTCGGGTCGAAATGTAGTTTGCGGACCATCAGGCAATCATACTAGAGAATGCGCGGGCGCCCGCCGTTGCGGGGCAGCGCCGGGCACCGCGAGCGCCGCGGGCGGCGCGGGTCGTCGGATAGTCGTCGGGTACAATAGCGGCCTTTGCAAGGACCGCTCTATGCACATCCACATTCTCGGTATCTGCGGCACGTTCATGGGTGGTCTCGCGGTGCTGGCGCGCAGCGCGGGGCATCGGGTCACCGGCTGCGACGCCGGCGTCTATCCGCCGATGAGCACGCAGCTCGAAGCACAAGGCATCGGGCTTATCGAGGGTTACGGCGCGGAGCAGGTCGATCTGAAGCCCGATCTGTTCGTGATCGGCAATGTGGTGTCGCGCGGCAATCCGCTGATGGAAGCGATTCTCGACCGCGGTCTGCCCTATGTGTCGGGTCCGCAGTGGCTCGGCGAGCACGTGCTCAACGGCAAATGGGTGCTCGCGGTGGCCGGCACGCACGGCAAGACCACGACGAGCTCGATGCTCACGTGGCTGCTCGAGGACGCCGGCATGAACCCGGGCTTTCTGATCGGCGGCGTGCCGCTCAATTTCGGCGTATCGGCGCGGCTTACCGATTCGAGCTTCTTCGTGATCGAAGCCGACGAGTACGACACCGCGTTCTTCGACAAGCGCTCGAAGTTCGTTCATTACCGGCCGCGCACGGCGGTCCTCAACAATCTCGAGTTCGATCACGCCGACATCTTTGCCGATCTCGCCGCGATCGAAACGCAGTTTCATCACCTCGTGCGCACGATTCCCGGTATCGGCCGCATCGTCTCGAATGGCCGCGAGGCCGCGCTCGAGCGCGTGCTTGCGCGCGGCTGCTGGAGCGAAGTCGAGCGGTTCGGCGTCGAAGGCGGCTGGCAGGCGCTTGCCGCCGAAGACGGCGTGCCCGTCGACGAGCAGTTCGCGGTGTACCAGCAGGGCGAACGCGTCGGCGTCGTCGACTGGCAGGTGCAGGGCGAACACAACCGTATGAACGCGCTCGCGGCGCTCGCGGCCGCGCGCCATGTCGGCGTGCCGCCCGCGCAGGCCGCGCGGTCGCTCGCGGGCTTTCGCAACGTGAAGCGCCGCATGGAAGTGCGCGGCAGCGTCGACGGCGTGACCGTCTACGACGATTTCGCCCATCATCCGACCGCAATCGAGACGACGATCGCCGGTCTGCGCACGCGCGTCGGCCGAGGTGAACACGGCAAACGCACGCGCATTCTCGCGGTGCTCGAACCGCGCTCGAACACGATGAAGCTCGGCCTGATGAAAGCGCAACTGCCGGCGAGCCTCGCCGACGCGGATCTCGTGTTCGGTTATGGCGCGTCGAGCGGCCGCGATGCGCTCGGCTGGGATCTTGCCGAAGCGCTCGCGCCGCTCGGCGACAAGGCGCGCGCGTTCAACGATATCGACACGCTCGTCAAAGCGGTGATCGACGTTGCGCAGCCGGGCGACCACGTGCTCGTGATGAGCAACGGCGGCTTCGGCGGCGTGCACCAGAAGCTGCTCGACGCGTTGTCGATGCGGCCGGTGGCGCTCGCGCGGGGCGTCGCGTGATTCTGTACCTGCACGGATTCCGTTCGTCGCCGCAATCGTTCAAGGCGCGCGTCCTTGCCGAACGCCTCGCGGCGCTTGGCCGCGGCGACGAATGGTGCTGCCCGCAGCTGCCGGTGTCGCCGCTCGAAACGATCGAGCTTGCCGAGTCGCTCGTGAAGGCGCGGCTCGGGTCGGGCGCAGCATCGGATGCGGCGGCCGCGCAGTCCGCGCCGCGCGAGCGCATCGTCCTGATCGGCAGTTCGCTTGGCGGTTTCTTCGCAACGCATCTGGCCGAAAAGCACGGTTGGCCGGCGGTGCTGCTCAATCCGGCCGTCGTGCCGCAGCGCGATCTGTCGGCGTACCTCGGCGAACAGCCGCGCGTGCACGGCGGCGGTAGCATCGTTGTAGAAGCACATCATCTTGACGAGATGCGTGCGCTCGCCGTCACGTCGATCACGCGCCCCGAACGCTATTATCTGTTTGCGGCCACCGGCGACGAGGTGCTCGACTACCGCGAGATGCTCGCGCACTATCCGGCCGCAAGGACGAAACTGATCGAGGGCAGCGATCATTCGATCAGCGAGTTTGCAGACTACGTCGACGATGTAATCGCGTTTTGCGATAGCGCCGCGGCCGTCCAACTCGCGACGAAGCCGAACGTCGACCCTCGCAAGGGGGCCGCGACGAGGTAGGCGCGCATTCTGCGCGCGGTGGGCGCTCAGTGGGCGCTCGGTTTGCAGAGCAGCATTGGCAAACGGGCCGCACGCGATTCCCACGCAATTGCACGCAATTCGCAGCTAGTTGGCACACGGTTAACAAATCACCTCCACGAATATGCCGCAGCCGGCCGCGGCGCCATGCCTGACATACACGGCGCGCAAGCAACCGGATGCATGCAGACGCGGCGGCCATGGCGGCCGACGCGAGCCAGAACGAGAGTATTGAGTGAACGTTTTCTTTGAGGAATCGGGCAGTTTCAAGGCAGGCAGCGTGCTGTCGAAGCAGGGCGACGCGTTCCAGGTCGAGTTGCCGGGCGGCCGGCGCGCAAAAGTGCGCGCAAAAGACGTGCTGATCGAATTCGACAAGCCGGCGGCCGGCGAACTGATGGAGCAGGCCGACGCGGCCGCGCAGCAGATCGATCTCGACTTCCTGTGGGAATGCGCGCCGGAGGACGAATTTCCGTTCGCGACGCTCGGCGCCGAATACTTCGGCGACGCGTTCGGTCCGATCGAGCGCGCGGCGCTCGTGCTGCGCATGCATGGCTCCCCGGTCTATTTCCGGCGCAAGGGCCGCGGCCAGTACCAGCGCGCGCCGCAGGAGCAATTGCAGATGGCGCTTGCGTCGCTCGAACGCAAACGTCAGCAGGCGCTCGTGCAATCGCGTTACGAAGACGAACTGAAAGAGGGCCGTCTGCCCGACGCGTTCGCCGGCAAGGCGCTTGCGCTGCTCACGAAGCCGGACAAGAACTCGATCGAGTACAAGGCGCTCGAAGCGGCGGCCGCGCATCGCGGCGTGTCGCCGGCGCGTCTGATGCTCGACTGCGGCGGCATTCCGTCGGCGCGCGCGCTGCACGAGGCGCGTTTCCTGTCCGAATTCTTCCCGCACGGCACCGCCTTTCCGCCGGTCACGCCGGGCCCGCTGCCCGACAACCTGCCCGAAGCCGAGGTCGAGGCGTTCTCGATCGACGACGTGACGACGACCGAAATCGACGATGCGTTTTCGGTCGAGCATCTCGCCGATGGCCGCGTGCGGATCGGCGTGCATATCGCCGCGCCGGCGCTCGGCATTGCGCGCGGCGACGCGGTCGACGCAATCGCGCGCGCGCGGCTGTCGACGGTCTATATGCCCGGCGACAAGATCACGATGCTGCCCGATGGCGTGGTCGACGTGTTTACGCTCGCCGAGGGCGGCATGCGGCCGGCATTGTCGCTCTACAGCATCGTGAACCGCGAGACACAGGAGATCGTCGCCAGCGAAACGCGCGCCGAGCTCGTGTTCGTGAAGGCCAACCTGCGGCACAACACGCTTTACGAAGTCGTCACCGAAGAGGCCCTCGCCGCGGGCTCGGGCGACTATCCGCACAAGGACGACATCGCGGTGCTGTGGCCGTTCGCGCAGGCGCTGTTCGAAAAGCGCCAGGTGATGCGCGCGAGCTTCGGCCTCAGGCGCGAGGTACAGCGCAATACCGATTTCAACTTTTACGTGGAAGGCGAGCATGTGACGATCACGCCGCGCCGGCGCGGCTCGCCGCTCGATCTGATTGTCGCGGAGCTCGCGATTCTCGCGAACTCGACGTGGGGCGCCTTCCTGCACGATCACGGCGTGCCTGGCATCTACCGGTCGCAGCGCGCATTCGGCGCGCCGACCGGCCCGAAACGCACGCGTATGCAAACGACGGCCGCGCCGCACGAAGGGCTCGGTGTCGCGCAATACGCGTGGAGCACGTCGCCGCTGCGGCGCTATGTCGACCTCGTCAATCAGTGGCAGTTGATCGCGTGCGTGCAGCATGGCGTGACCGCGAAGCTCGCCGCGCCGTTCAAGCCGAAGGACGCGGACCTGTTCGCCGTCGTGCAGGGCTTCGACGATACGTACACCGCCTACGCCGATCATCAGCGCCGGATGGAGTATTTCTGGTGCTTGCGATGGATCAGGCAGGAAGACCGGAAGCAGGTTGTCGCGTCGGTCGTGAAGGGCGATCTCGTGCGGCTCGAAGAGGTGCCGCTGCTGCTGCACGTGCCGGGGCTCGGCGTGCATGCGCGCGGCACGCGCGTGCTGCTCGAGGTGATGTCGATCGATGAGCTGACGATCGAAGCGTCGGTGCGTCTGCTGCACGTGCTCGACGCGCCGACCGTGACGAGCGGCGCCGAAGCCGAAGAAGCGGGCGATGGCGATGGCGACGATGGCGACGGCGAAATCATCGACGCCGCCGATGAGTCCGCGCAAAGCGAAGCCGAGGCGCAAGCGGAAGCGGCCCTCGAAGACGCGGCTTCTTCGTCCGAGGCCGGCGAGGTTTCCGCGGACGAGGGCGCGGCGCAAAGCGGCAACGAACACGATGTCGATGGCGACGCATCGAATGCCGGCGCCGCGGGCTCCGCGCCACATCGCGAGACGGAGCCGGGCCGATGAGCACGCCGTCCGTGCCCGAGCCCGGCCCGCACGACCGTTACGCGGTAATCGGCAATCCGATCGCGCACAGCAAGTCGCCATTTATTCATGCGTGCTTTGCCGAGCAAACGGGCGAGCGCATCGAGTACGATCGTCTGCTCGCGCCGGTCGATGCCTTCGTCGCGCAGGTGCGCGCATTTATCGAAGCGGGCGGCCGCGGCCTCAACGTGACGGTGCCGTTCAAGCTCGAGGCGCATGCATTGGCCGACACGCTGTCGCCGCGCGCGGCGGCCGCCGGCGCGGTGAATACGCTGCGCTTCGACAGGGCCGGGATCTACGGCGACAACACCGACGGTTTCGGACTCGTGCGCGATATCGAAGTGAACCTCGGCGTCTCGCTCGCGGACGCGCGCGTGCTGTTGCTCGGTGCCGGCGGCGCCGCGCGCGGCGTCGTGCTGCCGATGCTCGAGCGCGCGCCGCGCGTGCTGACGATCGTCAATCGCACGGCCGCGAAAGCCGATGCATTAGTCGCGCAATTCGCCGCGGCCGCGAGCGGCGCGGGTTGCCGCCTGACGGGCGGCGCCGCGCAGGCAATCGAGCCCGGTGCGTACGATGTGATTGTCAATGCGACGGCGGGAAGTCTCGACGGCGCGCTGCCGGAATGCGACGACCGGGCGTTTGGCGCGCAGACGCTCGCCTACGACATGATGTACGGCGCGCAGCCGACTGTCTTCATGCAGCATGCGCTTTCTCTCGGCGCGCGCGCGGCCGATGGGCTCGGCATGCTGGTCGAGCAGGCGGCCGAGTCGTTTTATGTGTGGCGCGGTGTGCGGCCCGACGGCGCGCCGGTGCTTGCGGAACTGCGCAAGCAGCTTGCGGCGTCGGCCGGCGCCTAGCAGCCGGGCGTCGCGTTTAGCAGTCGCGAGCAGGTAGCGTTCCGACATTCTCCACAGGCGAACGGCGTTGAGCATAGCGGACAACATGAGACCAACGAAGCGCTCGAAAGCTGCGAAGGCGAGTGCGAGGACGATTACCGCAGGCCGTTGGGCTGCCTATGCGGCGGCTGTGTTCGCATTCTCGTGGTTTGCGGTTCAGGCGTTCTATTTCGCACAGATCGCGGTATGGAACTACGTGAATCCGCAATCGACGGCATTCATGCGCTCGGACGCGTGGCGTCTTGCCGCGGACCGGCCCGAACTGTCGATCCAGCACACATGGGTGCCGTACGACCAGATTTCGCGCAATCTGAAGCGCGCGATTATCGCGTCCGAAGACGCGAATTTCGTCAACAACAACGGCTACGAAACCGACGCGATCCTGCAGGCGTGGGAGAAGAACAAGGCGCGCGGCAAGATCGTCGCGGGCGGCTCGACGATCACGCAGCAGCTCGCGCGCAATCTCTTCCTGTCGCGCGAGAAGAGTTATATCCGCAAGGGACAGGAACTGATCATTACGTGGATGCTCGAGACGCTGATGGACAAGGAGCGGATCTTCGAGATCTATCTGAATTCGGTCGAATGGGGCAATGGCGTTTATGGCGCGGAGGCGGCGGCGCGCTATTACTACAAGACCACGGCGGCGAAGCTGTCGGCCGGTCAGGCGGCGCGGCTCGCGGTCATGCTGCCGCGCCCGAAGTACTTCGACGAGCACCGCAATTCGGGGTATCTGACGCAGCGCGCCCGCGTGATCGCGCGACGCATGGGCGCGGCGGAACTGCCGGACTGACTGCGCGGCGCGCGTTCATGTTGCGGCATCGCCTTGCCGATACAAAATGAAAACGGTCACTGCGCTTACGACGCAGTGACCGTTTTTCGATTGATGGCTCGAATACCGGTTCAGCGGAAATAATAGGTCATGCCGACCGTAAAACTATTATTCGTTCTTTTTGTTCCCTTCGAATTCGACCTGTCGGCAGTCCATTCGCCGTTGATATGGATATTTTGTAAATCGCGTATTCGACACCGAGGCCGCCGTGAAGCCGCGTATCGGGCCATGCCGTCGTAAAACCGATGCGTGCGTACGGCATGATCCTGTTGAACGGCATGCCGATGCGGGCGTCGAGGCCGCCGTCGACTTTCGTCGTCGAACCGCCGTGAAAATCGGCGAATGCCTCGGCGCCGAGCACGAAGCGGCCGAGGTCGAATCCGTAGCCGGCCATCGCGCCGAGGAACGCGGTGCCGTGTGTGCCTTTGTTGACAACGCCGGACGCGTCGGACCAGTTCCCGCCGACCTTGATGCCGGCATAGGGACCGGCGAACTCCGATTGCGTGGTGAGGCCCTGTGAAGCGGGCGATTGCGTCGGGGCCGTGAGCGGCGTGGCTACCGATGTGACTGCGGACGTGACTTCGGGCGTCTGAGCGTGCGCAACGCCGGCGAGCGCGGCAAAGGTCAATGCGGTCAACCAGGATTTAATTGCTGTCATATCACAAAATCTTCTGAAATAAAAAGTTCGCTGTTTGCGCCTGCATCTGATTTTTCTCATTGGCAAATCAAGAAAATCGATATAAGACGGTTAATGCGGGAATTTAGCGCAAGCAGGTGAGACTAGATATTTCAAATGGGTGACTGAATCAGACGTTTCTTAAATGAATTCGCGACAGCGTGTGCCGTTTATCCTGATTTATTGAGTGGGCACAACGATTTCGATAGATGAAGTGCGCGAGGCATCTCAGCGTGACGCGCCGGTAGAAGGAGCGTTGCGCGGGTCTATCCCAATATGTGGTTGATCTCTTCACATATTGGTGTATCTGCGAAAAGCGCCCTACAATCCGTTCCAACGAGCCGGTCCACCGGCGAAAACATATCGTCGGCGCGACGGCAGCATCAGCGCGACGAAACGCAAAACGAATCGGAGACAACCCGTTATGGACTCTTTCCTGTTCTGCCGGCAGCCGGCGCGCATCAACCGCGCGGCGCCTGTTTGACGTCCGGCGCGACATTCAGCCTGACTTTGGCTTGACGTCCGCTGCACGTTTTATCAACACCCCAACCCGTTTGCCTGATCGCCATGAATAAAGCGATGACCAATCACGCCGGGTCCGAGTCCGACGCGGTGAGACAACCCGCGGTGCGCCCGTCGAACGGCGCGGCCCATCCGCCTGCCGAGCGCGACACGATTGCGCTGCCGAGCACGCTGCTCGACATCACGCCGCAGCAGGCCGGCACGCAGACGCTCTTGCGCGGCCTCGCGATTCTCGAAGCGGCCGCCGCCGGCGTGCGCGACCTGCGCACGTTCGGCGCCGCGCTCGGCACGACGCGCAGCACGACGCACCGCCTCGTCAGCAGCCTCGTGCAGGCGCGCTATCTGCGCCAGGTGCAAGGCGGCTATCTGCTCGGCCCGAAGCTCATCGAACTCGGCACGATCGCGCTCGAGCAGATGCCGCTGACGACCGTCGCGCGCCCGCACCTGGCCGCGCTCGCCGAGGAAACGCACGACACGATTCACCTGGGCGTGCGCGACGGCGACGATGTGCTCTATATCGACAAGATTCCCGGCACGCGCGGTCTCGAGATGCGTTCGCGCGTCGGTCACCGGATGCCGCTCGCGTCGACCGGCATCGGCAAGGCGATGATGCTCGACCTCACGCCCGAGCAGTGGCAGAAGCTGTTCGATGCATCGCGCCGCGCGCTCGCCGACGTGAGTTTCAAGCCCGACAACCGTCCCGATCTGCAGACCTTCATGCAGCGCATGACGAACTATTCGGGCGGCGGCTTCACCTTCGATCTCGAAGAAAACGAAGCATCGATCCGCTGTGTCGCGGCGCCCGTGCGCGACGCGTCCGGGTCGATCGTCGCGGCGTTGTCGGTGGCGAGCACGCTTCCGTATATGTCGCTCGAGCGGATGGACGAACTGATTCCGGTCGTGCAGCGCGAAGCGCGCGCGATCTCGGAGGAACTCGGCTGGCGTGCGCCGCAACCGGCAACGCGCAGGATCAAGCGATGACTGCACTGGGTTCCCCGCCCTCGATGCCGCGCTCTGTGCCGATCATGCCGGCTGAATCTGCCGCGGCGGCGCAGAAGCGGCGCAGCGCGCAGGCCGATGCCGACGCCGCAGACGCCGACGCAGCGGGCGGCGCATCGGACACCGCGAACAGCCAGGCAGCGCTGATCGCGCTCGATTGGGGCACGACCGCGCTGCGCGCCTATCTGTTCGACGCGGCGGGCCGATTGCTCGAAACGCGCGCGTCGACGGCCGGCATCATGAATCTGCCGCGCGCTGCCGGCGAAGGCGGTTTCGATCTCGCGTTCGACGCCATCTGCGGCAGCTGGCTCGAAGGCGCGCCGCATCTGCCGGTGATGGCGGCCGGCATGGTCGGTAGCGCGCAGGGGTGGAAAGAGGCGCCGTACGTCGATACGCCGGCAAGCCCCGATGCGATCGTGCGCGGCCTCGCGCATGTGCAGACGAGGCGCGGCGTTGCGCTGCATATCGTGCCGGGCGTGCTCGAGCGCGGCGAATTGCCGAACGTGATGCGCGGCGAAGAAACGCAGATTTTCGGTGCGCTTGCCGGTGATACGGTAACCGTCGCTAACGAGTCGCAGGCGCACGAGGCAACTGCGGCGCACGATGACGAAAGCGCGCTGATCGGCCTGCCGGGCACGCACGCGAAGTGGGTGATCGTGCGCGGCGCGTGCATCGAGCGCTTCTATACGTTCATGACGGGCGAAGTGTTTGCCGCGCTGTCAGAGCACACGATTCTCGGCCGCACGATGAGAACGCCCGATCGCCCCGATACGGCGGCGTTTCTGCGCGGCATCAGCGTCGCGCGCAATCACGGCCATGCGGGCATGCTCGCGACGATCTTCAGCACGCGCACGCTCGGGCTGACCGCGCAGCTTTCGCGCGAAGAGCAGCCCGACTATCTGTCGGGTCTGTTGATCGGCCACGAACTGAATGGACTCGAAGCGGTGCTCGAGCGTCAGCAGTCGACGCTCGCCGGCCGCATGCTGCGGCTGATCGGCAACGAGGCGCTGTGCGAACGGTATCGGCTCGCACTCACGCAATACGGCTGCCAGTCGGCCGAGCTCGTCAAACATGCAACCGAACGCGGCCTGTGGCGCATCGCCGTGCAGGCCGGCCTCGTGACACCCGCCGCCGGCGCCGCGCCTGCATCGCGCCACGGCTAGGGGCCGAGCGCACGATGCGGACCCTGGCCGTGGCACGACGCGATGCACCAACGAACCGGCAACGGAACAGACAAAGGCAATCGACATGCAAGCTGAACTGAATCTGCCCGGCCCTTACCAGCCGCACGCGGGCCTGAGGGCCGCATTCGAAGCGTGTCCGCTGATTGCGATTCTGCGCGGCGTAACGCCGGCCGATGCGGCCGATCATGGCCGTGCGCTTTATGACGCGGGCTTTCGTATCGTCGAGGTGCCGCTCAATTCGCCGCAGCCGTTCGACAGCATCGCGGCGATCCGCCATGCGTTGCCGCCCGACGCGATCGTCGGCGCGGGTACGGTGCTGCAGGCGTCGTTCGTTCATCAGGTGAAGCAGGCGGGCGGCGAACTGATCGTGATGCCGCACGCGGACCCGGAAGTCGTGCTCGCGGCGAAGTCGCATGCGATGGCCTGTTCGCCCGGGGTCGCGACGCCGACCGAAGCGTTTATCGCGCTCAAGAACGGGGCCGACGTGCTGAAGATGTTTCCCGCCGAACAGCTGGGCTGCCATGTCGTGAAGGCGTGGCGCGCGGTGATCGCGGCGCAGGTGCCGCTCGTGCCGGTCGGCGGCATCACGCCGGACAACATGGGCCCGTTCCTGAGGGCCGGCGCGAACGGTTTCGGTCTCGGCTCCGCGCTGTTCAAGCCGGGCCAGAGCGCCACGATTACCGCGTCGCATGCAAAGGCATATATCAACGAACTGCGCGTCGCGCGCGCGGGTGCGAACAAATGAATCGCCTTGCCGGCAAGGTCGCATTGATCACGGGCGCGGGTCGCGGCATCGGCGCCGCGATCGCGCACGCGTTCGCGCGTGAAGGCGCGGCGGTCGTGCTTGCGGAACTCGATATCGACACGGCGCAGCAGACCGCGCGAGAAATCGAGGCGGCTGCGGCCAGCACGAATGCCGGCGCGAACCATGGCGCCGGCGGCGCACGCGTGCTCGCCGTGCGCACCGACGTCACGCAGTCCGCATCGGTGCAACACGCGGTCGACGAAGCGCAGCGCGCGTTCGGCCCGCTCGACGTGCTCGTCAACAACGCCGGCATCAATGTGTTCTGCGACCCGCTGACGATGACCGACGACGACTGGCGCCGCTGCTTCGCGGTCGACCTCGACGGCGTCTGGAACGGCTGTCGCGCCGCATTGCCGGGTATGGTCGAACGCGGCCGCGGCAGCATCGTCAATATCGCGTCGACGCACTCGTTCAAGATCATTCCGGGCTGCTTTCCGTATCCGGTTGCAAAGCATGGCGTGATCGGCCTGACGCGCGCGCTCGGCATCGAATACGCGCCGCGCAATGTGCGCGTCAATGCAATCGCGCCTGGATATATCGAAACGCAGTTGACGCGCGAATGGTGGGACAACCAGCCGGACCCCGCCGCCGCGCGGCAGGCGACGCTCGATTTGCAGCCGATGAAACGCATCGGCCGTCCCGAAGAAGTCGCGATGACCGCGGTGTTTCTCGCCTCCGACGAAGCGCCGTTTATCAACGCGAGTTGTATCACCGTCGATGGCGGCCGCTCGGCGCTTTATCACGATTGACAGCCGCGGGAGCATCCATCGTCCAGATCAGCAGGTGGCGAAGCAAAGTGAACCGGTTGACGCGCTGGCCGCGTGTGTCAGTCCCGGTACAAGAAGACGCGGCCGATAACCTTCTCGTTACTAGTCAGGAGACAAGCATGAAACGCAGAATATTCCTCACGCTCGCGGCGGCAGCGACGACGGCGGTGCTCGTCAACGCGCCGGTTGCGCAGGCAGCCGATCAGGTCAAGATCGGCTTTCTCGTGAAGCAGCCGGAGGAGCCGTGGTTCCAGGACGAGTGGAAGTTCGCCGAGATCGCCGCGAAGCAGAAGGGCTTCACGCTCGTGAAGATCGGTGCGCCGTCGGGCGAGAAGGTGATGAGCGCGATCGACAACCTCGCCGCGCAAAAGGCGCAGGGCTTCGTGATCTGCACGCCGGACGTCAAGCTCGGGCCGGGCATCGTGGCGAAGGCGAAGGCCGACGGCCTCAAGATGATGACGGTCGACGACCGCCTCGTCGACGGTTCGGGCAAGCCGATCGAGTCGGTGCCGCATATGGGCATTTCGGCGTACAACATCGGCAAGCAGGTCGGCGAAGGCATCGCGGCCGAGATCAAGAAGCGCGGCTGGGACATGAAGGACGTCGGCGCGATCGACGTGACCTACGAGCAGCTGCCGACCGCGCACGACCGTACGGCCGGCGCGACCGACGCGCTCGTCGCCGCGGGCTTCCCGAAGGCGAACATCGTCGCCGCGCCGCAAGCGAAGACCGACACGGAAAACGCCTTCAACGCAGCGAACATCGCGCTCACGAAGAACCCGCAATTCAAGCACTGGGTGGCCTACGGTCTCAACGACGAAGCGGTGCTCGGCGCGGTGCGCGCTGCCGAAGGCCGCGGCTTCAAAGCCGACAATATGATCGGCATCGGTATCGGCGGTTCGGATTCGGCACTGAACGAGTTCAAGAAGCCGCAGCCGACGGGCTTCTATGGCACCGTGATCATCAGCCCGAAGCGCCACGGCGAGGAAACCTCGGACCTGATGTACGCATGGATCACGCAAGGCAAGGAACCGCCGCTGCTGACGCTGACGACCGGCATGCTCGCCACGCGCGACAACGTCGGCGAAGTGCGCAAGGAGATGGGTCTCGCGTCGAAGTAACGTCCTGACGTTACCGCAGACGCGAATGAATGCAGCAGTGCAGTAACGGCAAAGCGCGTGGACGGCCATGACGTCCGCGCGTTTTGCGGATGAATCGACCGCATGAGCGCACACCGCAAAGCGACAACCGGGGAGCGTTTGTGCGCCGGCGATGCGTATCACCGGTTTGGGCCGGGCACAGCCCGGCGGCAAACCCGTGCAATCACAAGTGGCAACAGGAGGCGAAGTGTCAGCGACGCTGCGTTTTGACAATATCGGCAAGGTGTTTCCAGGCGTACGCGCGCTCGACGGCATTTCGTTCGACGTGCATGCGGGCCAGGTGCACGGCCTGATGGGCGAGAACGGCGCGGGGAAATCGACCCTGCTCAAGATTCTCGGCGGCGAATATCAGCCGGACTCGGGGCGGGTCCTGATCGACGGCAACGAAGTGCACTTCGGCAGCGCCGGTGCATCGATTGCGGCCGGTATCGCGGTGATTCACCAGGAATTGCAGTACGTGCCGGATCTGACGGTCGCGGAAAACCTGATGCTCGGCCGTCTGCCCAATTCGCTCGGCTGGGTCAACAAGCGTCATGCGAAGCGCTATGTGCGCGAGCAGCTCGCCGCGATGGGGGTCGATCTGAACCCGGATGCGAAGCTGCGCAAGCTGTCGATCGCGCAGCGGCAGATGGTCGAAATCTGCAAGGCGCTGATGCGCAATGCGCGCGTGATCGCGCTCGACGAGCCGACGAGCTCGCTGTCGCATCGCGAAACCGAAGTGCTGTTCAAGCTCGTGCGCGACCTGCGCGCCGACAATCGCGCGCTGATCTATATCTCGCACCGCATGGACGAGATCTATCAGCTGTGCGACGCGTGCACGATTTTCCGCGACGGCCGCAAGGTCGCCTCGCACGAGACGCTCGAAGGCGTGAGCCGCGACACGATCGTCAGCGAAATGGTGGGCCGCGAGATTTCCGACATCTATAACTACACGCCGCGCGAGCTCGGCGAAGTGCGCTTCTCGGCGAAGGCCATCGAAGGCGGCCCGCTGACGGAGCCGGCGAGCTTCGAGGTGCGGCGCGGCGAGATCGTCGGCTTTTTCGGTCTGGTCGGCGCGGGCCGCAGCGAACTGATGCACCTCGTGTACGGCGACGATCCGAAAAAGGGCGGGCAGCTGACGCTCGACGGCAAGCCGATCAAGGTGAAAAGCGCGGGCGACGCGATTCGCCAGGGCATCGTGCTGTGCCCTGAAGACCGCAAGGAAGAGGGCATCGTCGCGATCGCGTCGGTAGCGGAGAACATCAATATCAGTTGCCGGCGCCACTATCTGCGCGCGGGCATTTTCCTCGACCGCAAGAAGGAAGCCGAAACGGCGGACCGCTTTATCAAGCTTCTGAAGATCAAGACGCCGAGCCGCCGCCAGAAAATCCGCTTCCTGTCGGGCGGTAATCAGCAGAAAGCGATTCTGTCGCGCTGGCTTGCGGAGCCCGATCTGAAGGTCGTGATTCTCGACGAACCGACGCGCGGTATCGACGTCGGTGCGAAGCACGAGATTTACAACGTGATCTACCAGCTCGCGGAACGCGGCTGCGCGATCGTGATGATTTCGTCGGAATTGCCGGAAGTGCTCGGCGTTTCCGATCGCATCGTCGTGATGCGGCAAGGCCGCATTTCCGGCGAGCTGGCGCGCGGCGCGGCAACCGAGCAATCGGTGCTGAACCTCGCCTTGCCGAAGAGTTCGACAGTATCCGAGACCGCGCAGGCGGCCTGAAGTCTGAGGAGCAACGACATGCAACAAGCTCAAGAAAACCTCGCGCAACAGGCGGCGAAAAGCGCCGCCGAAGCGCTGATTCCGCAGGCGAACGACCGCCAGAAATGGTGGCAGCAGATTACCGAGTACAGCCTCATCGTGATCTTTGCCATCATGTTCATCACGATGTCGCTGACGGTCGATCACTTCTTTTCGATCGAGAATATGCTCGGCCTCGCGCTGTCGATCTCGCAGATCGGCATGGTCGCGTGCACGATGATGTTCTGTCTCGCGTCGCGCGATTTCGATCTGTCCGTGGGTTCGACCGTCGCGTTTGCCGGCGTGCTGTGCGCAATGGTGCTCAATGCGACGAACAATACGTTCATTGCGATCGTCGCCGCGGTCGCGGCCGGCGCCGTGATCGGCTTCGTGAACGGCGCCGTGATCGCGTACTTGCGCATCAACGCGCTGATCACGACGCTCGCGACGATGGAAATCGTGCGCGGCCTCGGCTTTATCGTGTCGCACGGGCAGGCGGTCGGCGTGTCGTCCGATACGTTTATCGCGCTCGGCGGCCTGACGTTCTTCGGCGTCTCGCTGCCGATCTGGGTCACGCTGTTCTGCTTCATCGTGTTCGGCGTGATGCTCAATCAGACCGTCTACGGCCGCAACACGCTCGCGATCGGCGGCAATCCGGAAGCGTCGCGGCTCGCCGGTATCAACGTCGAACGCACGCGTGTGTATATCTTCCTGATTCAGGGCGCGGTGACGGCATTGGCCGGTGTGATTCTTGCGTCGCGCATCACGTCGGGCCAGCCGAATGCGGCCGAAGGCTTCGAGCTGAACGTGATCTCCGCATGCGTGCTCGGCGGCGTGTCGCTGCTCGGCGGTCGCGCGACGATCTCGGGTGTGGTGATCGGCGTGCTGATCATGGGCACTGTCGAGAACGTGATGAACCTGCTCAATATCGATGCGTTCTATCAGTACCTCGTGCGCGGTGCGATCCTGCTCGCCGCCGTGCTGCTCGACCAGTTGAAGAACCGCGGTTCGCGCGATTGATACGCAACTTTGATACGCGATTCTGACACGCAATTGAAGTGCAATCGACGAGCACTGAAGCGCAACGTGTGATCGACCTTTAGGGGAATCGAACGATGTCGTCTCCTGCCAACGCAAGCGCACGGCATGCCGCCGATGTCTATGCGCGCTATCCGAGCCTCACGGACCGTACGGTGCTGATCACGGGCGGCGCGACCGGCATCGGCGCGGCTTTTGTCGAGCAATTCGCCGCGCAGGGCGCGCGCGTCGCGTTCTTCGATATCGACGAAACGGCCGGCGACGCGCTCGCCGACGGACTTGGCGATTCGCGGCACAAGCCGCTGTTCGCGCGCTGCGACGTGACCGATATCGACGCGCTGCAAAAGGCGATTGCCGATGTACGCGCGGCGCTCGGGCCGATCCTGGTGCTCGTCAACAATGCGGCGAACGACAGGCGCCACAAGATCGCCGACGTGACGGCCGAATCGTTCGACGCGGGTATTGCCGTGAACGTGCGGCATCAGTTTTTCGCCGCACAGGCTGTAGCCGACGATATGAAAGCGGCCGGCGGCGGCTCGATCATCAATCTCGGCTCGATCAGCTGGATGCTGAAAAACGGCAACCTGCCTGTCTATCTGATGGCGAAATCGGCGGTGCAAGGGCTCACGCGCGGCCTCGCGCGCGATCTCGGGCCGTTCCATATTCGCGTCAATTCGCTGGTGCCGGGATGGGTGATGACAGAAAAACAGAAACGCCTGTGGGTCGACGACGCGGGCCGCCGTGCGATCAAGGAAGGGCAGTGCATCGACGCGGAACTGATGCCGGACGATATCGCGCGCATGGCGCTGTTTCTCGCCGCCGACGATAGCCGGATGATCACCGCGCAGGACATGATTGTCGACGGAGGATGGGCATGAGCGGAGATGCAGTCATGCAGGCGAAAGCATCGGAGCGCAAACGGGAAACGCCACGGGAACAGCACGCGGCGCTCGCGATCGACGCGAAATGCGCGCTCGGTGAGGGCGCCACGTGGTGCGCGAGAACCGGTCGCTTCTACTGGGTCGACATCGAAGGCGCGCGCTTGTGGCGTTACGATCCGCGCGATGCGAGCAGCACGTCGTGGACCATGCCCGAGCGCGTCGCCACGTTCGCGCTGTGCGCCGATCCGCACTATCTGCTGCTGGGTCTCGCGTCGCGCCTTGCCTTCTTCGATCTGGCGACGGGCGGGATCGCGACGATCGTCGAGATCGAAGCGGGTCTGAACACGCGTGTCAACGATGGCCGGTGCGACCGCCAGGGGCGCTTCGTGTTCGGCACCAAGGATGAAGGCGCCCCGGCGCGGCCGATCGGCGGCTTTTACCGGCTCAATCGCGATCTGACGCTCGAGCGGCTGCCGTTGCCGGCGCCGGCGATTTCGAACAGCATCGCATTCAGTCCCGACGGCGCGACGATGTATTTTTGCGACTCGCCGACCCGCGAGATCCGTGCGTGCGATTATGGCGCGGACGGACGCGTGTCGAACGAGCGCCTGTTCGTGCGGCTCGCCGATGCCACGGGCGAGCCCGACGGTTCGACCGTCGACGCCGAAGGCGGCTTGTGGAATGCGCATTGGGGCGGCGCTCGCGTCGTACGCTACGATGCGAACGGCGTCGAAACGGAGCGCGTGACAGTGCCGACCGCGCAGCCTAGTTGTGTGGCGCTCGGCGGCGCGCGGCTTGCGACGCTTTATGTGACGAGCGCGCGCGTCGGTCTCGATGCCGATGCGCTGCGCAGAAATTCGCTTGCAGGTGGCGTGTTTATCGCAACGCCGGCGCGGCGCGGATTGCCGGAGCCCGTATTCGAGGGTATCCCACGCTAGAGGCGCGCCGCCGCGTGATTTAAAGTTCAGCTGGCACAAACCAAAGAGGCGGCCGGTTCGCCGCGCCGCCCGCATAGCCGCCGTCCATGACGGCGACATTCGATGCCTCTCGAAGGGAGCTTTGACATGACTGTCGCGAATACCGCTGTCCCGTCTTCTTCCGCTTCTTCCGCTTCTTCTACTCCTTCCGCTTCGCCCACTCAGACGCGCCGCGCGCGGCTCCAGGCGGCGACGCATCCGGTGCTGGCCGGGCCGAGTACGTCGGCCGTTGCGATCGGCGCGTCGGATGCCGGCGAAATCGATAACGTGACGCTCGCCAATGCGTACTTGCGTGTCGACGTCGCGCCGCATCTCGGCGGCGGCGTCACGCGCTTCGACTGGCGCAGCGAAGGCAATCTGGTGCCGGTGTTCCGGCGCTGCCGTCACGTGAGTCCGCAGACCGATGCGAACGAGCTTGCCTGTTATTCAATGCTGCCGTATTCGAACCGGATTGGCGGCGGGCGCTTCAGCGTGGGCGGCCGGACCGTCGACGTGCCGTGCAATCGCAGCGGCGAATCGCTGCCGATTCACGGCGACGGGTGGCTCGCGTCGTGGCACGTGGCCGACACGGGGCAGGAAAGCGTGCGTCTCACACTCGATCGCAGCGACGGCAAGCCGTACGCCTATCGGGCCGCGCAGACCTACACGCTCGATGGCCCGACGCTCGTGATCACGCTCGATATCGAGAACGTCGGTCGCGACACGCTGCCGTTCGGTCTCGGCGTGCATCCGTTTCTGGTACGCGACGACGATACGCAACTGTCGGCGGCCGCCGCGGGCCTGTGGCTTTCCGGCGACGACTGGTTGCCGGTGCGCCAGGTGCCGGTGCCGCCTGCGTGGCAGTTCGGCGTCGCGTATCCGTTGCCGCGCACGATGGTCAACCACGCATTCACCGACTGGAGCGGACACGCGACGGTCGTGTGGCCGAAGCGGCGATTGTCGCTGACGGTGTCGTCGAGCACCGATTACTACGTGCTTTACACGCCGCCCGGTGAAGACTTTTTCTGCTTCGAGCCCGTCGATCACCCGATCAATGCGATGAACCTGCCGGGCGGTGCAGCCGAACACGGCATGACCCTGCTTGCGCGCGGCGAGCGGCTGTCGCGGACGTTCCGGTTTGCGGTCGAGCATGTGGGTCTTCGGGCGTTTGCGGGCGGCCGAGGTGCGCGCAGGCAGTGAGTTCAAGCGCGAGCGGCGGGGCACATGACCGCCCTCGCGATACTCGCCGCGAGTCGCGCATTGGACGCATGTCGATTGCGCGCGAGTAAAATACGCGCCTTTCCTGCATTCGACGCCCCGCACGGGTTTCACCCGGGTTCCAACATGACCTCATCCTTCATTCAGACGCTCAATCTTGCCTGGCAAAACTCGAATTCGCTGCTGTGCGTCGGGCTCGATCCGGAGCCGGCGAAGTTTCCCGGCGCGCTCGCGAACCGGTCCGATGCGATCTTCGATTTTTGCCGCAGGATCGTCGATGCGACGGCGCCGTATGCGTGCGCGTTCAAGCCGCAGATCGCGTATTTCGCCGCGCATCGCGCCGAAGATCAACTCGAGCAACTGATCGCGCACATTCATCTGAAACACCCGGAGCTTCCGGTGATTCTCGACGCGAAGCGCGGCGACATCGGCAGCACGGCCGAGCAATACGCGCGTGAAGCGTTCGACCGGTATCGCGCGGATGCGGTGACGGTGAACCCGTATATGGGCTTCGATTCGCTCGAACCGTATCTCGAACACAGGGACAAGGGCGTGATCGTACTGTGCCGGACGTCGAATCCGGGTGGCTCCGATCTACAGTTTCTCGATGCGGGCGGGCGGCCGCTTTATCAGACGGTCGCGCAGCTCGCGGCACAGAAATGGAACACGAACGGCCAGTTGGGCCTCGTGGTCGGCGCGACGTTTCCGAAGGAAATCGAAGTGGTGCGCGGTCTCGTCGGCGATATGCCGCTGCTGATTCCCGGTATCGGCGCGCAGGGCGGCGACGTCGAAGCGACGGTGCGCGCCGGGCGCACCGCGGCCGGCACGGGCATGCTGATCAATTCGTCGCGCGCGATTATTTACGCGGGCAAAGGTGACGATTACGCGGAAGCGGCGGCTGCGGCCGCGCAGAAGACACGCGATTCGATCAACGCGTATCGCTGATCGCGCGGGCCAGGCGGGGCTCGCTTGTCGATAGTTGCGGCACTCGCGCCGCGGCGGTCTTACGTGTCTTGCACCCCGCCTTTCACCGGCCCAAGCCGCGCAATCAGATCCCGATGCGCCGGAAACTGCACCTGCAGTTGCGCGACGTCACCTACTTCGAACTCGCTGAATTCAAAGCCCGGCGCGACCGTGCAGCCGACCACGGCAAAGCTGGCGGGGTCTTCGCACTCGGCCGCGAACCAGTCGCCGCCCGGCACGAGTGCCTGAAACACCGTGTCCCGATGCGCGAGCGCGTTGCCAAGGCGATGGGTCGCGAGCTTCCCTTGCCGGTCGAGCACATGCACGAGAAGCGGATCGCCCGCATAGAAGTGCCAGACTTCGTCTGACTTCAACCGATGCCAGCGTGAATACGCACCGTCGCACAGCATGTAGTAGATCGCTGTCGACGCAGAGCGCGGTTCATTCGCGTTTTCCGCACGGTGGATGGTCTGCGCGGCGCGATACGTTTCGCGGTAATAGCCGCCTTCCGGATGCGGCCGCAAATCGAAGCGGCGGATCAGTTCGTTTTTCGAATGGGCGTTCGTGGGCATGGTCTGGCGATGGTTCGTCGGCGATTCGACGGTGGTTCCGGTCGGGCTCGTGTGTGCTTCGCCGCGGGCGGTCAGGCGCGCACGGTCAGGGGCGCACGGTCAGCCACACAAACAGCGGGCAACGGACGTGAAGGATGAACCTTCACCAACAGAACGCCTCAGCGCTCCCTTTCATCCAGCAACTTGAGCATGCCGCGCAGCGCGTGCTCGGCCGCCTGCACGCGAATTCGCTCGCGATCGCCCTTGAACACGAGCGTTTCCACCACCGTATGCAGCCGGTTGCTCCAGCCGAACGACACCATGCCGACCGGCTTCGTCTCTGTTCCGCCGCCCGGCCCTGCAATGCCGGTGATCGCCAGCGACACCTGCGCGCGGCTGTTGCGCAGGGCGCCTTCCGCCATTGCCCGCGCGACGGGCTCGCTGACCGCGCCATGCTTCTCGATCATGTCGGCGGGTACACCGATCATTTCGCTTTTCGCCTGGTTCGAATACGTGACGAAGCCGCGTTCGAACCAGCCGCTGCTGCCCGAAATATCGGTGATCGCGGTTGCGACCATGCCGCCCGTGCACGATTCGGCGGTCGCGAGCATCAGACGCTCATCGCGCAGGCGGTTGCCGACGCGGATCGCGAGTTGGTGAACGACGGTATCGGTTGGCATGCTGTATCCCGCTCAGTATTTCGCTGGTTTTCCGACTCTGTGGGTCTGATGAAGGCGCGCCGGCTCAGACCGCCATTCGCCACAACGCAATCACGAGCAACGTGAAGAACGCGGCGACGAGATCATCGAACATGATGCCGAAACCGCCTTTCAGTCTGCGGTCGAAGTAACGGATCGGCGGCGGTTTCACCATATCGAAGAAACGGAACAGCACGAATGCCCAGAGCTGGCCCGTCAGCGATGTCGGCGCGACCATCAGCAGCACGAGCCAGAATGCGACGATTTCGTCCCAGACGATCGGCGACGGATCGTCGATGCCGAGACGGTTCGCGGTATAGGCACAGGCCGCGATTCCGCCGAAGAATCCCGCCACGATGAGAATGCCCCACTCGATGACCGTGAGACGTTCGGCGAACACGGCGAACGATGCCCATGCGAAGAGCGTACCGATCGTGCCGGGTACGATCGGCGATAGCCCGCTGCCGAAGCCGAGCGAGATCAGATGCAGCGGATGCGACAACATGAAGCGGGCCGTCGCGCGGCGTGGGCCCGGCCTGCGCGGCCCGCGATTGTCGACGCCGTTGGCGTCGCGCGGCGCGTTTGTGCCGGCGGCCGTCGCGTGGTCGGATGCCGGGCGGTTCGCGTCAGGAGCGCCGGATGCCGATGCATTGGACGCCGATGCGCCGGGCATCGTAGCGCCGGATTCCGTGGCGCTCGAAGCCGCCGGCTCACCGGTGGCCCGGCTACCGGAAGCGGAATCGCTCGCGGAACCGAACGAAGGTTCAGTCTGCATGGAAATGATCGAAGCTTTGCAACGTCAATGTAAGCGGCGCGCCCGCTGCATCGTGCCACGCTATCGTGGGCGCGGCGGCGGCCGGTTCGGGAGCGGTTATTGTACCGATGCGGGTTGCGCGAATGCCCACGTTGTCACTGACTTTTTCAATTGAAGCGCGCGCGGCGACCGGAGCCGTAAAGCACAACTCGTAATCGTCGCCGCCCGCGACGGTGCAGCGGCGTTGCACATCGGCCGGCAGCCGGCTCAATTGCGCCGAGCGCGGCAGCGCGTCCGCATCGACCGTCGCATTCATTCGCGAGCGTTCGAGGATATGCATAAGATCGCCGGCCAGTCCGTCCGAAATATCGAGCGCCGCATGCGCGAGGCCGCGTAACGCGAGGCCGAGTTCGACACGCGGTTCGGGGCGCTCGAGCGCACGACGAAAATGTGCCGCGTCGTTTGCGTTCGCTTGCCATTCGCCGCGTGCGATGCCGAGCCCGGCGCGCGCGTCGCCGAGCGTGCCCGACACCCAGATGTCGTCGCCTTCGCGGGCCGCATCTCGACGCAGTGCAACATGAGTCGGCACCGAGCCGAAAACGGTGATGCACAGATTGAGCGGTCCGCGCGTCGTATCGCCGCCGACCAGTTCGCAGTCGCAGCGTTCGGCGAGGTCGAAGAGGCCGTCGCTGAAAGCCGCGAGCCATGTTTCGTCTGCGCGCGGCAGCGAGAACGCGAGCGTGAACGCAAGCGGTTTTGCGCCCATCGCGGCAAGGTCCGACAGATTCACGGCGAGCGCCTTGTGACCGAGCGCGCGCGGCTCGACGTCGGCGAAAAAGTGCCGGCCTTCGACGAGCATGTCCGTCGATATCGCCATCATTTCGCCTGCGGGCGGCGCGATCAGCGCGCAATCGTCGCCGATTCCGAGTGCGATAGTGCCTTTGCGCAGTGCGCTGTTCGCGCTGTCCGCAGCGCTTGACGGCGAACGTGCACGCGCGGCCCGGCGCGCGAAAAAGCGGTCGATCAGCGAGAACTCGGAAAGCATGAGGTAATGGGTCCGGAGTACGGTTAGCGACTTGAGCCACGCATTGCATTCAGGATCACAACATACTTTGAATGTTGCGATGCGATCGGTGCGGATGCGCGTTTTAGCAGTGTTTGGGTCGTAGCTGTTGTTCCCGGATTGAAAGGCTCGTATTGTGGGATTGGCGCTACAATGCCGTCGAACTTCTATTCTAATCTGCCAATTCAGGCTCGCTTATGTCGAATTCCGCCAACAGCAAACTCCGTGAAGCCGCGCTCGATTATCACGAATTTCCGACGCCGGGAAAGATCGCGGTCTCGCCCACCAAGCAGATGATCAACCAGCGCGACCTCGCGCTTGCGTATTCGCCGGGCGTCGCGTTCGCGTGCGAAGAGATCGTTGAGAATCCGCTCAACGCGGCGCGCTTCACCGCGCGCAGCAACCTGGTCGGCGTGGTCACGAACGGCACGGCGGTGCTCGGTCTCGGCAATATCGGGCCGCTCGCATCGAAGCCGGTCATGGAAGGCAAGGCCGCGCTCTTCAAGAAGTTTGCCGGCATCGACGTGTTCGACATCGAGCTCAACGAGATGGACCCGCACAAGCTCGTCGACGTGATCGCCGCACTCGAGCCGACCTTCGGCGGCATCAACCTCGAAGACATCAAGGCGCCGGACTGCTTTATCGTCGAGCGCGAAGCGCGCAAGCGCATGAAGATTCCGGTCTTCCACGACGACCAGCACGGCACGGCGATCGTCGTTGCGGCGGCTATTCTTAACGGCCTCAAAGTGGTCGGCAAGAATATTCACGAAGTGAGCCTTGTCGCGTCGGGCGCCGGCGCGGCCGCGCTCGCGTGTCTCGATCTGCTCGTCGACCTTGGCCTGCCGCTCGAAAACATCACCGTGACCGACCTCGCGGGCGTCGTCTACAAGGGCCGCGCCGAGTTGATGGATCCGGACAAGGAACGCTTCGCACGCGAAACGAAGGCGCGCGCGCTTGGCGAAGTGATCGCCGGCGCGGATGTGTTCCTCGGCCTGTCGGCGGCGGGCGTGCTGAAGCCGGAAATGGTCAAACAGATGGCGGACAAGCCGCTCATTCTGGCGCTCGCGAATCCGACGCCGGAAATCCTGCCGGAAGTCGCGCGCGAAGTGCGCCCCGATGCGGTGATCGCCACGGGCCGCACCGACTATCCGAACCAGGTCAACAACGTTCTGTGCTTCCCGTTCATTTTCCGCGGCGCACTCGATGTGGGCGCAACGACCATCACGCGTGAAATGGAAATCGCCGCAGTCAACGCGATCGCCGAACTCGCGCGCCAGGAGCAGAGCGATATCGTCGCAACCGCGTACGGCATTCAGGACCTGTCGTTCGGTCCCGAGTATCTGATTCCGAAGCCGTTCGATCCGCGCCTGATCGTGAAGGTCGCGCCGGCTGTCGCGAAAGCGGCAATGGAGTCGGGTGTCGCGACGCGTCCGATCGAAGATATGGACGCGTACGAACAGCATCTGCAGCAGTTCGTCTATCACAGCGGCACGACGATGAAGCCGATCTTCCAGCTCGCGCGCAGCGTCGGGCCCGAGAAGAAGCGCATCGTATTCGCCGAGGGCGAAGAAGAGCGCGTGCTGCGCGCGGTGCAGATCATCGTAGACGAAAAGCTCGCGAAGCCGATCCTGATCGGCCGGCCGGCCGTGATCGAACAGCGCATTGCGCGCTATGGCCTGCGTCTCGTGGCGGGCCAGGATTACACGATCGTCAACACGGACCACGACGAGCGCTATCGCGATTTCTGGCAGACCTACGCGAAGATGATGGCGCGCAAGGGCATCAGCGAGCAGATGGCGAAGCTCGAAATGCGCCGCCGCACGACGCTGATCGGCTCGATGCTTGTGAAGAAAGGCGAAGCGGACGGCATGATTTGCGGCACGATCAGCACGACGCATCGTCATCTGCACTTTATCGATCAGGTGATCGGCAAGAAGGAAAACGCGAGCGTCTATGCGGCGATGAACGCGCTCGTGCTGCCGAACCGGCAGATCTTCCTCGTCGACACGCACGTGAACGTCGATCCGACGCCTGCGCAACTGTGCGAGATCACCGTCATGGCGGCCGAGGAAGTGCGGCGCTTCGGCATCGAGCCGAAGGTTGCGCTGGTCTCGCATTCGAACTTCGGCACGAGCAACGCGCCGTCCGCACAGAAGATGCGTGAAGTGCTCGCCATGCTGAAAGAGCATGCGCCCGACCTGCAAGTGGACGGCGAAATGCACGGCGACGTCGCGCTCGACGCGAACCTGCGCCGCGAGATCCTGCCCGAATCGACGCTCGAAGGCGACGCGAACCTGCTCGTGCTGCCGAACATCGACGCGGCGAATATTTCGTACAACCTGCTGAAGACGGCCGCGGGCAACAACATTGCGATCGGTCCGATCCTGCTCGGCGCCGCGAAGCCCGTGCATGTGCTGACGGCATCGGCAACGGTGCGGCGAATCGTCAACATGACGGCGCTGCTGGTGGCGGATGTGAACGCCACGCGTTAAATATCAGCTGAGCGTTATGCGCTCGTCACCGGAGGCCACACCGTTGGCCTCGCCTCATCTCGATCCGCAGTCCACCCGCAAAAAAGGGCGTGCCCGCAATGGGCACGCCTAGGGTGAGCAGGGGATCGATTCACCCAAAAAAGGCCGGATGCTGGCATTCCGTTTTGCGGACCGCCTGGGGCAAGGAGGCATGAGGTACTGCCCCGCATCTCGCCTTGGTTGAATTTTATCTTGTTTGAGATAAATCCCGGTGTAAAGAGTTGTCAAGGCGGGTCGAGGCGGCGGCGCGCATGCGATGCGAGATTCACGCGTGCTCGCGGCCGCTACGTTTAAAACCTTTCATTTTCCGAACGAGCGTTGCTTCCGGGGTCCATTAGCGATACCCTTACGTCTTTCATGGTCGTCAAACTCGTGATCTAACAGCGGGAACCCTGATTCATGGCACGCAGGTGGCTTCGCAACGGCGTGCTGGTCGCCGTCCTGTCGGTCGGCGGTCTGTGCAGCGGTTTTGCGCCTGGCGCCGTGCCCGTGGCTTTCGGCCGCGATGTCACCGTACCGGGCAGCACTGACACCGTCGCGGTAGCGCAGTTGCCGCCGGAAGCAGTCAAAACGTTGAACTTGATTGCAGCGGGCGGGCCTTACCCGTATGAGAAGGATGGCGTCGTATTCGGCAATCGCGAGCGCTTGCTGCCGCCGCGCCAGCGGGGCTATTACCACGAATACACCGTTCCCACGCCGCGCGCGCATAACCGCGGAGCGCGCCGCATCGTCTGCGGTGGCCCGTTGAGGCGAACCGACAACTGTTATTACAGCGACGATCACTACGCCAGTTTTAATCGCATCATTGAATGACATCGGGACATACGGCATGAGCGACAACATCTACGCGCACGACCGCAAAGTCGCGAGGGATCTTTTTGCAGCCGGAAGCGGCAATCTGTTCCAGCGCGTCATGCAGATGCGCGAGGCCGGAGACGGTCAGGGCGGCACGGTTGGAACCGAAGCCGGTACGGCGCATTCATCGAACGAGGATTCCATGAGTCTTTTTGCGACCGTACGACCGAATATCGTACAGTCGATTCGCGCCTTTCGCGTCCAGGATCTGGCCGACGAAGCGCAGAAACTCGGCCAGCATTTTCTGTTTGCCTGCTGCGGCAATGCGCAAAGCAAGCAGGAGGTGATGGAGACCATCGCGACGTCATTCCTGTTTCCGAAACATTTCGGCAAGAATTACGACGCGTTGTACGACTGCCTGACCGACCTGGTCGCGAAGTCGGGGGCGCAACCGGGCTTCGTGATCGTGCTCGAGGCGCTACCCGTCGCGACCAAGTTCGATAAAGAGGCGCGTGAAACGCTGCTCGACGTGTTCCGCGAGGCCGCGGAGTTCTGGGCCGAGCGCAAGGTCGCGTTCAGGGTGTTCTACTCGTTCGCGTAAAACGGGCAGGTAAGGGGCAGGTGAGGGGGCAGGTGAGGGGGCAGGTAACGGGCAGGTAGCGCCGTGCGATTCGGTTTTTCGCCCGGCTTCGATGAGGAGGGCTGCAACGAACCTCACTGCCAACACCGATAAACCGGGCAATGTGCGTTGAAGCACACCGCGGTTATCCCGCGGTCGCTTCGCAAGACAGGAAAAAGGCTCGCTGATCGTCGATCGGCGAGCCTTTTTTCGCTTTGCGTGGCTGGAGTTTACCAACGGCAGTGGCGTTCACCACCCGCCCCATCGCGCAGCCAGCGCCGACAGTACCGCGATCCCGGCAGTCTCGGTCCGCAATACACGCGGTCCCAGTCCCACTGCCGTAAATCCGTGGCTCGTTGCCGCTGCTTCTTCCGCGGCCGAAAACCCGCCCTCGGGGCCGATCAGCACCAATGCGCGCCGCTTCGGCGGCTCGTGCGTCAACGCGGAAAACGGCACGCTCGCGCGCGGCGACAGCAGAAGCCGCAGTTCGCCGTCTTCCGGTTCTTTCGGCATCGAGCCGAGCCACGTCGCGAGCTCGCGCGTCGGCAGCACTTCCGGCAGGCGGTTGCGCCCGCATTGTTCGCACGACGCCTGCACGATGCGTTGCCAGTGCACCTGGCGCCGCTGCGCGCGTTCGCCGGAGAGGCGCACGACACTGCGCGTGGTCGTGAGCGGCGCGAATGCCGATGCGCCCAGTTCGACTGCCTTCTCGATCAGCCAGTCCATCTTGTCGCTGCCCGCGATGCCCTGCGCAAGCGTCAGGTGATACGGCGGCTCTGCTTCGGCATCGCGAAAGTCGCCGATGCGTACCGTCGAGCCGCGCCGTTCCATCTCGACGACCTCCGCGCCATATTCGCCGCCCGTTCCGTTGAACAGCGTGATCGTGTCGCCGGGCTGCAGGCGCAACACCTGAACGTGGCGATTGACATCATCAGGCAATGCGATGACGTCGCCGGACGTCAGCGCGATCCCGACGAAAAAGCGGGGCATAAGCGAAGTTCTCATTGATTTACGACAGATGGCGCGCAAGCGCCCAGCGGTAACCGTCCGGATCCTCAATCTGCGCGAAGCGGTCACCCCAGAACTGATCTTGCGGCTCGCTCAGCGATTTGGCGCCGGCGGCCATCGCGCGGGCGAATACCGCATCGACGTCGTCGACGTACAGGTAGAAAGACTGCGGTGCGATGGCGTTCGCGCTTTTCGGCGTCCTCGCCTTCGAGCCGAACGCGCCTTCGGGCGCGAACATCACGATCAGCTGATCCTGATAGGTCATCTCGACATGCATCAGTGCGCCGTCATCGTGCACGCTGTCGCGCACGCGAAAGCCGAGTGCGGCTTCGTAGAAGGCGATTGCCATGCGTGCATCGCGGACCGTCAGATACGGGGTGAGCCACGGCACTCCGGCTGGGCGTGGGGAAGTCATCGAGCTCTCCTGAACCTTGTGGGCGTCCCGTCGCCGTCGTTTGTTGCCGGAAACTTCGCTGCCGGGCCGCAGGCGGATCGCGGCGACGGATGAAGCCGGGCATTGTGCATGACTGTCATGGCGACGGCTTTAAGAATCGGCCTAGTTTATCGCGCACCGCCAGTGGGGCGGCGAACAGCGACGCATGCAGTGCCGCATCGTAGAAGCGTAACCCGCGCAACCCGCGCAACCCGCGTTGCGCGAGGCGTGCGGCGAGCTTCTGTGCGTTGAGCGAAGCGGGGTCGAGCGTATCGCTTGCAATGGCCATCATCCACAACGAACCATAGAGCGGCACATACGCGGCAAGCGGGCGAACGATCGCGAATGCATGCTGGAGGTCCGTCAATAGCGCGTTGACGCGCGCGGCGTGAAAGTACGGCGAGCCCAGATGCAGCGAGAGCGCCGCTTGCGGCGCGAGGATGCGTTTCAGGTCTGCGAAAAAGGCCGGCGTATAGAGGCCCGCGGCGGGCGAATCCGGCGGCGTCAGATCGAAGACGACGAGATCGAACGGCAGCGCGTCCGACGCGCCAGCGGCACGCCGCGCGAGGCACTGCGCGACGTATTTCGCGGCATCGCCGATCACGAGTTCGACGCGCGGATCGTCGAATGCGCCGCCGTGCACGTCGGGCAGATGTTCGCGCGTGAGCCGCACGACTTCGTCATCGAGTTCCGCGACGACGATCCGCTCGATGCTCGGGTGCGCGAGCAGTTGCCTTGCCGCGCCGCCATCGCCGCCGCCGAGCACGAGCGCCGCGCGCGGCGCCGGATGCGCGAGCGCAGCCGGGTGCGTCATGCATTCGTGATAGATGAATTCGTCGCCGGCAGACGTCATCGGCTGCCCGTCGAGCGTGAAGAGGCGGCCGAGTTGCGGCGTGTCCCACACCTCGATGCGCTGGTGCGGCGAATCGACACGCGCGATTTGACGCGCATTCGGAAAACCGTAGACCGCATCGGGCGCGGGCTCGAACAATAGCGAAACGCTCACGGAGCAGCGGTGCGCAGGCTAGGCGCGTCAAGTTGGCGATCCGCCGATTATAAGGGCCGAAGAGCCGCGCCACGCCCCGCCGACAAGAGGGACAAAGCCGATCCTCTGTTAGAATATTCTGCTTTCAGCCGCATCCGATTGCCTGGCCGTACCGCGTCACTGGCGCCTCGTCCCGTCTCCTGCAGGCGCTTCCCGGATTGCCCGAAGTGGGCAATGAAGTTGCCTCATGCTGTCTCTGGAGCGTTGACCGAGGTCCGCTGGCCGCCAGGCTTTCCGGACCCTCCGCCCGCGCCTCGCTTTTTGGACTCGTTCTCCGGATCTAGACATGACGACCTCCTCTCCCGCCCCGACCTCCCAGATGGCCAACGCGATTCGCGCGCTGGCGATGGATGCCGTTCAGAAGGCGAATTCAGGCCACCCCGGCATGCCGATGGGCATGGCCGAAATCGCCGTCGCGCTGTGGTCGCGCCATCTGCGTCATAACCCGACGAACCCGCACTGGGCGGACCGCGACCGCTTCGTGAAGTCGGAGGCCAAGCGGTCTTAGGAAGACAAAACATTCTACCAACTCCTTGGCTCACAGAACGACATGGCTACGATCCGACTTAGGAGCTCAAGAATTTCCGTCAACTGCATTCGAAGACGCCGGGCCACCCCGAGTACGGCATGACCGCCGGCGTCGAAACGACCACGGGCCCGCTCGGCCAGGGTCTGGCGAATTCGGTGGGGATGGCGCTTGCGGAGGCATTGCTGGCCGAAGAGTTCAACAAGCCGGATGCGAAGATCGTCGATCACCACACGTATGTGTTTCTCGGCGACGGCTGTCTGATGGAGGGCATTTCGCACGAAGCCTGCTCGTTCGCGGGCACGCTGAAGCTGAACAAGCTGATCTGCTTCTACGACGACAACGGCATTTCGATCGATGGCGAAGTGGTCAACTGGTTCCACGACGACACGCCGAAGCGTTTCGAAGCCTACGGCTGGAATGTGATTCCGAACGTCAAGGGCGACGACGTCGAAGCGGTCGACGCGGCAATCAGGAAAGCAAAGCAGTCGGACAAGCCGACGCTGATCTGCTGCAAGACCGTGATCGGCGAAGGCGCGCCGCATAAAGCGGGCTCGCACGACGCGCACGGCGCGCCGCTCGGCGCCGACGAAATCGCGGCTACGCGCGCGAACATCGGCTGGACCGCGGAGCCGTTCGTGATTCCGCAGGAAGTCTATGCGGCGTGGGATGCGAAGGAATCGGGCGCGAGCGTCGAAGGCGAATGGAACAAGCGTTTCGCCGACTATCAGGCGAAGTACCCGAAGGAAGCCGCCGAGTTCGCGCGCCGCATGGCCGGCAAGCTGCCCGACGACTGGGCGCAAAAAGCGCAGGCGATCATCGCCGGTGCGGACGAGCGTAAGGAAACCGTTGCGACGCGCAAGGCTTCGCAGCAAACCATCGAAGGTCTCGCGGCGGCGCTGCCGGAACTGCTCGGCGGCTCGGCCGACCTGACCGGCTCGAACCTCACGAACTGGAAGGCGTCGAAACCGGTGCGCGCGCGCAAGGAAGGGGCGAGCGGCATTCAGTGGGGCAATCATGTGAACTACGGCGTGCGCGAGTTCGGCATGAGCGCCGCGCTGAACGGCATCACCGTGCATGGCGGTTACAAGGCATTCGGCGGTACGTTCCTGACGTTCTCGGACTACAGCCGCAACGCGCTGCGGGTGGCCGCGCTGATGAAGGCGCCGAGCATTTTCGTGTTCACGCACGATTCGATCGGTCTCGGCGAAGACGGTCCGACGCACCAGTCGATCGAACACGTTGCGAGCCTGCGTCTGATTCCGCATATGACGGTGTGGCGTCCTGCCGATACTGTCGAAACAGCGGTGTCGTGGACGCAATCGATCGAGCACAAGGGTCCGTCGTGCCTGATTTTCAGCCGGCAGAACCTGCAGTTCTCGGAGCGCACCGATGCGCAGATCGCGAACATCGCGAAGGGCGGCTACGTATTGCGCGACTGGAGCGACGACGTGCCCGCACGCAAGATCATCCTGATCGCGACGGGCTCGGAAGTGGAACTCGCGATGAAGGCGGTCGAGCCGCTCGCGCGCGAAGGCATCGCGGCGCGTGTCGTGTCGATGCCGTCGACGAACGTATTCGACCGGCAGGACGCTGCGTATCGCGAACGCGTGTTGCCGGCCGGCGTGCGGCGCGTCGCGATCGAAGCGGGCGTGACGGAATTCTGGCGCAAGTATGTGGGCCTCGAAGGCGGCGTGGTCGGTATCGACACGTTCGGCGAGTCGGCGCCCGCCGGTGCGCTTTTCAAGCATTTCGGTTTTACCGTCGAAAAAGTCGTGGAGACGGCGAAAGCCGCGCTCGGCTGATGCGCGCATCGGCGCCGCAGCCGTAACGTGCAGATTTTTTTAGTCACCAGGAGAGAGCAATGACGATTCGCGTCGCAATCAACGGCTATGGCCGGATTGGCCGGAACACGCTGCGTGCGTTCTACGAGAACGGCAAGAAGCACGACCTGCAGATCGTGGCGATCAACGACCTCGGCGATGCCAACACCAACGCGCATCTGACCCAGTACGACACCGCGCATGGCCGCTTCCCGGGCGAAGTGAAGGTGGATGGCGAGAACCTCGTCGTGAACGGCGACAGGATCCGCGTGCTCGCGAACCGCAACCCGGCCGAACTGCCGTGGGGCGAACTCGGCGTCGACGTCGTGATGGAGTGCACGGGCTTTTTCACGACGAAGGAAAAGGCGAGCGCGCACCTGAAGGGCGGCGCGAAGAAGGTGATCATCTCGGCGCCGGGCGGCAAGGACGTCGACGCGACAATCGTCTACGGCGTCAATCACAACGCGCTGAAGGCCGCGCACACGGTCATCTCGAACGCATCGTGCACGACGAACTGCCTCGCGCCGCTCGTCAAGCCGCTGAGCGACAAGATCGGCCTCGAAAGCGGCCTGATGACGACGATTCACGCATACACGAACGATCAGGTGCTGACCGACGTCTATCACGAAGATCTGCGCCGTGCGCGCTCGGCCACGCACAGCCAGATCCCGACCAAGACGGGCGCCGCATCGGCGATCGGTCTCGTGCTGCCGGAACTGGCGGGCAAGCTCGACGGTTACGCGATTCGCGTACCGACTATCAACGTGTCGATCGTCGATCTGTCGTTTATCGCGAAGCGCGATACGACGGTCGATGAAGTGAACGCGATCATGAAGGAAGCGTCGGAAGGTTCGCTGAAGGGCATTCTCGGCTACAACACGGCGCCGCTCGTATCGATCGACTTCAACCACAACCCGGCGTCGTCGACGTTCGATGCGACGCTGACGAAGGTGTCGGGCCGTCTCGTGAAGGTGTCGAGCTGGTACGACAACGAGTGGGGCTTCTCGAACCGCATGCTCGATACGGCGGTGGCGTTCGCGAACGCGAAGTAAGTCGCGCGACGGCGCTGTTTGCTTCGAAAGGCTGCTCTGCGGAGCAGCCTTTTTCGCATCTATGGAGCGGATCATGAACACACTGCGAATCGAGCGTTTGACGCGCGAAGCCTTTGCGCCGTTCGGCGACGTGATCGAACTCGACGGCGCGCGGCATTATCCGATCAATGGCGGCACGACCGAGCGTTATCACGACCTCGCGCGCGTCGATGTCGGCGCGGAGAATGGCCGGCCGTTGATCAACGTGTTTCGCGGACAGCCGCACGCATTGCCGATCGAGATATCGATGATGGAGCGGCATCCGCTGGGCAGCCAGGCATTCCTGCCGGTTGGCGACGTACGTTATGCGATCGTGGTGGCGCCGGCGGGCGACCTGGACCCGCTGCGTTTGCGGGCGTTCATGACGCACGGTTGGCAAGGCGTCAATTATGCGAAAGGTGTCTGGCATCATCCGCTGCTCGCGCTCGATCGCGTCAGCGACTTTATTGTGATCGACCGCGGCGGCGATGCGCCGAATTGCGATGAACAGATATTGCCCGAGCCGTGGCGCCTCGTGCTGTAGCGAAGCAAACCGCGATCGTCCTGACGAAAAAAGACCCGTTCGATCTACATCGGAACGGGTCTTTTTGTTGTGATGTCTTCGGCGGCGCGCCGACTCGCTTTTCCGCGCGAGTCAGCGGCGACGACTGCCGCGTCAACTACCGCGTCAACTACCGCGTCAACTACCGCGTCAACTACCGCGTCAACTACCGCGTCAACTACCGCGTCAACTACCGCGT
>NZ_JAVHZD010000003.1:0-170852 GCF_031119615.1 Paraburkholderia sp. SARCC-3016 | reverse complement strand
GTCAATGCTTGCGATGCGGGCAATTTTCCTTCGTGCACGCACCATAGAGCGCGAGCGCATGTTCCTGCAGCCGGAAACCGCGCTGCTTCGCGATGGCCTGCTGGCGGTTCTCGATTTCGGGGTCGAAGAATTCCTCGACAAGACCGCAATCGATGCAGACGAGGTGGTCGTGGTGCGTCCCTTCGTTCAGCTCAAAAACCGCTTTGCCCGATTCGAAATTGCTGCGCGTCAGCAGTCCGGCCTGCTCGAATTGCGTCAGCACGCGATACACGGTCGCGAGGCCGATATCGAGTTCTTCGTGCAGAAGATTCCGGTACACGTCTTCCGCCGTGAGGTGACGCACGGGGCTGTGCTGGAAGATCTCAAGAATCTTGAGGCGCGGTAGGGTCGCCTTGAGCCCGATATTCTTGAGATCGGTTGGATTGGTCATGGCAAGGGATCCCTAGAGTACAATGCAGGGTTCAATAGTAATTGGATTTGCCGTTCAGGTCATCTTCGACGGAAACTTGCAAACCTACGTGGCTCGTAGCCGCTCCGCTTCATGGCTTTGATGCATGGCGTTGATACATCGCTCTGATACATGGCTCTGATTTTCATGGCAGACAGAGCCCGCACGGTGAGGGAAATGATTCCAAAATCTGTATTGTTCTACCGGGGGAGCCGCATGCGGAGTACCTTGCTGGCCGCGGCGGCCGTGGCGCTGGTTGCCGGGTGTTCCACATACGATAGCGTGACGCAGAAAATCGCGCAGAGCATCACGCCGTACCGCATTACTGTCGTGCAGGGCAATTTCGTGTCGAAAGAAGCCGCCGCGCAAATGCAGGTCGGCATGTCGCGCGCGCAAGTGCGTCAGTTGCTCGGCACGCCGTTGTTGACGGACATGTTCCACGCGGACCGCTGGGACTACCTCTTCTATTTCAAGCGCGGCTCGACGTCGATCGTCCAGCAGCGCGATTTCATCGTGATTTTTGCGAACGACCGCGTCGCCAGCTGGTCGGGCGGCGAAGATCTGCCGTCGAATCTCGAGCTGCTCGCCGATATCGACGGCGATAAGTCGGGCAAGAAGAAGCGCGCGACAGCGGTTGCGGCAAGCGCAGCGAGCGCGCCGGCCGCGGCGGCTTCCGGCGCGTCAGCGGGCGTTGCGGCGGCTCCGCAGCCGCCTGCTACGCCATCGCCGGATACGGTGCTTTCACCCACCGCCGAAGCGGCGCAGGCAGGCAGTTTGCCGGCAGAAGACCCGAACGCGCAGGCGGCCCAGGCAGCGAACCGGCTGACCAACGCGGTGCAGGCGCCGGCTGCGGGTACGACGCCGTCGGTGCGCGCGGGTACGCCGCAGTCGAACGGTGGCGTGCCGCAAGGGGCGACGGCGCCGGGTCAGCCGCAGTTCCACTTCCAGCGTCCGCCGCCGCCGCAAATTCAGGGCGTGCCGCAGGACAACCCGGTCGGGCCAACCGGTCCGCAGAGCAGCAATCCGCAGACGCCGGCGCAGCCGCAATCACAGCCGGCGTCGTGATTATCTGATTGTCGGGAACGGGCGGCGCCTTTTCTGGTCCGCCTTGCAGGGTCCGGCTTGTGTGGTCCGCTTTCTGCGGTCCATTTAGCGGTCCGTTCCCGTATTGCCGAACATGCAGCGGCGCGGCTGTCAGATCCCATGCCGCGTCACGTCGCGAGACACGTTACCGAGTCAGCCATGAACATTGCCATTGCCGGCGCATCGGGCCGTATGGGCCGCATGCTCATCGAAACCGTTCTCAACGAATCTGACATGACGCTTTCGGGCGCGCTCGATCGCGCCGGTACGCCGCAGTTGGGCCAGGACGCGGGCGCATTCCTCGGTAAGCAGACGGGCGTCGTGTTGTCGGACGATATCGACGGCGTGCTCGCGAAGTCGGATTTTCTGGTCGACTTCACGCGTCCCGAAGGGACGATCGCGCATGTCGACGCGGCGCTGCGTCACAACGTGAAGCTCATTATCGGCACGACCGGTTTCGATGAGCCGCAAAAAGCGCATCTGCGTGCGGCGGCCGAAAAGACCGGCATCGTGTTTTCGTCGAACATGAGCGTCGGCGTCAATGTGACGCTGAAGCTGCTCGAATTCGCCGCTCGCCATTTCGCGCAAGGCTACGACATCGAGATCATCGAGGCGCATCATCGCCATAAGGTCGATGCGCCGTCGGGCACCGCGCTGACGATGGGCGAAACGATCGCCCACGCGCTCGGCCGCACGCTCGACGATTGCGCGGTGTATGGTCGGCATGGCGTAACCGGCGAACGCGACCCGTCGACGATCGGCTTTTCCGCGATTCGCGGCGGCGATATCGTCGGCGACCATACGGTGTTATTTGCAGGCACCGGCGAGCGCATCGAAATTACGCACAAATCGGCGAGCCGGTTGTCGTATGCGCAAGGGGCGCTGCGCGCGGTACGGTTTCTCGCGCAGCGTGACAGCGGTCTGTACGATATGCAGGACGTGCTCGGGCTTCGTTAGGCGGGCCTTTGCGCGTGGCGCACGTCGAGCGCGCCGCGGTTGCGTCCTGTTTCGTTTCGGTTGCGTCCCGTTTCGCGCGCGCGTCGCGTCCGTTTCGTGCGTTGCGTGCGCCGTGCGCGCTACGTCCGCTACGTTCGTTACGCGGCGGGTCGTGCCTCGAGGCACCATGATCTGCGTTTGCGGCATCGCCGCCCGTGCGCTGTGTGCTGCGTCACGCGAAGCGTCCGCATTCGCCCTTTCAAACAGCGAGGTCAGATGGCAAGCACCGGCATCCTCCATTACCTGCAAACCAGCGATGCAATCACGCATGGCGTCGCCTATGTGTTGGCGGCGATGTCGGTTGCCAGCTGGTGTTTCCTGATCGTCAAGGGCTGGATGCTCGGGCGCGCGAAGCAGCAAGCGTCGCGGGCGATCGCGATTTTCTGGCAGGCTTCGGCGTTATCCGACGGCCTCGTCGCGCTGCGGCGCGCCGATAGCGAGCGCGTTTTCACGCCGCTCGCGGAAGCGGCGCTGCGCGCGTCGGAAATCGAAACGCCGGGCGCGATGCTCGCACGCGTCGAGCGCAGCGAGCGCGTGCTGCGCGCGTTGCGCGAGGCGCTCAGCAGGTCGCAGAGGCGGCTGGAGTTTGGACAGGTGCTGCTGGCGTCGGTGGGCAGTACCGCGCCGTTCGTCGGTCTGCTTGGCACCGTCTGGGGCATCTATCACGCGCTCGGCAGCATCGCCGAAAGCGGGCAGGCGATGATCGGGAATGTCGCCGGGCCGGTCGGCGAGGCGCTCATCATGACGGCGTTCGGGCTCGTGGTCGCGATTCCGGCAGTGCTCGCCTACAACGTGCTCGGGCGCCTCGTGCGGCAGCTGTCGGAAGAGCTCGACGGCTTCGCGCATGACCTGCATGCGTACGTGTGCGCGCCGGCCGAACGGCCGCCACGCGATGCGGTCGAACACGCGGCGAGCCGCAACGCGACCGCGCACCAGTAGCACGGGCGTTAGCGCAGTCCCGCAACCACGCGGAGAATGAACGACATGGCATTCGGCGGACTCGACAGGCACAAGACGGCCGCGCCGATGGCGGACATCAACATGACCCCGCTGATCGACGTGATGCTCGTGCTGCTCGTCATTTTCATCATCACGGCGCCGCTTTTCACGCATGCGATACGGCTCGATCTGCCGCGCGTGGCCGCGTCCGAGGCACGCGAGACGCCGCAAACGGTGACGCTCTCGATCGACGCAGCGGGCAAGATCTACTGGGACGACAAGCCGGTTACGCTCGACCAGATGCGCGCGCGGTTCGACGCAGCGGGCAAGCAGAAGCAGCAGCCGGAGATTCATCTGCGCGCCGAACGGACCACGCAGTATGAGGTGATCGCGCAGGTAATGAGCGCGGCGCAGCAGGCAGGGCTCGAGCGGATTGGCTTTGTGACGCAGCCGCCCGTTGCGGCTTCGGGCGGCGCCGGATTCTGAGCGGCGCGTCGGGGTCGCGCTTTCACCCTGACGGCCAGCGACCGATCGACGGCCCGTCGCGCACTGTCCGCGCGGGCTGCATGCGCGGTGAACGGCGCGGTGAACGGCGCAGTGAACGGTATAATCAGCGTTTTCCCCAGAGAACGGGGAATAAACGACATTCCACTAGCCGAGCACGGTCCGTCGCAGCCGCCCCGGACCCAGCGACACCACCCAACCATGCACGAAAAGTACATCCCCTCCGACGTCGAAGCTGCCGCGCAAGCCCAATGGCGCGCAACCGACGCTTATAAGACGACGGAAACCGCCAATAAGCCCAAGTTCTACTGCGTGTCGATGCTGCCGTATCCGTCGGGCAAGCTGCATATGGGGCACGTGCGCAACTACACGATCAACGACGTGATGTACCGCTATCTGCGGATGAACGGCTACAACACGCTGATGCCGATGGGTTGGGACGCGTTCGGCATGCCGGCGGAAAACGCCGCGATGGCGAACAACGTGCCGCCGGCGAAGTGGACCTACGACAACATCGCCTACATGAAGGGGCAGATGCAGTCGATGGGTCTGGCGATCGACTGGTCGCGCGAGGTCACCACCTGCAAGCCCGACTACTACAAGTGGAACCAGTGGCTGTTCCTGAAGATGCTCGAGAAGGGCATCGCGTACAAGAAAACCGGCACGGTGAACTGGGACCCGGTCGATCAGACGGTGCTCGCGAACGAGCAGGTCATCGACGGCAAGGGCTGGCGTTCCGGCGCCGTCGTCGAGAAGCGCGAGATTCCGATGTACTACATGCGGATCACGCAGTACGCGGACGAGCTGCTGAACGACCTCGAAGGCCTCGGCTGGCCCGAGCGCGTGAAGGTCATGCAGCAGAACTGGATCGGCAAGAGTTTCGGCGTGAATTTCGGCTTCCCGTATGAGATCGACGGCGAGCAGAAGCTGCTGCGCGTGTTCACCACGCGCGCCGACACGGTCATGGGCGTCACGTTCGCTGCGATCGCCGCCGAGCATCCGCTTGCCACGCGCCTCGCGCAGGGCAGGCCCGAACTGCAGGCGTTCATCGACGAATGCAAGCACGGCGGCGTCGCCGAAGCCGACATGGCGACGATGGAAAAGAAAGGCATGGCGACGGGCTTTTACGTCACGCATCCGCTTACGCACGAAAAGGTCGAAGTGTGGATCGGCAACTACGTGCTGATGAGCTACGGCGAAGGCGCGGTCATGGGCGTGCCTGCGCACGACGAGCGCGACTTCGCGTTCGTGAAGAAGTACGGCATTCCGGTGAAGCAGGTGGTGGCAGTCGAAGGCCAGAGCTTTTCAACCGACGCATGGCAGGAGTGGTACGGCGACAAGGAAAACGGCACGCTGATCAACAGCGGCAAATACGACGGCCTCAACTATTCGCAGGCCGTCGATGCGATCGCGGAAGATCTGAAAGCGCTTGGCGTCGGCGACAAGCAGATTACGTATCGTCTGCGCGACTGGGGTATTTCGCGTCAGCGCTATTGGGGCACGCCGATCCCGATCATCCACTGCCCGACGTGCGGCGATGTGCCGGTGCCCGAGCAGGATCTGCCGGTCGTGCTGCCCGAGGACCTCGTGCCGGACGGCACGGGCAATCCGCTTGCGAAGTCGGAAGCGTTCGTCAACTGCGCGTGCCCGAAGTGCGGCGGCGCCGCGAAGCGCGAAACGGACACGATGGACACGTTCGTCGATTCCGCGTGGTACTTCTATCGCTATGCGGCACCGGACGCGAAGACGATGGTCGACGCGCGCACCGACTACTGGATGCCGATGGACCAGTACATCGGCGGCATCGAGCACGCGATTCTTCACCTGCTGTATTCGCGTTTCTGGGCGAAGGTCTCGCGCGACCTCGGCATCGTCAAGTTCGGCGAGCCCGCGAAGAACCTGCTCACGCAAGGCATGGTGCTCAACGAGACGTTCTATCGCGAAGACAGGTCCGGCAAGAAGACGTGGTACAACCCGGCCGATGTGACCGTCGCGCACGACGACAAGGGACGTCCGGTCGGCGCGACGCTCAATGCGGACGGCCAGCCGGTCGAGCTCGGCGGCGTCGAGAAGATGTCGAAGTCGAAGAACAACGGCGTCGACCCGCAAGTGCTCATCGATCAATACGGCGCCGATACCGCGCGTCTCTTCACGATGTTCGCGGCGCCGCCCGAACAGCAACTCGAGTGGTCGGGCGCGGGCGTCGAAGGCGCGAGCCGCTTTCTGCGCCGGGTATGGACGTTTGCGCATGCGAATCACGCGGCGCTGCGCGAGCGCGTATCGTTCGACGCATCGCAACTGGCGGACACCGAGAAAACCGTGCGCCGCGAGATTCACAGCGTGCTGAAGCAGGCCGATTTCGACTATCAACGGCTGCAATACAACACCGTCGTCTCGGCCGCGATGAAGATGCTCAACGCGATCGAAGGCGCGCGCAATGCGCAGGCGGCCGTGCTGCGCGAGACGTACGGCATCCTGCTTCGTGTGCTGTATCCGGTGGTGCCGCACCTCACGTTCCAGCTGTGGCAGGAACTCGGCTACGCGGACGAGTTCGGCGCGCTGCTCGATGCACCGTGGCCGAAGGTCGACGAAAAAGCGCTCGAGCAGGCCGAGATCGAGCTCGTGCTGCAGGTGAACGGCAAGGTGCGCGGCGCGCTGATGGTCGCCAGGGACTCCCCGCGCGAAACGATCGAACAGGCGGCGCTCGCGCACGAGATGTTCGCGAAGTTCAGCGAAGGGCGGCCGGCGAAGAAGGTGGTGATCGTGCCGGGCCGGCTCGTCAATATCGTCGCGTGATCGCAGCAAACGCGAGCGCGGCGCAGGCGACCCGCCGCCTGTGCCGCCCGACGTCGCCTTTCGACGTATGCCAAGAATTAACTGCGAACCAGGAGCCAAAGTGACTCGCAGATCGTTTCTGACGCTAGCGTGCAGCGTAGCGATGCTGTCCGCGTGTGGCTTCCAGCTACGCGGCCAGTCGGACTACGCGTTCAAGCGTCTCGCCATCGCGGGCGCGCCGCCGGCGTTCGCCGCGCGTCTGACGCGCATCGTTCAGGGCGGCAGCGACACCGTCATCGTCAATTCGCCGGTCAATGCGGACGCGGTTCTTCGCGTGACCGAGTCGCTCGGCAATAGCGTGCTGACGCTGAATTCGCTCGGTGTGGTCGAGGAATATGCGTTGACGTATTCGATCAATTACACGCTGGTCGGATCGGACGGCACCGTGTTGATTCCGTCGAGCGTGATTTCGTTGAATCGCGCGATGACATATAGCGATCAGTTTTCGCAGTCGAAAGCCGCGGAAGCCGACATTCTGTACGCGGACATGCGTAACGACGCGGTCGATCAATTGTGGCGGCGTCTGGCGATCGTGAAGTCGCTGCATCCGGCGCCGGGGCAGGGCGTGCCGGCGGTCGTGCCGCGCGCGCCGCTGCCGCCGCCGCCGCTTTGACCGGTTTCGTCCTTGCTTACCGCTGAATCTGACCATGCAACTGCGACTTGACGCGCTTGAACCGCATCTGGCTAAAGGGCTCGCCGGCCTGTACGTCGTGTACGGCGACGAGCATCTGCTCGCGCAGGAAGCGACTGACCGGATTCGCGCGGCAGCGCGCGCAGCGGGTTTTACGGACCGCAACGTGTTCACGGTCGAGCGCGGTTTCGATTGGAGTTCGCTGCTAGGAGCGAGTCAGTCGATGTCGCTGTTCGGCGACCGGCAACTGGTTGAGCTGCGCATTCCGACGGGCAAGCCCGGTAAAGAAGGCGCCGAAGCGTTGAAGACGCTTGCCGGCGCGGCCAACCCTGACGTGCTGACGCTTGTTACGTTGCCGCGTCTCGATGCGGCGACGCAGAAGGCCGGATGGTTCACCGCGCTTGCCGATGCCGGCGTGGCGCTGAAGATCGATCCCGTCGAACGCGCGCAGTTGCCGAACTGGATCGGGCAACGGCTTGCGCTCCAGCAGCAGCGCGTGACGCCGGGCGACGAAGGTCGGCGCGCGTTGCAATTCATGGCGGAGCGTGTCGAAGGGAATCTGCTCGCCGCGCATCAGGAGATTCAGAAGCTCGGGCTGCTGTATCCGGCCGGTGTGCTCACGTTCGAGCAGATTCACGACGCGGTTTTGAACGTCGCGCGGTACGACGTGTTCAAGCTCAATGAGGCGATGCTCGCAGGCGATGTGGCACGGTTGTCGCGGATGCTAGATGGCCTGCGCGGCGAGGGTGAGGCGGCGGTGCTCGTGCTGTGGGCGGTCGTCGAGGAGATACGGACGCTGCTGCGCATCAAACGTGGCGTCGCGGCGGGCAAGCCGCTCGCGATGCTGCTGCGCGAAAACCGGGTCTGGGGGCCGCGCGAAAGACTGGTCGGGCCGGCGCTGTCGCGCGTCACCGAAAACGCGCTGGAGAAGGCGCTGGGCCTCGCTGCGAAGCTCGACCGGCAGGTGAAGGGTCTGTCGGGCACGTCGGGCAGTATGCCGGGACGGCGTCGTGCCGGCGATCCGCCGCCTGATCCGTGGGCGGGGTTGTTTGAGCTGGCCATGACGGTCGCTGCGACGCCGGCGGCGGCGGACAAAAGTGCCCGGCCGGCCAGCGCGGCGCCGCGGATTCCGCCGGGCGGGAGACCGTCGCCGGGCGCCGGGTTCGAGCGGCGGTCGTCGTAGGCGTTCCGGCTGTCATGACTTGCGCGGTGTCGGCGGTGGACCCGGTTACGCAGTCGCTGAGCGCCGATCCACGGCGGTCCGCGGCGGCTGTTCGTGGCCGCGCCGACCGAGCTTCTGCCCGCTCGCAACGCCGCTCCCGACTTACAATCACTCCAACGTTCGCTAACTGACAGCATCCGCGCACTTCGATCTCAAGGCGGCGCGGCACGAAGAGACATCACCATGGATATCGACCAGTACATGACCGACCTCGGTCGCCGCGCGCGCAAGGCGTCGCGCGCGATGGCGCGGGCGTCGACAGCGGCGAAGAACGCCGCGCTCGAATCGATCGCGTGTGCGATCGAACGCGATGCGGCGTCGCTCAAGAACGCAAATGCACGCGACGTCGCACGCGCCCGCGAAAAAGGACAAGACGCGGCATTTGTCGATCGGCTGACGCTGTCGGACAAGGCGCTGAAAACGATGGTCGAGGGCTTGCGCCAGGTGGCCGCGCTGCCGGATCCGATCGGCGAGATCAGCAACCTCAAGTACCGGCCGAGCGGCATTCAGGTTGGACAGATGCGCGTGCCGCTGGGCGTGATCGGCATCATCTACGAATCGCGGCCGAACGTGACGATCGATGCGGCGGCGCTGTGTTTGAAGTCGGGCAACGCGACCATCCTGCGTGGCGGATCCGAAGCGCTCGAAAGCAACACGGCGCTCGCGAAGCTGATCGGCGAAGGGCTCGACGCCGCGGGCTTGCCGCGGGAAGCCGTGCAGGTCGTCGAGACGCCGGACCGCGCCGCAGTGGGCAAGCTGATCACGATGACCGATTACGTCGACGTGATCGTGCCGCGCGGCGGCAAGAGCCTGATTGCGCGGCTGATGGAAGAGGCGCGCGTGCCGATGATCAAGCATCTCGACGGCATTTGCCACGTGTACGTGGACGATCGCGCGGATCTCGCGAAAGCGATGAACGTCTGCGACAACGCGAAGACGCATCGCTACGGCACATGCAACACGATGGAGACACTGCTGGTCGCGCGCGAGATCGCACCGGCGATCTTGCCGCGGCTTGGCAAGCTCTATCGCGAGAAAGAGGTCGAGTTGCGTGTGGATCGTGCCGCGCGTGCGGTGCTCGAGACCGCAGGTGTCGCGCCGTTGGTCGATGCGACGCAAGAAGACTGGAGTACCGAGTATCTCGCACCGGTTCTCGCGGTCAGGATTGTCGCGGGTCTCGATGAAGCGATCGAGCACATCAATACCTACGGTTCGGCTCACACCGATGCCATCGTGACCGAAGACCACGATCGCGCCATGCGTTTTCTGCGCGAAGTCGATTCGGCGAGCGTGATGGTGAATGCCTCGACGCGTTTTGCCGATGGCTTCGAGTTTGGCCTCGGCGCGGAGATCGGCATCTCTAACGACAAGCTGCACGCGCGCGGTCCCGTGGGGCTGGAGGGCTTGACCTCGCTGAAGTATGTGGTGCTTGGGCACGGCGAAGGACGTCAATGAGTTTGTTGGCTTGATCAATCGACTTCGAACGCAAAACAAGGACTGTCGATGCTCTGGATCAAAACGTTTCATATCGTATTGATCGCTGCATGGTTCGCGGGGCTTTTCTATCTGCCGCGAATCTTTGTGAACCTCGCGATGGAGACTGAGCCGGTGGCGATCGCGCGGTTGCTCATCATGGCGCGCAAGCTGTTCCGGTTCATGACGCTTATCGCCGTGCCGGCGCTCGCTTGCGGGCTCTGGTTGTGGCTCGCGGTCGGCATCGGCAGCGGGCAAGGCTGGCTTCATGCGAAGCTCGGCGTGGTCGTGCTGCTGGTGATCTATCACGCGTATTGCGGCGTGCTGCTAAGGACCTTCGAGCGCGGTGAAAACCGTCGCTCGCATAAATGGTATCGAATGTTCAATGAGCTTCCCGTGCTCGGAATGCTTGCGGCTGTGGCGTTAGTGGTTATCAAACCGTTTTAAGTCAATTTTTGTCGCTCCAAATTGCCGTCAGAAAACGCTATATAAGCTAGCAAATCTAGCTTTAGCGTTTTCTGACGCGCGTCAGAAGTTCCTCTGATTTCTCCATATTCAGGTTGACGAACGTCAAGGCGTTTATCCGCCTGCCTGATTGGCCTTTCAATTAAATTTCAATTGCTGTTTTAACGTCGATGTGCCACAGCGTTTCTGGCCGAGCGACGGTGCGGGCGCTCGCGCCGGTGGCTGACGTAAGCCGTGCCATTACGGGCTGTCGGCGAATGTCAATGCGCCTTTTGTCCTACTTCTCCTGCCTTCGTCCGAAGCTTACAAAAGCCTATTCGGAGTTGTCCGATATTCCCTTAAGAGCGTGTCCCATAAAGTTCATCTCGCGGTAGATGGGCTGGGCAGATTCTCTCTCTTCTCAAATTTCTCCTGTCCCACCTCCCGGCTTCGGCCGATTGACACGCGACAGTGGTTCACGAGTTTTCGTGTCCCGAGGCCGGTCTGAAGTGTCCATTTTTTTCTTTGGCTAATGGCTCCGATTACTCGGCGCCGCGGGATGTTTTTGCGTCTTTTCTAGCTGCAAAGGTTATTCCGAGATATTTAGGATTGTGCGATGAATAAGGCTTATCGGTCGGTTTGGAATGAATCCACTGGGACGTGGATGGCAGTGCAGGAGAATGCGAAGGGACGTGGGAAACGAGCGTCGAAATCTGTTGTTGCGGTCGCGATCGCAGCAGGTGCTCTGGGTCTGGCTGATCATGCGGCGGCAGGTAGTTTGGACGGCGGCACGATCGGCAGCGACCCGCATATGTCGGCATACGGCAATGCCTCTAAGGCGACGGGAATAGATGCGACGGCAGTGGGGTATAACTCGGTCGCGACTGGTGTTAACGCTACTGCACTCGGTAACCAGCTTACTGTTCAGGCATCCGGTGGTATTGGAATTGCCGGCAATTACGAAAACATCGTCGCTGTGGACAGCGCATCGACAGACGGGATCGCGATCGGTACAAATGCATTTGTGAAGAACGCGGTGTCGGGCATCGCATTGGGCGCTAATGCGCAGACCACGGCTCAATCGGCTGTAGCGCTTGGTGCCAATTCTGTGGCCGATCGCGCCAATACAATTTCAGTAGGTAGCAGTACCTCCCAGCGCCAGATCGTAAACATGGCGAAGGGCACGGCTGACACGGACGCAGTAAACGTCTCGCAGCTCAAGGGAGTGACGACGGCGCTGGGCGGCGGCTCGACGGTAAATGCGGACGGCACTATCGCGGCACCGACGTATAAAGTGGCGGGCAGCACATACAGCGACGTCGGCACGGCGCTCGCGGCAGTCAATGCGATTGCGGCGAATGGTTCCACGGACGGTGTTAAGTACGATACGTCGGCGCACGATAAGGTGACGCTCGCAGGCGGCACGGCCGGCACGACAATCACGAACGTGAAGGCCGGTGCCTTGAGCGCATCGAGCACAGACGCCGTCAACGGCTCGCAGCTGTTTGCAACGAACGCAAACGTCACGAACGTGACGAATACGGTGAACAGCATCACCAACGGCGGCGGCATCAAATATTTTCACGTGAACTCCACGGCTGCCGACTCGAGCGCCTATTCTGCCGGCGACATTGCCATCGGGGCCAACGCCTCGGCAAGCCGCGCCGGTTACAGCGGGCAGGGCAACTCTATCGGTATCGGTACGAATGCGGCCGGACAAGGTGTCAATTCCATCGCCATCGGTAACGGCGCTTCGACCAACACCGGCACGCTGTATTCGGGCGCTAGCTCGATTGCCATGGGCGCGGGCGCGTTTTCGGAAGGCAGCGGCGCAATCGCGATCGGCAACGGAAGCAACGCCGGCTTTGCGACTGGCTTTGACACGAACTCGGTAGCGCTGGGTACGAGCGCCTACGCCAAGAGCTCTTCCTCGACCGCATTGGGTGCCAACGCCTCGGTGAAGGCGAGCAACAGCACGGCTGTCGGTACGAGCGCAAGCGCGACGGGTGCCAACGCAGTGGCATTGGGTGCGAGCTCGGTGGCGGATCGCGACAATTCGGTGTCGGTAGGTTCCACGTCAACGCAGCGCCAGATCGTGAACATGGCCAAGGGCACTGCCGATACGGATGCGGTGAACGTCTCGCAACTCAAGGGCGTGGCGACGGCACTGGGCGGCGGCGCGGCGGTGAATGCGGACGGCACGATCAAGGCGCCGACGTACACCGTGCAAGGCCAGACGAAGAGCGACGTAGGTTCGGCCCTGGCCGCAATCGACACGGCGACGACCGGCAATACGACGTCGATCACGAACCTGACGAATAACATCAACAACGGGGCAGTTGGCCTGGTCCAGCAGGACGCGACGAGCAAAGCGATCACGGTGGCGAAGGCGACCGCCGGCACGACGGTGGACTTCACCGGCACGGCGGGTACACGTCAGCTGAAGGGCGTCTCGAAAGGCACGGCCGATACCGATGCGGTGAACCTGGCGCAGCTCAAGGCAGCGGGCCTGAACGTCGATACATCGGGCAACGTGACGGGCGCGTTCGTATCGTACGACGATGCCACGAAGGGCAAGGTCACGCTCGCAGGGGGTACGGCCGGCACGACGATCACGAACCTGAAGGCGGGCGCAATCAGCGCGACCAGCAAGGACGCAGTCAACGGTTCGCAACTCTACTCGCTGGCGTCGAGCGAAGCGGCCGCACTCGGCGGCGGCTCGGTCGTCAACGCGGACGGCAGCATCTCGAAGCCGACGTACACGGTCGATGGCAAGTCAGTCAACGGCGTTGACGGTGCGGTTAGCGCACTCGACACGCGCATCACCGATGCCACGTCTTCGACCGCCCAAATCTCCGATAAGCTCAAGTACGTGAAGTTCGGCCAGACCAGCGCACTCGATGCAACCGCGTCTGGCCAGGACGCAGTTGCGATCGGCGGCTACGCCCAGGCAATTGGCGACAACACGCTGGCGATCGGTTCGCAATCTCGCGCGATGGGTACGAACTCCGTCGCCATCGGGTACGGCTCGTCCACCACGCAAGCCAACACTTTCGCAGTCGGCTCGAGCACGTCCAAGCGCCGCATCGTGAACGTTGCGGACGCAACCGGCGTCAGCGACGCGGTCACGCTCGGCCAGATGAACACGGCCATCGGCGCGGCGATCACGAGCTCGGGTGTGAAGAACAACGGCATGCTCGGTGCCTCGACGATGCTGCTCGGTGCGACGTCCAGCAAGACGCCGGATCAACTGATCGTCTCGGGCCCGACAACCCTGTCGACCCCTACCGACGCACTCGGCAAGAACGGCATCGCCATGGGCTTGAACGCGCATGCCAACGCCGACAACGCGGTCGCAGCCGGTCAGAACGTCAGCGTGCTCGGCTCGAACGGCGTCGCAGTCGGCCAGAACATCGCGGTCGGCGCGGACTCCGCCGTCGGCATCGGCGTGGGCACGTCGGTCGCCTCCGAGAACGCCGTCGCAATCGGTAGCAACGGAACCGAAGTCAACACCGGCGCGGCGAACGCAGTCGCAATCGGTAGCGGCGTGTCGGTCGGCGGTCAGAACTCGGTCGGCATCGGCAGCAACATCGTCGTCGGCACCGCGAACAGCGTGGTGCTCGGCGCGAACAGCTCGGACGACAACCGTGCGAACACGTTATCGGTCGGTTCTTCGGCAGTGCCGGGCATGGGCACGAGCGTGGTGCGTCGCCAGGTCATCAACGTGGCGGCCGGTACGCAAGACTACGACGCGGTCAACGTATCGCAGTTGAAGGGCGTGACCTCGACGCTCGGCGGCGGCGCAGGCGTGAACACGGATGGCTCGATCAAGAAGCCGAGCTATACCGTGGCAGGCGGCACATATACGGATGTCGGTTCGGCGCTCGCCGCAGTCGATACCAAGGCAGGTAGCGGATCAGCCGACGCCGTCAAGTACGACAGTTCCGCGCACGACAAGGTCACGTTCAGCGGCACGAGCGGCACGACGCTGACGAACGTGAACGCAGGCACGGCGGACAAGGATGCCGTGAACGTGGCGCAGCTCAAGGCAGCGGGTCTGAACATCGACACGTCGGGCAATGCCACGAACTCGTTCGTCGCCTATGACGACACGACGAAGACCAAGATCACGCTCGGCGGCGGCACGGCCGGCACGACCATCACGAACGTGAAGGCCGGTGCACTGAGCGCCTCCAGCACGGACGCCGTGAATGGCGCGCAGTTGTATGCGACGAACCAGAATGTGAGCTCGATCAACACGCAGATCACGAACATCAACGGCAAGATGGCTGATGCGGTGATGTACGACTCGTCGGCGCACGACAAGGTTACGCTCGGCGGCGGCACGGCCGGCACGACCATCGCCAACGTGAAGGCGGGCAAGTCCGACACGGACGCCGTGAACCTCGCGCAACTGAAAGCGGCGGGCCTGAACGTCGATACGTCGGGCAACGTGACGAATTCGTTCGTCGCCTACGACGACACGACGATGGGTAAGGTCACGCTCGGCGGCGGCACGGCCGGCACGACGATCACCAACGTGAAAGCGGGCGCGGTTACTTCGACGAGCAAGGACGCGATCAACGGTTCGCAGCTGTACGGCACGGCAAGCAGCACGGCGGCAGCGCTGGGCGGCGGTTCATCGGTGGACGCGAACGGCAAAATCACCAAGCCGAGCTATAACGTGGCTGGTAGCACATACGGCGATGTCGGTTCGGCGCTGGCAGCGGTGGACGCGAAGGCGGCATCGGGCTCGGTCGACGGCGTGAAGTACGACTCGTCGGCGCACGATACGGTGACGTTCAGCGGCACCAGCGGCACGAAGCTGTCGAACGTAACGGCCGGTACGGCCGACACGGATGCGGTCAACCTCGCGCAACTGAAGGCGGCAGGCTTGAACGTCGATACGTCGGGCAACGTCACGAACTCGTTCGTCGCCTACGACGACACGACGATGGGCAAGGTCACGCTCGGCGGCGGCACGGCCGGCACGACGATCACCAACGTGAAGGCAGGCGCGGTCAGCTCGGCGAGCAAGGATGCGATCAACGGCTCGCAGCTGTACAGCGAAGCGAATAGCATCGCCACGGCACTCGGCGGCGGCGCGGCAGTGAACACGGACGGCACGATCAAGGCGCCGACGTACACGGTCCAGGGCCAGACGAAGAGCGACGTAGGTTCGGCCCTGGCCGCAATCGACACGGCGACGACCGGCAACACGACGTCGATCACGAATCTGACGAACAACATCAACAACGGCAAGATCGGTCTGGTCCAGCAGGATGCGGCCACCAGGACGATCACGGTGGCGAAGGCAACCGACGGCACGACGGTGGACTTCACCGGCACCGCGGGCGCGCGTCAGCTGAAGGGCGTGTCGGCAGGCAAGGCGGATACCGACGCAGTCAACATGGCGCAGCTGAAGGCAGCGGGCCTGAACGTCGATACATCGGGCAACGTGACGAACTCGTTCGTCGCCTATGACGACTCGACGAAGGGCACGATCACGCTGGCAGGCGGCACCGCGGGCACGACGATCACGAACCTGAAGGCTGGCGCCGTCGGCGCAAGCAGCACGGACGCGATCAACGGTTCTCAGTTGTATTCGCTCGCTTCCAGCGAAGCGGCGGCATTCGGCGGCGGCTCGACGGTCAACGCGGACGGCTCGATCTCGATGCCTGAGTACACGGTCGGCGGCAAGACGGTCGACGGCGTCGACGGCGCTGTGACGGCGCTCGACACGCGCATCACCGACATGTCGTCGGCGATGACGGAAATTGCGCCGAAGCTGAAGTACATCAAGTTCGGCGACACGAACGCGCTCGACGCCACGGCAGCAGGCGCAGACGCAGTCGCGATCGGCGGCTTTGCCCAGGCAATGGGCGACGGCGCTCTGGCAATCGGCGCAAACGCGCGAGCAATGGCGACGAACTCGGTCGCGATCGGCTACGGTTCGTCGACGTCGCAAGCGAACACGTTCGCAGTCGGTTCGACGACGAGCAAGCGCCGTATCGTGAACGTCGCGGACGGTACCAGCATCAGCGACGCAGTGACGGTCGGCCAGATGAATACGGCCATCGGCGCGGCGATCACGAGCGCGGGTGTGAAGAACAACGGCATGCTCGGCGCCTCGACGATGCTGCTCGGTGCGACGTCCAGCAAGACGCCGGATCAGCTGATCGTGTCCGGCCCGACGACGCTGTCGACGCCGACCGATGCGCTCGGCAAGAACGCGATCGCCATGGGCTTGAACGCGCATGCCAATGCGGACAACGCAGTGGCAGCGGGCCAGAACGTCAGCGTGCTCGGTTCGAACGGCGTCGCGGTCGGCCAGAACATCGCGGTCGGTGCGGACTCTGCAGTCGGCATCGGTTCGACGGTGTCGGCGGCTTCGATCAACTCGGTGGCGATCGGCAGCAACGGCACCGAAGTGAACACGGGTTCGGACAACTCGGTCGCGATCGGTAGCAACGTGTCGGTCGGCGGCAAGAACACGGTCGGTATCGGCAGCAACATCGTCGCCGGCACGGAAGGCAGCGTGGTGCTGGGCGCGAACAGCTCGGACGACAACCGTGCGAACACGGTATCGGTCGGTTCTTCGGCAGTGCCGGGCATGGGCACGAGCCTCGTGCGTCGCCAGATCATCAACGTGGCGGCCGGTACGCAAGACTACGACGCGGTCAACGTGTCGCAGTTGAAGGGCGTGACCTCGACGCTCGGCGGCGGCGCAGGCGTGAACACGGATGGCTCGATCAAGAAGCCGAGCTACACCGTGGCAGGCAGCACGTATAGCGACGTCGGTTCCGCTCTCGCGGCAGTCGACGCGAAGGCGGCGACCGGTTCGGTCGACGGCGTGAAGTACGACTCGTCGGCGCACGACAAGGTCACGTTCAGCGGCACGAGCGGCACGACGCTGTCGAACGTGAACGCCGGTGCGGCGGACACGGATGCCGTGAACGTTGCGCAGCTGAAGGCAGCGGGTCTGAATATCGACACGTCCGGTACGGTGACGAACTCGTTCGTCGCCTACGACGACGCGACGAAGACCAAGATCACGATGGCCGGCGGTACGGCGGGCACGACGATCACCAACGTGAAGGCAGGCGACCTGAGCGCCTCCAGCACGGACGCCGTGAATGGCGCGCAGTTGTATGCGACGAACCAGAATGTGAGCTCGCTCACGACGCAGATCACGAACATCAACGGCAAGATGGCTGATGCGGTGATGTACGACTCGTCGGCACACGACAAGGTCACGCTCGGTGGCGGTACCGCGGGCACGACGATCACGAACGTGAAGGCAGGCGGCATCAGCGCAGCCAGCACGGACGCGGTCAACGGTTCGCAACTGTACGGGACGGCGAGCAGCACCGCAGCGGCACTGGGCGGCAATTCGTCGGTGAACGCGGACGGCACGATCAGGAAGCCGAGCTACAACGTGGCAGGCAGCACGTATAGCGACGTCGGTTCGGCCCTCGCGGCAGTCGATGCGAAGGCAGCGACCGGTTCGGTCGATGGCATCAAGTACGACACATCGGCGCACGACAAGGTCACGTTCAGCGGCACGAACGGCACGACGCTGTCGAACGTGAACGCCGGCTCGGCCGACAAGGACGCCGTCAACGTGGCGCAACTGAAGGCGGCGGGTCTGAACATCGATACGTCCGGCAATGTGACGAACTCGTTCGTCTCGTACGACGACGCGACGAAGGGCAAGATCACGCTCGGCGGCGGTACGGCCGGTACGACGATCGCGAACGTGAAGGCCGGCGCGGTGAACGCGACCAGCAAGGACGCGGTCAACGGCTCGCAGCTGTACACCGTGGCCAACAGCACGGCGGCAGCGCTGGGCGGCGGCTCGACGGTCAATGCGGACGGCTCGATCTCGGCTCCGACGTACTCGCTGAACGAAGGCTCGACGAAGGTTCACACGGTCGGCGATGCGATCAGCAACCTTGATGGCCGTGTCACGCAGAACACCGGTGACATTACCGACATCAAGAACACGCTGATCGACGGCGGTGTGATCGACGGCTCGACGGGCAAATCGCTCGCCGTGGTGTACGACAACGCGGACAAGGACTCGGTGACGTTCGGCGGCAAGGGTGCAACGGCTCCGGTCGCGCTGCATAACGTGGCCGCGGGTGTAGCGGATACGGACGCCGTGAACATGTCGCAATTGAACGCGACGAACACGCGCATCGACAATATCAACTACAACATGGGCAACATCGGCGATGCCGTGATGTACGACTCGTCGACGCATGATCGCCTGACGCTGGGCGGCCTTGCTGGCGGCACGACGACGGCGCCGGTGATTCTCACCAACGTCGCGGACGGCGCGAGCAAGTACGATGCGGTGAACTTCGGTCAGTTGTCCGCGCTGCAAGGTCAGGTCACGAACCTCGACAACCGCGTGACGGTCGTCGAAGGCCAGGTGATCAACCAGGGCGGTGGCGGTAGCTGGAACAACGACGCAGGTGGCAAGAAAATCACCAACGTCGCAGCCGGCACCGAAACGACCGATGCGGTCAACGTCGGTCAGTTGAACGACGCAGTCGCAGACGCGCATAACTACACGGACTCGCGCGTCGGCGATCTGCCGGACGGCATGACGGCGAAGGACTACACCGACCAGAGCATGAAGTCGATGCAGTCGCAGGTGAACTCCGTCGCGAAGAATGCCTACGGCGGTATCGCCGCGGCAACCGCGCTGACGATGATTCCGGACGTCGATCAGGGCAAGACGATCGCGGTCGGCGTCGGCACCGGCAACTACAAGGGCTATCAGGCTGTCGCGCTCGGCGCTTCGGCTCGCATCACGCAGAATCTGAAGGTGAAGATTGGCGCAGGCATGGCCCCGGGCAACGGCACGACGATCGGTGCAGGTGCTTCGTATCAGTGGTAAGCGGTAGGCGCAAGAGCGGTGCAGTCATGGCCGCTCGAGCGCGGATCGCACGATCTGCGTAGTTATTTTTGCAGTAGATGGTCAAAAGGGCTCCCTCGGGAGCCCTTTTTTATTGCGCCGTCGCCGCGCGATGCGGCACTTATCCTTCCGGACCGATCCGCCTGCGCGTAATCAGATCCTTCGCACCGGCCAGTTTCTCCGCCAGATCCGGCCCGCGCTGCAGCGCCACGCCGACCGCCAGAATGTCGCCGATCGCCAGATGCGAGGTGCGCGACGTCATCGGCGAAAAAATATCCGTGTCTTCATCGACGTTTGCAAAGAGTCCGATCGACGCAATCCGCGCGAGCGGCGAATTGCCATGCGTGACCGCGATCACTTTCGCGCCTGCAGCAAGCGCAGATTTCGCTGCGTCGATGATGTCGCGCGTGCGGCCCGTGTTCGATATCGCGACCACGACGTCGCCTTTGCCGAGTAGCGCCGCCGACATCAGAAAAGTATGCGGGTCCGAATAGGCAACGCTCGGCATGCCGAGCCGGAAGAATTTGTGCTGCATATCGAGTGCGGCGACGCCCGAGCCGCCGGCGCCGTAGAACTCGATCCGGCGCGCGTTCGCGAGCACGTCGATCGCCGCCGCAACGCTATCCGTCGACAGATTGTTGCGCACCTGGATCAGCGCGCCGATCGTACGGTCGAGCACTTTCGCGGCGACCCCCGGTGCCGGTTCATCGGGCCGCACGTCGCGATAGACGGCGGGCACGTCGGCTGCAATACCTTGTGCAAGCCGGATCTTGAACTCGCGGAAGCCCGAAAAACCGAGTGCGTGGCAAAAGCGCGCGATGGTCGGCTGACTCACGCCCGCGCGCGCGGCGACCTCGGTCATCGACAGGTCGAGGACCTCGCGCGGCGCCTCGATCACGTAGTCGGCGAGCTTGCGTTCGGATGGGCGCAACTGGTCGCGCATCGCTTCCACCTGGGACAACATCATCGGAGAACTCGCACTATGCTGAAGAAACGAATGGACTATAGCTGATCAGTAGATTAGGTACAAAAACTACATTTCGCCGCATAGGTGATTTCCCTGGCATCGCGTGGGTGCGGTAAAAAGCCTTTGACGGTGCGGTTTATGAGCCGATCGACTGAATATCGAATTCAGCGCCGGCCACATTGATTCAATGTAGTTTTTCTACTAATATCGTGTTCACGGCTGGAAACGCAAGCCGTGTCCCCGCGATACCGAATCCGGCACGAGCGCCGTCACATGGGCGGATCCGCGAGCCAGAGCGACGAAGGAGCATCATCGATGGTTTCCCCGCATTCGCAATTGATGAAGGTCACGCGGCGCGTGATCGAGCGCAGCAAACCGACGCGCGACGCCTATCTGGCGCGCATCGAACAGGCGCAGGGTCATTTCCCCGCGCGCGGCGCGCTGTCGTGCGCAAACCTCGCGCACGGTTTTGCCGGACTCGAAGGCAACGACAAGTTCGCCATCAAGGCGATCGGCCAGCCGAACATCGGCATCGTGTCCTCGTACAACGAGATGTTGTCGGCGCATGCACCGTACAAGACATTCCCCGACATCATCAAAGCGGCCGCGCGCGAAAACGGCGGCGTCGCGCAGTTCGCGGGCGGCGTGCCGGCGATGTGCGACGGCATCACGCAAGGCAACGCGGGCATGGAGCTGTCGCTGTTTTCACGCGAAGTGATCGCGATGAGCACGGCCGTTGCGCTCACGCACAACATGTTCGACGCAGCGCTGTGTCTCGGCGTGTGCGACAAGATCGTGCCGGGCCTGATGATCGGCGCGCTGCAATTCGGCCATCTGCCGACCATCTTCGTGCCGGCCGGCCCGATGACGAGCGGCCTTTCGAACGACGACAAGGCGAAGATCCGCCAGCAGTTCGCGACTGGCGGCTGCGATCGCGGCGCACTGCTCGAAGCGGAGGCGGCCGCGTATCACAGCCACGGCACCTGCACGTTCTACGGCACCGCGAACAGCAACCAGATGCTGATGGAAGTGATGGGCATGCATCTGCCGGGCTCGGCGTTCGTGCATCCGCACACGCCGCTGCGCGATGCGCTGACCGCACAGGCCGCGCGCCGCGTGCTCGATCTGACGGTGGATCGTGGCCAATATATGCCGATCGGCCATGTGGTCGACGAAAAAGCGGTCGTGAACGGCATCGTCGCGTTGCTCGCAACCGGCGGATCGACGAATCACACCCTGCACCTCGTCGCGATTGCGCGCGCGGCCGGCATCATCATCGATTGGGACGATTTCGACACGCTGTCGCAAGCGGTGCCGCTGCTCGCGAAGGTCTATCCGAACGGCAAGGCCGACGTGAACCACTTCCACGCAGCCGGCGGCGTGGCGTTCCTCGTGCGCAATCTGCTCGAAGGCGGTCTGCTGCACGAGGATGTGAACACCGTCGCGGGCAAGGGTCTTTCGCATTACACGCAGGAGCCGAAGCTCATCGACGGCAAGCTGACATGGGTGCCGGGCGCGCACGAAAGCCACGACACGAAGGTGCTGCGTGGCATCAAGGAGCCGTTCCAGCCCGACGGCGGCCTGCGTCTGATGCAAGGCAAGCTCGGCCGCGGCGTGATCAAGATTTCCGCGGTCGCGCACGAACATCGTGCGGTGAAGGCACCGGCGATCGTGTTCGATTCGCAGGAAGCCGTGCAGGAAGCATTCGATAACGGCGAACTGAAGCGCGATTTCATTGCCGTGGTTCGTTTCCAGGGCGCCCGTGCAAACGGTATGCCCGAGCTGCATCGTTTGACGCCGCTGCTCGGCGTGCTGCAGGATCAAGGTTTTCATGTCGCGCTCGTCACCGACGGCCGTATGTCCGGCGCGTCGGGCAAGGTGCCTGCGGTGATCCACGTGTCGCCCGAGGCGCTGCTGCAAGGTCCGCTCGGCAAGGTCAGAACCGGCGACACGATCGTGATCGACGCGGAAGCCGGCGTACTCGACATCGAGATCGACGAAGCAGAGTGGCAAGCGCGTCCGCTTGCGGTGTGTCACCACCAGGCCGGGAACGAGGTGGGCTTCGGTCGCGAACTATTCGGCGTGTTCCGCGCGTCAGCGGCGCCGGCGGAGCTTGGCGCATCGGTGTTCGGTCCGCTCGTGGGCGAAGCCGCGCATCACGACGACGCACACAGCCATGGCCACGGCGCGAAGGCCGACGCTTCAGCGGATCACGAAGCGAAGCAGCACGCCACCGCCAAAGCCGCGCACGCCCAACCCAGCCACGCATTGCACAAGTAAGGAGTGTGACCATGACGTCAAAGACAGTAAGCGACATCGTTCGACTCGGCCCGGTCATTCCGGTGCTCGCGTTCGATTCGGTCGAGCAGGGCGAGCACGTGTCGCGTGCATTGCATGCGGGCGGCGTGAAGGTGCTCGAAATCACGCTGCGCACCGAATCGGGTTTGAAAGCGATCGAGCGCGCGAGCCAGCTGGCGGAAGATATCGTCGTCGGTGTCGGCACGATTACGAGGCCCGAGCAGTGCGCGCTAGCGAAGAAGGCTGGTGCGCAGTTCGGCGTGTCGCCGGGGCTCACGAAAGACATGCATAAAGCTGCGCAGGACGCCGGCCTGCCGCTGCTGCCCGGCGTCATGACGCCGACCGACATCATCGTCGCGCTCGAACTCGGCTACGAGATCGTGAAATTTTTCCCCGCGCAGCAAGCGGGCGGCGTACCGATGCTGCAAGCGTTTCAGGGGCCGTTCCCCACGCTCAGATTCTGTCCGACCGGCGGCATCACGGCGGAGTCCGCGCCGAACTTTCTCGCGTTGCCGAACGTGGTCTGCGTCGGCGGATCGTGGCTCACGCCGAAGGCTGCGCTTGCCGCGCAAAACTGGGATGAAGTGACGCGCCTTGCGCGCGCCGCGACCGCGCTCGCCGCGCATTGATGGGATGGTCATGCGCTTTCACTGCTAACCTGTTTCACCAAGCAGCAGGCTCTGCATTGCGCATGAAGCCTCGCCGACGCAGCCGCATGGCTGCAAAAGGCGAGGCTTTTTTGTTGCGCGCGCAGATTTAGGGCGAACCGAAAACGCAAGCAAAACGGCAAGCAAAACGCTGCGTGCGCTTCCCATGCCTCGCACGCTCACGCAGTAAAATTCGCGTCCTGGTACGTAACATGCAGCCGCACTCTGGCACCGCATTCAAAACCAATAACGCATAGGAGGAGCTTCATGGAAGCTGTTCACGGCAGCATGCTGCTGGTCTACGGCGTGATCGCGATTGCGGTTCTGATCGTGATGATCACGCGCTTCAAGGTCTATCCGTTCCTCGTTCTGATCATCGTTTCATTGCTGTTGGGACTGGCTGCCGGCATGCCGGCCGGGTCGATCGTCAAGTCGTTCGAGACCGGCAACGGCAATACGCTTGGGCATATCGCGATTGTGGTGGGGCTCGGTACGATGCTCGGCAAGATGATGGCCGAGTCGGGCGGTGCCGAGCGCATCGCGACTACGTTGATACGCTGGTTCGGCGAAAAGAACATTCACTGGGCGATGATGTTCGTCGCGATCATCGTCGGTTTGCCGGTGTTTTTCGAAGTGGGCTTCGTGCTGCTGATTCCGATTGCGTTCAATGTCGCGAAGCGCACGGGCAAGTCGCTGTTGCTGATCGGCTTGCCGATGGTCGCGGGTCTGTCGGTTGTGCATGGGCTGATCCCGCCGCACCCGGCCGCGTTGCTCGCGGTGCAGGCCTATCACGCGGATATCGGCAGAACGATTGTGTATGGGCTGATCGTCGGCGTGCCGACGGCGATTGTCGCGGGGCCGCTGTTCGCGCTGCTGATTCACCGTCAGATCGCCTTGCCGGAAAATAATCCGCTCGCTGCGCAATTCATCGCGCAGTTCGACGATCAAGGCGAACAGAAAAACAAGCGCGAACTGCCCAGCTTCGGTGTGACGCTGTTTACGATTCTGTTGCCCGTTATCCTGATGCTGATCGGCAGCTGGGCCGATCTCCTGTTCGCACCGAAGACACTCGCGAATGATCTGCTGCACTTTATCGGCAACACCGACGTCGCACTGCTGATTGCGGTGCTCGTCAGCTTCTGGACGTTCGGGGCGCAGCGCGGCTTCGATCGCGAGCAGATCCAGAAATTTTGCGGCGAATGCCTTGCGCCGATCGCCGGGATCACGCTGATCGTCGGCGCGGGCGGCGGTTTCGGACGCGTGCTGATGGACAGCGGCATTTCAAAGCAGATCGTCGATACCGCGACGTCCGCGCATCTGTCGCCGCTTTTGCTCGGTTGGTCGGTGGCTGCGCTGATTCGCCTCGCGACGGGTTCGGCGACCGTTGCGATGACTACCGCGTGCGGCATCGTCGCGCCGATCGCGTCCGCAGGTGCGGTTGCCGTGAAGCCGGAATTGCTCGTGCTTGCAACGGGCTCCGGGTCGCTGATTTTTTCGCACGTCAACGATGGCGGCTTCTGGCTGATCAAGGAATACTTCGGAATGACGGTCGGTCAAACGTTCAAGACGTGGTCGCTGTGCGAGACCATCATTTCGTTGCTGGGTTTGGGGCTGACGTTCGCACTCGCGGCCGTCCTGTGAGGAGTGTTCGATGATTCTGATTGCAATGGGCGTGTCGGGCGCCGGAAAAACGCGGATCGGTGAGTTGCTTGCCGAGCGGCTGCATTGCGACTTCACCGATGGCGACGCGTTTCACAGCGCGGCGAACAAGGAGAAGATGCATCAAGGTATTCCGCTCACCGACGAGGACCGCTGGCCGTGGCTGAAGACAATACGCGCGGCGATCGAAGCAAAGCAGAACGCGAATGAGACGGCAGTATTCACGTGCTCGTCGCTCAAACGCTCGTATCGCGACATCTTGCGCGCGGGCGACAAGGACGTGTGCTTCGTCTACCTGAAGGGAACGCGCGAAGTGCTGCAGGAGCGGCTGACGACGCGCACCGGGCACTTCTTCGATCCGTCGCTGTTGCAAAGCCAGCTCGAGACGCTCGAAGAGCCCGGTGAAGACGAAGCGATTACGGTGAGTATCGATCTGACGCCGGCGCAGATCGTCGATGAGGTGCTCGATCGACTGAAAACGCGCTAGCGGGCGTGCCGATCTCCAGATGAGAAGTGAGCCGCCCGTGGCGGCTCACTTCTTTCAAGCAATCCGCTTCGCCAATTCCACCGCCTTGCCCACATAAGAACCCGGCGTCATCGCAAGCAACCGCTCTTTCGCATCGGCCGGAATATTCAATCCGCCGATGAACGTCTGCAATCCGTCGCGCGTGATGCCCTTGCCGCGCGTCAACTCTTTCAGCTGCTCATACGGGTTTTCGATTCCATATCGACGCATCACGGTTTGCACCGGCTCGGCCAGCACTTCCCAGCAGTTGTCGAGATCTTCATTGAGCCGCTGCGGGTTCACCTCGAGCTTGTCGAGACCGCGGATCAGCGCGTCGTACGCAAGCAGCGAGTAACCGAACGCAACGCCGATATTGCGCAGCACCGTCGAATCGGTCAGATCCCGCTGCCAGCGCGACACGGGCAGCTTGTCCGCGAGGTGGCGCAGCGTCGCGTTCGCGAGCCCGAGATTGCCTTCCGAATTTTCGAAGTCGATCGGATTGACCTTATGCGGCATCGTCGACGAACCGATCTCGCCGGCCTTCGTCCTCTGCTTGAAATAGCCGAGCGAGATATAACCCCATACATCGCGATCGAGATCGAGCAGGATCGTGTTCGCGCGTGCGACCGCGTCGAACAGTTCCGCCATATAGTCGTGCGGCTCGATCTGGATGGTGTACGGATTGAACGTCAGCTTCAGGCGCTCTTCGACCACCTTGCGCGAGAACGCTTCCCAGTCGAACTCCGGATACGCGGACAGATGCGCGTTGAAGTTGCCGACCGCGCCGTTCATCTTGCCGAGCAGTTCGACCCTCGCGATACGGTCGATCGCACGCGCGAGCCGCGCGGCCACATTCGCGATTTCCTTGCCGAGCGTCGTCGGGCTGGCCGGCTGGCCGTGCGTGCGCGACAGCATCGGTTGTTCCGCTTGCGCGTGGGCCAACGCGACGAGGCGCTGATGCACCGAGCGCAGCGCCGGCAGAATGACGTGTTCGCGCGCACCGGCCAGCATCAAACCGTGCGACGTATTGTTGATGTCCTCCGACGTACACGCGAAGTGGATGAACTCGCTTGCACGTTCGAGTTCGGGCTGTCCCTTCACCGACTCCTTCAGCCAGTACTCGACGGCCTTCACGTCGTGGTTCGTCACACGCTCGATTTCCTTGATCCGCGCCGCATCGTGCGCAGTGAAGCGCTCGACCAGTTGTAGCAGGAACTGCTCGGACGCCGGCGAAAAGCGCGGCACTTCGGCAAACCCCGCGTGCGACAGCGCGATCAGCCAGTGAATTTCAACGGTTACGCGATGACGCATGAAGGCGGCTTCCGAAAGCCAGTCGCGCAGGGCTTCGGTTTTCGGCGCATAGCGGCCGTCGAGCGGGGACAGCGCGGTCAGCGCGAACAGGGTATCGGGACGGGTGTCGGACATGATGGGGCGGACGCGCTGCGTCAGGACGGAAACGGGGAGAACCGCGAATTTTACCACCGCGGGCGCACCGTCCTCGGCGCGGACGCGGTTTGCCGACCGGGCCGCCGCTAGAATGCTGACTTCGCCGGATTTCCTTTCCCCCGGCGCCCACAGGCTCTCGCATGGAACTGAAATGGCTCGAAGACTTCGTGTCGCTCGCCGAAACCCGCAGCTTCAGCCGCTCGGCTGAGCTGCGGCACGTCACGCAGCCGGCATTTTCGCGCCGCATCCAGGCGCTCGAAGCGTGGCTCGGCACGGAACTGATCGACCGCTCGGTGTACCCGACGCGTCTGACCAATGCCGGCCAGGTGTTCTACGAGCAGGCGCTCGCGATGCTGTCGCAGTTCCACGAAGCGCGCACGCTGTTGCGCGGCCATACGGCGACGCCCGCCGCGACGATCGAATTCGCGGTGCCGCATACGCTGTCGCTCACGTACTTTCCGCGCTGGCTGCAGCGCATCGAAGCGCAACTGGGGCCGATCCACACACGCCTGCGCGCGCTGAACGTGCATGATGCCGTGTTGTCGCTCGTCGAAGGCGGCTGCGACCTCGTCATGGGTTATCACCATCCGAGCCATCCGGTCGCACTCGATCCGGCGCGTTACGACATGCTGACGCTCGGTATCGAGCCGATCAGCCCGTTCTCGGCGCCGGGCCGAGCGGGGCGCGCGCGGCACACGCTGCCGGGCACACCCGATGCGCCGGCGCCCTACCTCTCGTACACGCCTAACGCATATCTGGGCCGCATGACCGAGGTGATCATCTCGAATGCGCCGCACCACCTGTACCTCGACCGCGTGTACGAGACCGACATGGCCGAAGGACTGAAAGCAATGGCGCTGGCCGGACACGGCATCGCGTTCCTTCCGCACAGCGCCGTCGAAGACGCGGTGGCCGACGGCCGCCTGATCCGGCTGGACCGCGCGACGCGCGGCGGCGGCGCGCAAGGCCAGTTCACGCTGACGATGGAGATCCGCCTCTATCGCGACAAGCTCGCCGCGCAAGGGGACGACGCGCGGCACACGCTGATACGCGCGCTGTGGGACGCGGTGTCGGCCGAGCTCGCGCAAGACGCGAGCTGACCGGCGCGACGCGTTTATAAAAGCGCCCGCCCGTCACCGCCGTCGTCAGCAACGGTATTTTGTGCATTCCAAAGGTTATGCACAAAAAACATAACGAGATGATCAAACGGCATTGGCGTTCGTTCAGGCGATTTTCGACAATGGCGTCATTCGTTGAGCGTCGGAGTCTTCATGTCATCCCAATCGAAGTTCGAAACATCGCCGGAAGCACTGCCATCCTATCTGCATCACGACGACCTCGGCCCATGGGGCAACTATCTGCGCCAGGTCGACCGCGTCGCCCCGTACCTCGGCACGCAGTCGCGCTGGATCGAGACGCTCAAGCGTCCGAAGCGCATCCTGATCGTCGATGTGCCGATCGAACTCGATAACGGCACGGTCGCTCACTTCGAAGGCTACCGTGTGCAGCACAACGTATCGCGCGGTCCCGGCAAGGGCGGCGTGCGTTATCACCAGGACGTGACGCTGTCGGAAGTCATGGCGCTGTCCGCGTGGATGTCGGTCAAGAACGCGGCCGTCAACGTGCCGTACGGCGGCGCCAAGGGCGGTATCCGCGTCGACCCGCGCAAGCTGTCGCGCGGCGAACTCGAGCGCATGACGCGCCGCTACACGAGCGAAATCGGCATCATCATCGGGCCGAACACCGATATCCCCGCGCCGGACGTGAATACGAACGAGCAGATCATGGCGTGGATGATGGATACGTACTCGATGAACCAGGGCCAGACGGCGACCGGTGTCGTGACCGGCAAGCCGATCGCGCTCGGCGGTTCGCTCGGCCGCCGCGAAGCGACCGGCCGCGGCGTGTTCGTGGTCGGCTGCGAAGCGGCGCGGCGCACCGGATTGTCGATCGAAGGCGCGCGGATTGCGGTGCAGGGCTTCGGCAACGTCGGCGGCATCGCGGCGCGGCTCTTCCAGGAAGCGGGCGCGAAAATCGTCGCCGTGCAGGACCATACAGGCACGCTGCACAAGTCAACCGGTATCGATGCAGGTGCGCTGCTCGAGCATGTCGCGAAAACCGGCGGTATCGGCGGCTTCCGTGAAGCGGATACCATTGCGAATGACGACTTCTGGTCAGTCGAGTCGGACATCCTGATTCCGGCCGCGCTCGAAAACCAGATCACCGAAAAAAACGCGCCGAAGATCCGTACAAAGATCATCGTGGAAGGCGCGAACGGCCCGACCACGACCGCGGCCGACGACATTCTTCACGACAAGGGCGTGCTCGTCATTCCGGACGTGGTCGCGAATGCGGGCGGCGTGACGGTGTCGTACTTCGAATGGGTGCAGGATTTCTCGAGCTTCTTCTGGACCGAGGACGAGATCAACGAGCGGCTCGAACGCGTGATGCGCGAGGCATTTGCAGCGGTCTGGCAGGTCGCGGACGAACAGAAGGTATCGGTGCGCACGGCGGCCTTTATCGTCGCGTGCAAACGGATTCTGATGGCGCGCGAGATGCGCGGGCTTTACCCCTGATTTACGGCTTCTGGCGAGGATTTAATTTTTTACCAAACGGTTTGTGCGCGATTCTGTATGATCGCGCACATTGCAGGCGGACGGCGTTGTAAGATGCCGTCCGCTTTTGCGTATGCGCTCCGTAGGGGGGGCGCGGGACGCTATAGCGGGCGGGGTGCTGGACGCAATGCTGGATTTACGCAACATTTATGTCCGGACATGGTTAACGACCATTCTTTCAAAATAGTTACTTTGATACACTTGCGCCGGTATTGGCCAAGGAGACTTACAAATGAAGGTTAAAAAAGCTGCGCTGCTTCTCGCGACTGTCGGACTGTTTTCGGGTTTGTTCACGGCGGGCGCTCACGCGCAGGACGCCGGCACGCTGAAGAAGATCAAGGACACGGGCGTTATTTCTCTCGGTCACCGCGAATCGTCGATTCCCTTTTCGTACTATGACGACAAGCAGAATGTGGTCGGTTACTCGCAGGAATTTGCGCTGAAGATTGTCGATGCCGTCAAGGCGAAGCTGAACATGCCGAACCTGAAGGTCAAGCTGACGCCGGTTACGTCGCAAAACCGCATTCCGCTCGTGCAGAACGGCACGATCGACCTCGAGTGCGGCTCGACCACGAACAACGCCGAGCGCCAGCAGCAGGTCGCATTCTCGAACACGATCTTCGTGATCGGCACGCGCCTGATGACGAAGAAAGACTCGGGCATCAAGGATTTCCCGGACCTGAAGGGCAAGACGGTCGTGACGACCGCGGGCACCACGTCCGAACGCCTGCTTCGCAAGATGAATCAGGAAAAGAACATGGGCATGAACATCATCAGCGCGAAGGACCACGGCGAATCGTTCCTCACGCTGTCGACGGGCCGTGCCGCCGCGTTCATGATGGACGACGCGCTGCTCGCGGGCGAGCGCGCGAAGTCGAACAACCCGAACGATTTCGTGATCGTCGGCACGCCGCAATCGCGTGAAGCGTATGGCTGCATGCTGCGCAAGAACGATCCGGAATTCAAGAAGGTCGTCGACGATGCGATCGCGAAGGTCGAAACCTCGGGCGAAGCCGATGCGATCTACAAGAAGTGGTTCGATTCGCCGATCCCGCCGAAGGGCCTGAACCTGAACTTCCCGGAAAGCGAAGACATCAAGGCGCTGTACAAGAGCCCGAACGACAAGGCAATCGACTAACGGTCGATCAGCCGTTACCGTCGCAACGTGTTGAACGAAACGGAAGGGGCCGAACGCTTCTTCCGTTTCTTTTTGTTGGAGTCTTTGTCATGTCCTATCACTGGAACTGGGGCATCCTGCTAAGTCCGGTTTCCACGGGCGAGCCGACCACCTATCTGGGCTGGCTGTTGTCCGGCTTCTGGGTGACGATCGTCGTCTCGCTCTCGGCATGGGTGATCGCGCTGATCGTCGGTTCGCTGTTCGGCGTGCTGCGCACCGTGCCGAACAGAACGCTTTCCGCGATCGGCACCACGTATGTCGCGATCTTCCGCAACATCCCGCTGATCGTCCAGTTCTTCATCTGGTATCTCGTCATACCGGAGTTGCTGCCGGTGTCGATCGGCACCTGGTTCAAGCAGTTGCCGCCCACCGCGCAGTTCTTTTCGTCGTCGATTCTCTGCCTCGGCCTGTTCACCGCCGCGCGCGTCTGCGAGCAGGTGCGCTCGGGCATCAACGCGCTGCCGCGAGGCCAGCGTGCCGCCGGCCTCGCGCTCGGCTTCACGCAATGGCAGACGTATCGCTACGTGCTGCTGCCGGTCGCCTACCGGATCATCGTGCCGCCGCTTACGTCCGAGTTTCTCAATATCTTCAAGAACTCCGCCGTCGCGTCGACGATCGGTCTGCTCGAACTGTCGGCGCAGGCGCGGCAGCTCGTCGATTACACGTCGCAGGCGTATGAGTCGTTTATCGCGGTGACGGTCGCGTATATGGTGATCAACCTGATCGTGATGCAACTGATGCGCATCCTCGAACACAAGACCCGCCTGCCGGGCTACATCGGAGGCAAGTGATGCATCACTTCGACTGGAGTGGTATTCCGGGCGCGCTGCCTACGCTGTGGACCGGCGCGATCATCACGTTTCAGATCACCGTTGTCGCGATCGTCTGCGGCATTCTGATCGGTACGTTTCTCGCACTGCTGCGGCTATCGGGCGTCAAGCCGCTCGAGTGGTTTGCGCGCGTGTACGTGACGCTGTTCCGCTCGATTCCGCTCGTGATGGTGCTGCTGTGGTTCTTCCTGATCGTGCCGCAGGTGTTGCAGAACCTGCTCGGGCTGTCGCCCGATATCGACATCCGGCTGGCGTCGGCCATGGTCGCATTCTCGCTGTTCGAAGCCGCGTATTACTCGGAGATCATCCGGGCCGGCATTCAGGCGGTGCCGCGCGGTCAGGTCAACGCAGCGTTCGCGCTCGGCATGACCTACGGCCAGGCGATGAAGCTGATCGTATTGCCGCAGGCCTTCCGCGCGATGGTGCCGCTGCTGCTCACGCAGGCAATCGTGCTCTTTCAGGATACGTCGCTCGTCTACGTGATCGGCCTTGCCGACTTCTTCCGTACGTCTGCCAATATTGGCGACCGTGACGGCACGAGCGTCGAGATGGTACTGTTTGCGGGCGCCTGCTATTTCGTGATCTGCGTGATCGCGTCGAGCCTCGTCAAAAGTCTTCAGAAAAAGGTCGCAAGATGATCTCCATCAAGAATGTTTCGAAGTGGTACGGCCAGTTCCAGGTGCTGACCGACTGCACGACGGAAGTGAAAAAGGGCGAAGTGGTCGTCGTGTGCGGCCCGTCGGGTTCCGGCAAATCGACGTTGATCAAGACCGTCAACGGACTCGAGCCGTTTCAGAAAGGCGACATCGTGATCAACGGCCAGTCGCTCGGCGACAAGAAGACGAATCTGTCGAAGCTGCGCGCGAAGGTCGGCATGGTATTCCAGCACTTCGAACTGTTCCCGCATCTGACGATCACTCAAAACCTGACGCTCGCTCAGGTCAAGGTGCTAGGCCGGTCGAAGGACGAAGCCGCGGCAAAGGGGCTCAAGCTGCTCGATCGCGTCGGCCTGCGCGCGCATGCGGACAAGTTTCCGGGGCAATTGTCGGGCGGTCAGCAGCAGCGCGTGGCGATTGCGCGCGCACTGTCGATGGACCCGATCGCGATGCTGTTCGACGAGCCGACTTCCGCGCTCGACCCGGAGATGATCAACGAAGTGCTAGACGTGATGGTCGAACTCGCGCAGGAAGGCATGACGATGATGTGCGTCACACACGAAATGGGCTTTGCGAAGAAGGTCGCGCATCGCGTGATCTTCATGGACAAGGGCTTGATCGTCGAAGACGACCGCAAGGAAGATTTCTTTGCGAATCCGAAGTCCGATCGTGCGAAGGATTTCCTTGCCAAGATCCTGCACTGACCACCGCGCACGCACTCGCATGACAGGCGGGCAGCGAGAAGCTGCCCCTACGATTCGAACGCTGCCGCGTCGTCGGATTCGAGATCGAGCGTCGACGTATCGGGCAGCATCGATGCGCTCGACGTTACCGCGCCGTCGCACGGCGCCTGAGCGGCTTTTTCGAGCACGGCGCGCGGGACCGGCACGTTCGTTTGCGCAACCATCTTGCCGTGCTGGAACATCAGTAAATCGCCGGGCGCAAAGCGCGTCCATACTTCGTTGTCTGTCAGCGGCTGCGTCGCGATGACCGCGACGCGATCCTCGGGCGTCGTGTACTTCGCGAAATCGATCGATACGTCCGCATCGACGAGATGCGCGGTCGAAAACGGCCAGCTGCGCACGAGGTAGTACAGGTGCGTCGAGCAATGCGCGAACAGCGCCTGCCCGTTGGACATCAAAAAGTTGAACACGCCGAATTGCGAGATTTCTCGCGTGAGCGTTTCGAGCGCGGCGAACAGCTCTTCGAGCGGAGGCTGCTGCTGGCCCGGAAACGCCTCGCGCAGCCCTTGCAGCAATGCGCAATACGCGAGCTCGCTATCGGTTGTGCCGACCGGCTGATAGACACCCGACAGCGCCGGCCGGTAATTCTGCAGATCGCCGTTGTGCGCGAAGATCCAGTGACGGCCCCACAGTTCACGCAGGAACGGGTGGCAGTTTTCGAGCACGATATGGCCTTGCGTCGCTTTGCGGATATGCGCGATCGTATTCTTCGATTTGATCGGATAGCGCTTGACCATCTCGGCGATCGGCGACGTGGCCGACGATTGATGATCGATGAAGAGGCGGCATGCCTTGTCTTCGAAGAACGCGATGCCCCAGCCGTCGGCGTGGTGATCGGTGACTCCGCCGCGTGCCGCGAAACCGGTGAATGAGAACACGACATCCGTCGGCGCGGCGCAGTTCATTCCAAGAAGTTGGCACATGATGCGCTAGGGTCAAGCGTCTGAGACGCGTAAGGGCGGGCGCTACGCGAAAGCCTTACCGCTTAAGGCCTGGCCAGCCGTTACAATGCTATTTTTACAAGCATAGCACCTCGCCCCAGGCCGCAATCAATAAAATTGGCGTATGTTCAGGCCGCTTTCCGACGGTTCGCGACAGAAATCGTGAAGGCGCGCATGCGTGATTTGCGCCGCTTTTCTCTGCGGGCTGTCGACCGGATCGCCGTCGGTTCGCCGGGTTTGCGCCGGGCTTTGCTCTCTCGGGCTTTGCTCTCCGGGTTGCTCTCCGGGTTGCTCTCTATTCGATTGCCATGATCTCTTTATCGTCTGCTTCCATGTCTTCTTCGTCCCCAGCTGGCGCGTCCGTCGATTCCGTATCGCTTGCACGTCCCGATGACTGGCACCTGCATGTGCGCGACGGCGCGATGCTCGCGGCCGTGTTGCCGCACACGGCTCGCCAGTTCGGCCGCGCGATCATCATGCCGAACCTGAAACCGCCCGTTACCACGACCGAACAGGCGCGCGCGTATCGCGAGCGAATTCTCGCCGCGCTTCCCGCCGGCGTGAAGTTCGAACCGCTGATGACGCTGTATCTCACCGACAATACGGCGCCCGACGAGATTCGTCGCGCACGTGCAAGCGGCTTCGTGCATGGCGTCAAACTTTACCCGGCCGGTGCGACGACGAATTCCGACGCGGGCGTGACGAATCTCGCGAAGTGTTCGAAGACGCTCGAAGCGATGCAGGAAACCGGCATGCCGTTGCTCGTGCACGGCGAAGTGACCGATGCGTCCATCGATCTCTTCGACCGCGAGAAGGAATTTATCGACCGTGTGATGACGCCGCTGCGCCGCGATTTTCCGGCGCTAAAGGTCGTGTTCGAACACATCACGACGAAGGATGCCGCCGAATACGTGCGCGACGCGGACGCGGCCGCTGGCCTGCTCGGTGCGACGATTACCGCGCACCATCTGCTCTACAACCGCAACGCGATATTCCAGGGCGGCATTCGCCCGCATTACTACTGCCTGCCGGTGCTGAAGCGCGAGAAGCATCGTGTGGCGCTCGTCGAAGCGGCTACTTCCCGCAATCCGCGCTTTTTCCTCGGTACCGATAGCGCACCGCATCCGAAAGGACTCAAGGAGCACGCGTGCGGCTGTGCGGGCTGCTATACGGCGCTGCATGCGCTCGAGCTTTACACGGAAGCCTTCGACATGGCCGGCGCGCTCGATCGTCTCGAAGGCTTCGCGAGCTTTTATGGTGCCGATTTCTACGGTCTGCCGCGCAGCGTCGAGCGCGTGACGCTGCGTCGCGAACAGTGGACGCTGCCCGACGAAGTCACGGCCGGCGACACGCCCGTGGTGCCATTGCGCGCGGGCGAGGCGATCGGCTGGCGGCTCGTGTGAATGGCGTAACTGGGCAGGCGGTGCGTGCCGCCGCCGGCTTCGCCGATCTCGACTGGTCGGCGCCATGGTTCTCCCAGTTCGCGCCGCGCGGCGCGCGTTGGCAGCAAGCGGCGTTGCAAAGCGCCAGTGCGCTGCGCGCAGAGATGAACGCGGACGCACGGCGCTGCGCTCATACGACCGGCCGGGGCGCGCGTCTGTCGTTTATCGCGCAGCATGAACTTCCGCCCGGTACGACGTACGAGGCGCATATCGCAGCGACCGGCTGCGTTCCGACTCGCCACAATCTTCACGATTTCTTCAACGCGCTGTCGTGGTTCCAGTTTCCGCGCATCAAGGCGGCGCTCAGTGCGCGCGGGACCGCGGCGATCGATGCGCTCGGCGTGGGTCCGACGCGCGGCAGCATGCGCGACGCGCTGACCGTGTTCGACGAAAACGCGGTTCTGTTTGCCTGTTCCGATCGCGCAATTGCGTCCGCGTTGCGCACATTCGACTGGCCGGCGCTTTTTATCGCAGGCCGCAGCGCGTGGGGAACGCATTGCGAAGTGCGCTGCTTCGGTCATGCGCTGCTGGAAAAACTCGTGACGCCGTATAAGGCGTGCACCGCGCATGCGTGGATCGTCGACGTGCCGGCCGCTTACTTTTCGTGGAACGTCGTCGCACGCGATACGTGGCTGGACGACGCGGTCAGCCGCGCCTTGCTTGCGACGGACACGATGACGGGCCGTGCGTTCGCTCCGCTGCCCGTGCTCGGCATTCCGGGATGGTGGCCGCCGAACGAGGTGCCGTCGTTCTACGACGATCGATCGGTATTCCGTGCAGGCCGCCGGGTCGGATAGCCCGTGCAGGCCGGGGCGGTGAGCGATGCGCAATGGTAGAATCGCTGCTCAGCAAAGCAGGCCAGGCAGTCGCGGCTTTGTCGGTCACGGCCGGCGAGGGCGAGGAAAGTCCGGACTCCATAGGGCAGGGTGATGGCTAACGGCCATCCGTGGCGACACGCGGAACAGGGCAACAGAAAGCAAACCGCCGATGGCCTGGCGAAAGCCAGGATCAGGTAAGGGTGAAACGGTGCGGTAAGAGCGCACCGCGGCTGCGGTAACGTAGCCGGCATGGCAACCTCCACCCGGAGCAATTCCAAGTAGGCAGGCGTGCATCTTCGCGATGCAGGACGGGGCCCCCGTTTCGTCTGCGGGTAGGAAGCTTGAGCGCGTCAGCAATGGCGCGCCTAGAGGAATGGCTGCCGCGCGCGGTACGTCTTCGGGCGTGCGGCGTGCACAGAATCCGGCTTATCGGCAGGCTTTGCCGCTCAATAAAAAACGCCGGCGTCCCATTTGCGGGGTCACTTCAATCGGGACGCCGGCGTTTGTTTTTTGTTGCGCGCACGCGCGAGGACATCGCCCGATCAGGCGTCGACGATGTCGAACGAGTGGGTCAGCTCGGCGGTCTTCGCCAGCATGATCGACGCGGAGCAATATTTGTCGTGCGACAGATTGATCGCGCGCTCGACCGTCGTCGGGTTCAGATTCTTGCCGGTGACGGTGAAGTGGAAGTGGATCTTCGTGAACACCTTCGGGTCTTCACTCGCGCGTTCCGCCTTCAGCGTGACCGAACAGCCGGCGATTTCCTGGCGGCTCTTCTTGAGGATCATGACGACGTCGTACGCGGTGCAGCCGCCCGTGCCAAGCAGTACCATTTCCATCGGGCGCGGCGCGAGATTGCGGCCGCCGCCTTCGGGCGCGCCATCCATCGCAACCAGATGGCCACTGCCGGTTTCCGCGGCGAAGGCCATGCCGTCCGTTCCCATCCAGCTCACTTTGCATTCCATTGCGATCCCCAGCTGATTCCGTGCAGATTCGAGCAGGCATTGTAGCTTGTCGGATTCGGGTTCGCCCGAGGCTACATCATTTCGCATAGATATTGACCGGACGTCTATTGTTGCGGTGCATCACAATGCTGTTTGTACGGGATTCCAAGTCGGATCGTAGCCATGTCGTTCTGTGAGCCAAGGAGTTGGTAGAATGTTTTGTCTTCCTAAGACCGCTTGGCCTCCGACTCGATTCAAACTATGAGTGCCATGTCATATGGTGAAATCGGATTTCGCATTGCAAATCCTCTTGCGTCGCACAAGCCATGCTCATATAATCTGTTCATTGGTTGCTGTCTCTGGGCAACCTCCGCATGTCTCCTCCACCCTCCTCCTAAGGTGGATTAAGCCCGAACTTCATGGTTCGGGTTTTTTTTCGTCTGCACACTTCGCGCCGTGTGGCGCGCACCGTTAGCCGTGCTTTGACTCGGGTGCACATTTTCCTTTATAATTCAGAGCTTTTCCGCATTCATGCCCGCGGAAGAAGAATAGGGAGCACCTGCACAGCGTTACGGAAGCATCTAGAACTTCCCGGCAAACGCGGTCAATGGACGCGGTTCAAGTCCAGCAGGAACAAAAAGGGCAGCGCAATTTTTTTGGATCGATCATGAAGACTTTTTCCGCAAAAGCCCACGAGGTGACGCGCGAATGGTACGTGATTGACGCGACGGATAAGGTTCTCGGCCGTGTCGCCAGCGAAGTGGCACGCCGTCTTCGCGGCAAACACAAGCCTGAATTCACTCCGCACGTCGACACTGGCGATTTCATCATCGTCATCAACGCCGGTAAGCTGAAGGTCACGGGCAACAAGACCACGGACAAGAAGTACTACCGTCACTCGGGCTATCCGGGCGGTATCTACGAAACGACGTTTGGCAAGATGCAGGAACGCTTCCCGGGCCGCGCGCTCGAAAAGGCGGTCAAGGGCATGCTGCCGAAGGGCCCGCTCGGCTACGCAATGATCAAGAAGCTGAAGGTCTACGCCGAAGCAACGCATCCGCATTCGGCGCAACAGCCGAAGGCGCTCGAGATCTAAGGGGAGCCCACATGATCGGTAACTGGAATTACGGTACGGGCCGCCGCAAGAGCGCTGTCGCTCGTGTCTTTATCAAGGCTGGCAAGGGCGACATCATCGTCAACGGCAAGCCTATCGCTGACTACTTTTCGCGCGAAACGTCGCTGATGATCGTGCGTCAGCCGCTGGAACTCACGAACCACGCAACCACGTTCGATATCAAGGTGAACGTCTCGGGCGGCGGCGAGACGGGTCAGGCAGGTGCGGTTCGCCACGGTGTTACCCGTGCGCTGATCGACTATGACGCAACGCTGAAGCCGGCGCTGTCGAATGCTGGTTTCGTCACGCGTGACGCACGTGAAGTCGAGCGTAAGAAGGTCGGCTTCCACAAGGCACGTCGCAGGAAGCAGTTCTCGAAGCGTTAATCGCTTCTGCGGATTCCCGCCGCCGGCTATATGGCTATTGGCGGCGATGGAATCAGCCGCAAAAGGCCGCTGTCGCAAATTTGCGTAGGCGGCTTTTTGCTTTTCGGCCCGCTACGCTCAGGCGTGAGTCGGTTCGGCGTATCGTGCCGCTATTCGTAAGAACCTATTGATTTCATGGACTTCGGCACGATATCAGGATCGGCCCTACAATAGCGTTTAGTAGCTTTTTTGGAGAGTTCGCATGAACGCAGTGACCGACACCCCAGTAGCCGAAATGCCGGCTCCGTTCGTTTTTACGGACGCAGCGGCTGACAAGGTCAAGGAACTGATCGACGAAGAAGGCAACCCGGAGCTGAAGCTCCGTGTATTCGTGCAGGGCGGCGGCTGCTCGGGCTTTCAGTACGGTTTCACGTTCGATGAGGCAGTCAACGACGACGATACCGTGATGAACAAGAGCGGCGTCCAGTTGTTGATCGACTCGATGAGCTATCAGTACCTGGTCGGCGCAGAGATCGACTACAAGGACGACATCAATGGCGCTCAGTTCGTGATCAAGAATCCGAACGCGACGACCACCTGCGGTTGCGGTTCGTCGTTCTCGGTTTGATGGTTCGACGCGCAGTCTGTCCGACAGAAAACGGGGCCTCGGCCCCGTTTTTTTTCTTTGGGGAGTGGTCCACATAGTGCGCTTTGCCTGGACGCGTTCTGCATAACCCCGGTGCGGCGCCGGCTTTCACCGGCCGCGCCGCCGTATGCGTTCAGCGCGGATAGAGTGCGCCCAACACACGTTCGCCAGCCGCGCCCGTCACAGCGGGCAGGTTTCCCGCTTCCCGCGCAACACGCCGCATCGCGAGCCACGCAAACGCAAGCGGCTCGACCTGATGAGGCGGCACACCAAGCGCTTCAGTTGTCTGCACGGGTACGCCGCTTACGCCGCTTTCCGTCATCGCGCGTTGCAGCGCCCTGAGCAACTCCGCATTGCGCGCCCCGCCGCCGCACACGTAGAGTGCCTGGCAATCTGACGCATGACGTTCGATCTCGCGCGCGACTGTGATCGCGGTCAACGCAGTCAACGTGGCCTGCACGTCGGCCGGCTGAAGTGAAGCGAATGCCTGTAACTTTGCATCGAGCCATTCGTTATTGAAGAGGTCGCGCCCTGTGCTTTTGGGGGGCTGAAGCTCGAAGAAAGGCTCGTCGAGCAGCGCATGCAGTAGCGGGCGGTGCACCTGACCACCCGCTGCGAAATGCCCGTTTTCATCGAAAGGCTTGCCGAGGTGGCGCTGGGCCCATTCGTCGAGCAGTGCGTTTGCCGGACCGCAATCGAAGCCACGCACGGCGCCGTTCGCAGACAGGATTGTAATGTTACTGATGCCGCCCAGATTGCAGACTACACGCGTTTCGCCCTTGACCCCAAAGACCGTGGCGTGAAATGCCGGCACGAGCGGCGCACCCTGACCGCCCGCCGCGACGTCGCGCGAGCGGAAGTCCGCGACGACGTCGATATGCGTCATTTCCGCAAGCAGCGCCGGGTTGTTGATCTGCCGTGTATAGCCTTTTTCCGGGCGGTGGCGGACGGTCTGCCCGTGCACGCCGATCGCGCGGACGTCTTCCGCGGACAGATTGCCGCTTCTGAGCAATTCATGCACGCAAACGGTATAACGCGCGGCGAGCGCATTAGCGGCAAGCGCCTCACGTTCGATTTCGTTGTCGCCTGGCTGTTGCAGGCCGAAGAGCGCTTCGCGCAGCGTTTCCGAAAAGCTCACGAACGCTTCCGACCGCACGACCGGCGTTTTGCCCGCCGCAAATTCGACCGCGATGCCATCGACGCCGTCCATGCTCGTACCCGACATCAACCCGAAGTACACGCCGTCTGCGCCTGTCGCCTCTTTTGCCACGTTGGGCTCCTTTCAAACGTAGGTTCCGAACCGCCGACGCCGATTGTCGCGCAACGCGGCTACGCGTAACAGGTTATGCAATGCGCGCTGCGGTTGCACTTGGTTCGCGCGACCCCTGCATCATGCCTCATTCATGCATCGTCGAAACCTTGGCCATTCGGCCAGCGCGCGGCGAATGCGATCCCATTCCGGCCGGGTTGCCGGTCAACTATGGGACAATCTGACTTTTCGCGATTTCCTCCGTTCCAGCATGAGTACCGAGTCCACTTCCAAACCCGCCTTTCCCGTCACCGACGAAGTCCGTCATGCGCTTGCCGTTACGAAGCGCGGTGTCGACGAGCTGCTGATCGAAGAGGAGTTCGAGCAAAAGCTCGCGAAAAGCGCGGCAACCGGCACGCCGCTTCGCATCAAGCTCGGTCTCGATCCGACCGCGCCCGACATTCATATCGGCCATACGGTCGTGCTGAACAAGATGCGCCAGCTGCAGGATCTCGGCCATACCGTGATCTTCCTGATCGGCGATTTCACATCGCTGATCGGCGATCCGTCCGGTCGCAACGCAACGCGGCCGCCGCTCACGCGCGAGCAGATCGAAATGAACGCAAAGACGTACTTCGACCAGGCGTCGCTCGTGCTCGACCGCGCGAAAACGGAGATCCGCTACAACAGCGAATGGTCGATGCCGCTCGGTGCGGACGGCATGATCAAGCTTGCGTCGCGTTACACGGTCGCGCGCATTCTCGAGCGTGAAGATTTCACGAAGCGCTTTCAGGGCGGCGTGCCGATTTCGATTCACGAATTCCTGTATCCGCTGATGCAGGGCTATGACTCGGTGGCGCTCAATTCGGACCTCGAGCTGGGCGGCACGGACCAGAAGTTCAATCTTCTCGTCGGGCGTGAACTGCAAAAGCAGTACGGCCAGGAGCAGCAGTGCATCCTCACCATGCCTCTGCTCGAAGGGCTCGACGGCGTCGAGAAGATGTCGAAGTCGAAGCACAATTACGTTGGCATCAGCGAAAAGCCCACCGATATGTTCGGCAAGCTGATGAGCATCTCCGACGATTTGATGTGGCGGTATTTCGAACTGCTGTCGTTCCGGCCGATGGACGAGATCATCGGATACAGGCGCGAAACCGAAGCTGGCCGCAACCCGCGCGACTTCAAGGTAATGCTCGCGCAGGAGATCGTCGCGCGCTTTCACTCTCAGGCGGATGCCGAGCGGGCGCTCGAAGATTTCAATCATCGCGCGAAGGGCGGCGTGCCCGACGACATTCCGTCCGTGACGCTCGCCGGTGCACCGCTCGCGATCGGTCAGTTGCTGAAGCAGGCCGGCCTCGTGCCGTCGACGAGCGAAGCGCTGCGCAACATCGAGCAGGCCGGAGTGAAGATCGACGGTGCGACGATCTCGGATAAGGCGCTCAAGGTCGAAGCGGGTGAATACGTCGTGCAGGTCGGCAAGCGGCGTTTTGCGCGCGTGACGCTTTCGGCGTGACGTGAACGCGATGGAACACATGGTCGGTATCGTCTCTCAAGTCGTCGCGCTTGCGCCGGCGGGGTGTGGCGCATGATTGCGCTGATCCAGCGCGTGAGAAACGCCGAGGTACGCGTCGGTGATCGCGTGACAGGCGCGATCGGCGCAGGCCTCCTTGCGCTTGTCTGTGCCGAGCGCGGCGATACCGACGCGGTCTCCGACCGTCTGTTGGCAAAAGTGCTCGGCTACCGGGTCTTCAGTGATGCCGCAGGCAAGATGAACCTGAACGTGCAGAACATCGACGGTGCTGGCCGCGCAGGCGGCTTGCTGCTGGTTTCGCAGTTCACGCTCGCGGCAGATACGAATAGTGGCCTGCGGCCGAGCTTCACGCCGGCGGCACCGCCCGACGAAGGCAAGCGCCTGTTCGACTACTTCGTTACGGCTGCGCGCGCGAAGCATCCGCTGGTCGAGACCGGCGAGTTCGGCGCGGAGATGCAGGTCTCGCTGGTGAATGACGGGCCCGTCACGTTCTGGCTGCAAGTTCGCGCATAACCGCACCGCTTATCTCATGTCCACTCAAATTCTCTTTATCCGGCACGGCGAAACGGATTGGAATCGCATCAAGCGCATACAAGGGCATATCGACATTCCGCTCGCGGCGTCCGGTATCGCACAGGCGCAGCGGCTGGCCGTGCGTTTCGCGCGCGAAGCGAAACAAGGTGCACGCCTCGATGCGATCTATTCGAGCGACCTGCAGCGTGCGCAGCAAACCGCGCAGCCGTTCGCCGATGTACTTGGCATGTCGCTGATTCTCAACGAAGGCTTGCGCGAACGTTCGTTCGGCGCGTTTCAGGGCCACGACAGCGACGAGATCGCTGAGCGCTTTCCCGACGAATTCGCGCAATGGCAAACGCGCGATCCTGGCTTCGCTCCCCCTGAAGGCGAGTCGGAACGAGTGTTCTATCACCGCGTGTTGCATGCGCTCGAGCCGATCGTCGCCGCGCATCCGAACGGACGCATTGCGTGTGTCGCGCATGGTGGCGTGCTCGACTGCGTGTACCGGTTTGCGAATGGCATCGCGCTCGACGCGCCACGCGACTACCCGTTGCTCAACACGAGTATCAACGTTGTCGATTTCGACGGCGGCAAGGCGAAGGTCGTGTCATGGGCAGACGTTGCGCATCTCGACGGACCCAGCGAGGACGACAGCTTTTACAAGTCGCCGCACGCGCGGCGTTGAAACCGTCGCCGGAATTTCAAGCTACCGGCTGCATCCGTCGCCGCTAGATCGCTGCACGCGGCGTCGTCTATGCGGGATCCGAATCCCACAAGCCGCGCACGGAACTCGAAGCATCGGGCGCTGCCAGCCCAAAATGCCGGTATGTGAGCAGCGTCGCCACACGGCCGCGCGGCGTGCGTTGCAGATAGCCTTGCTGGATCAGATACGGTTCGAGCACGTCTTCGATGGTGTCGCGCTCTTCGCCGATCGCCGCGGCGAGATTGTCGACACCGACCGGACCGCCATCGAACTTGTGCAGGATCGCCTCGAGCAGCTTGCGATCCATGAGGTCGAAGCCGACCGGATCGACGTCGAGCATTGCGAGCGCGGCGTCCGCCACCTTTGCGGTGATATTGCCGTCCGCCTTTACCTCTGCGAAGTCGCGCACGCGCCGTAGCAGACGGTTTGCAATGCGCGGCGTTCCGCGCGAGCGCTTCGCAATTTCGAGCGCGCCCTCCGGATCGATCTGCGCATTCAACAGCGACGCGGAGCGCGAAACGATGCGCGCGAGTTCGGTCGCGTTATAAAACTCGAGCCGCGCGACGATACCGAAGCGATCGCGCAGCGGATTGGTCAGCATGCCTGCGCGCGTGGTCGCGCCGACCAGCGTGAACGGCTGCAGATCGAGCTTGACGCTGCGCGCGGCCGGCCCTTCGCCGATCATGATGTCGATCTGGTAGTCCTCGAGCGCCGGATACAGGATTTCTTCGACGACCGGCGACAAGCGGTGAATTTCGTCGATAAACAGCACATCGTTCGCTTCGAGGTTGGTCAGCAGCGCGGCGAGATCGCCGGCCCGCTCGAGCACCGGTCCCGATGTCTGCCGCAGATTGACACCCATTTCGCGCGCGATGATGTGCGCGAGCGTGGTCTTGCCGAGGCCGGGCGGCCCGAACAGCAGAACGTGGTCGAGCGACTCCGAACGGCGTTTCGCAGCTTCGATAAAGATTTCGAGCTGGCCGCGCACCTTTTCCTGGCCGACGTATTCGTCAAGCTGCCGCGGGCGCAGCGCGCGCTCGAACGCCTCCTCATTCGGCGACACGGGCGTGGCGGCGATGATGCGTTCGGCGGCGAGTTTGTCGGTTTCGATCATGACGGGCATTGTACCGCGCGCCGCATGTTCACAAACCTGGCCGAATGGCCAGGGTGTGCGGGCGGCGGTGGTGTGAGATGCTTCGCTTCGTCGTCACGCGCCGCTAGCTGCGGGCGGCAATCACCACCGGTCAGGTCTTCGACAAAGCCTTGAGCGCGAGCTTGATGCCTTCGGAAACACCGGTGCCTGCGGGCACGTTCTTGATGGCCGCCAACGCTTCTTTTTCGGAGTAGCCCAATGCGAGCAGTGCATTCAGGATGTCGGACGCATGATCGGAAGCGGAGACGGCGCCAGCGGCTGCACCGAGGTCAGCGCCAAGCTTGCCCTTGAGCTCGAGGAGCAGCCGCTCCGCAGTCTTCTTGCCGATGCCGGGCACGCGCGTGAGGCGCGCGGCGTCCTGCAGTGTCACGGTTTGGGCGAGTTCCTGCACGCTCATGCCGGACAGCACGGCGAGCGCCATGCGCGCGCCGATGCCACTGATCTTTAACAATTCGCGAAACGTCGCGCGCTCCTGCGCGGTCCCGAAGCCATACAGCAGATGGGCATCCTCACGCACGATCAGCTGCGTGAGCAGCACCACTTTTTCGCCTGTCGAAGGCAGGTTGTAGAAGGTGCTCATCGGTACGTCGACTTCGTAGCCGACGCCGTTGCAGTCGACGAGCAGGTGCGGCGGGTTCTTTTCCAGCAGGACGCCGGCAATGCGACCGATCATGATCGATTCAATCGTGAGGGAAAGCGCGAGTGTAGCGCAGCGCGCTAGCCGGCGGCGCGGGCTGGAAGGTTGACCCGGGTTGACGCCGCTATCCAGCCATTGTTCCGCCGTCCTCCTGCCGCTCGCCACGGGCAACGGTCCCGGTTCGCGCGACGCGGTCCCCTAGCCGACCAGTCTTCCGCGTCGTACGCGCAGGCCTTTCTTTGCCAGTGCCGGTGCGATGCCGCCGAGCGTGTTCAGCGTGCTGCCGCCGTGCGCATGGCAGATGGCCATACCGAGCGCATCGGCGGCGTCGGTGCCGGGCATGCCGGAAAGCGTCAGCAGGCGCACCACCATCTGCTGCATCTGTTCCTTTGTCGCGCGCCCGTAGCCGACCACGGCCTGTTTCAACTGCAGCGCCGTGTATTCGGCAACCGGCACGCCGCCGGCCACGAGACCGCAGATCGCCGCGCCGCGGGCCTGGCCGAGCAGCAGCGTCGATTGCGGGTTGACGTTGACGAACACCTTCTCGATGGCCGCCTGATCGGGCGCGTGCTCGCGAATCAGCGTGGAAATACCGTCGAAGATCGTACCGAGTCGCGACGGCAGATCGCCGTCGGGCGTCTTGATGACGCCGCTTGCGATGTAGCTCAACTGGTGACCGGACTGGTCGATCACGCCGAAGCCGGTCACGCGCAGGCCAGGGTCGATGCCGAGAATTCTCATAACGGGAGGGCGGACTCAGTGCCTGCGATACTACAACGAATCGGATGAAAAACGGCCCGGCAGTGGTGTTCTGCCGGGCCGCGCGATGAATCCGGAATGTACCTGGTGGCGTAACTCAGTGTCGTAACTCGGTGACGTAACCCAGCGACGTAACCCAGTGACGCAACCCAGCGACGTAGCTCAATGCCGGAAATGCCGCACGCCGGTCACCACCATCGCGATATTGTGCTCGTCCGCGGCGGCGATCACCTCGTCGTCGCGCACCGAGCCGCCCGGCTGTATCACGCAGGTGGCGCCGGCCGCAACGACCACATCGAGCCCGTCGCGGAACGGGAAGAACGCGTCCGACGCAACGGCCGAGCCGTTCAACGACAGCCCCGCGTTCTGCGCCTTGATGCTTGCAATGCGCGCTGAATCCACGCGGCTCATCTGTCCAGCGCCGACGCCGAGCGTCATGCCGTTGCCGCAAAACACGATCGCATTCGACTTCACGAACTTTGCCACGCGCCACGCGAAGAGCAGATCGTCCATTTCCTTCGGCGTCGGGTAGCGCTTCGTCACGACGCGCAGGTCGCGCGCCTGCACATTCTTCGCATCGAGCGACTGCACGAGCAGGCCGCCGCCGACGCGCTTCAGGTCGAACGCGTTATTGCCGTCGCCGAGCGCGATTTCGAGTAGCCTGACATTCTGCTTCGCAGCGAACACCTGGCGCGCCGCGGTACTGAATGCCGGGGCGATCAGCACTTCGACGAACTGCTTCGCAACGGCTTGCGCAGTCGCTTCATCCACCTCGCGGTTGAACGCGATGATGCCGCCGAACGCCGACGTCGGATCGGTCTGGAATGCCTTCGCGTACGCTTCGCCCGTATCCGCACCCACTGCCACGCCGCACGGATTCGCGTGCTTGATGATCACGCAGGCCGGAACGTCGAATGTTTTTACGCATTCCCAGGCAGCGTCCGAGTCGGCGATGTTGTTGTACGACAGTTCCTTGCCCTGCAGTTGCGCGTAATTCGCGAGCGCGCCGGCCGGCACCGACAGATCGCGGTAGAACGCTGCGTTCTGATGCGGATTCTCGCCGTAGCGCAGGTCCTGCACCTTGTCGAACGCGAGGTTCAGCGTAGCCGGGTACGTGTTGCGCGAGCGGTGCTGCAGCTCTTCGGTGAGGCTCGTCAGGTAATTCGTGATTGCACCGTCGTACTGCGCCGTGTGCGCGAACACCTTGGTCGCGAGACGGAAGTTCGTCTTGTAGCTGACCGTATTGCGGTTCTCGCGCATTTCATCGAGCACTGCCACGTAATCGGCGGGATCGACGACCACGGTGACGTCGCGATGGTTTTTAGCCGCGGAGCGCAGCATGGTCGGGCCGCCGATATCGATATTCTCGATCGCGTCTTCGAGCGAGCAGTCTTCCTTCGCCACGGTTTGCACGAACGGATACAGATTCACGACGAGCAGATCGATGGTCGGAATGCCGTGCTGCTCGAGTGCGGCCACGTGCTCGGGCAGATCGCGGCGCGCGAGAATGCCGCCGTGCACTTTCGGATGCAGCGTCTTCACGCGCCCGTCGAGCATTTCCGGAAAGCCCGTGTAATCGGCCACCTCGGTAACCGCGAGGCCCGCGTCCGCGAGCAGTTTCGCGGTGCCGCCGGTCGACAGTATCTTGACGCCGAGTTCCGACAGCGATTTCGCGAAATCGACGATGCCTGACTTGTCGGAAACGGAGATGAGCGCTTGCTTGATCATGATGAAAACGGAAAAGACCGATGAAGGCGTGGCAGGGCGCGTGCGCTACAGCAGACCGTGCTGTTGCAACTTCTTGCGCAGCGTATTGCGGTTGATGCCGAGATACTCGGCGGCCAGCGACTGATTGCCGCCGGCCTGCTCGAGCACCACCTCGAGCAGCGGTTTTTCAACGCACGAGATGACCATGTCATAGACGTCGTGCGGATTGGAGCCGTCGAGATCCTGAAAGTACATATCCAGGCTGTCGCGGACACATTGTTCGATGTTGTGCTTGCTCATGCTGCTAATAAGTCGGATTGGTCCCGTTCGCCGTTGTTATTCGCGACGTCTTCGACGTACACGAGACGATCGGAAATCGCCTTTTGCGCGTCGAAGAACTCATTGACGGCGAGCAGTTGCTCGCGCGTCGTATCCAGCGTATTCATCCGATGGCGGAACACGTTGGCGCCGGAAAGGCCGCGAGTGTACCAGCCGATATGCTTGCGTGCAGTACGGACGCCAGTGAACTCCCCGTAAAAAGCGTAGTGATCCTCGAGATGCTCGTTCATGACCTGCTGGATTTCGTCGATGCGCGGCGCTGGCAGCAGGCTGCCCGTCTGCAGGAAATGATCGATCTCGCGGAACAGCCACGGGCGCCCCTGCGCTGCGCGCCCGATCATGATGGCGTCGGCGCCGGTTGCGGCAAGCACGTCGCGCGCCTTGAGCGGCGATGAGATGTCGCCGTTCGCGACGACAGGAATGGTCACCGCCGCCTTTACCGCGGCGATCGTTTCGTATTCCGCTTCGCCGTGGTAGAGATCCGCGCGCGTGCGGCCATGCACGGTCAGCATCGAGATGCCTGCCGATTCGGCAAGACGCGCGACGGTGAGCGCGTTTTTGTTCTCGCGATTCCAGCCGGTGCGAATCTTGAGCGTGACGGGCACGGCGTCGGGACCAATGCCAACCGCATTGACGACGGCCTCGACGATGCGCTGCACGAGCGGCTCGTTCTGCAGCAGCGCGGAACCGGCCGCGACGTTGCAAACTTTTTTCGCGGGGCAGCCCATGTTGATGTCGATGATCTGCGCGCCGTTCGCGACGTTGTAGCGCGCGGCCTCGGCCATCATGTGCGGGTCGGCGCCGGCGATCTGCACGGCAATCGGTTCGACTTCGCCCGCGTGGTTGGCGCGGCGCATGGTCTTTTCGCTTTTCCATAGCTGCGCGTTCGACGCAACCATTTCCGACACGGCATAGCCCGCGCCCAGCCGCTTGCAAAGCTGGCGGAACGGGCGGTCCGTCACGCCCGCCATGGGAGCGACGAAAAGGTTGTTGCGTAAATTGTGCGTGCCGAGAACGGGCATGAGCAAAAGAACCAGCCGCGGTGAGCCGCTTTGCCTGGCAACGCTGCACACAGTGCCGGCGCCGTCATACGAGCGAGTACCGCAGATCGCGAGGGGAAAGTTTCTATTTTAACGTTAACGGCTCACTACCAGTCACAGTTGAGTGCGTAATAAGCCGTTAAATCTTCTATGAAAGTGCGTTCGGTCATAGAACGGACACGCGGATGCGCGCGGCGATGAACCAACACGCGTCGTTCGCGGCGCGGCGGGCTAGCGCATCGATGCACGCGCGCACATCGGCCCGGGCGTGCAACGATGCTCTGCCGAGCGCGACGCCCGTCTGCTGCCGGATAACGGGCTAGCGACGCTGCCCGAACATCATCTGCCGCGCAAGCGCCGTTTTCACGGGGGGCACGAACTCGAGCGCGGTCAGCGCAAGCCCGCGCAGCGCGCCAAGCGCCGGGAAGTCGAACGTGAAGAGACGCGCGAGCGTATCGGTCGCGCCGATCGTGAGCCGCCGGTCCAGGGTGCGGCTGCGCGCGAACGCCGCCAGCGCGAGCGGCGAAGCGCCATGTTGCGACAGTGCGTCGGCAAGCGCATGCGCGTCGCGCAGACCGAGGTTGAGCCCCTGTCCGGCGACCGGATGCAGCGTCTGTGCGGCGTTGCCGATCGCGACGACGCGACCGTTCACGAGCGCGTCGACGGTATTGAGGCCGAGCGGAAATGCCGCACGTCCGCGAATCTGCGTAAAGCGGCCCATGCGCTCGCCGAATGGGGCGCCGAGCTCGTGCAGAAACGCATCGTCGGGTAGTTGCGACCTGCGCGCCGCTTCTTCGGGTGGACAGCACCAGACGAGCGCATAGTCCGCACCGCGCACGCCGCCGACCGGCAGCAGCGCGATCGGCCCTTGCGATGTGAAGCGCTCCCACGCGACATGCGGCCGCGGCGCCGATACGGTAACCGTGCCGACGAGCGCCGTCTGGCCGTAGTCGCGCGTGCCGCCGCCGCGAGGCGCCTGTTGTTCGTGGAACAGCCCGCCTTCGGCATTGACCAGCAGCCGCGTGCGCAGCGTGCGCGATACGTGGGCGGGTCCGGCGCTTTCGATGTGCAGCGTGACGCCGTCGTCTTCCTGCACGGGCGGTTGCGCCGTCGTCGATTTGAACCAGTGCACGGAGGTTGTCTGCACGACCTGCGCGAGCGCGTGCACGATCGAGCCGTAGCGCAGCACGTAACCGAGCGCCGGCAGGCCGTGCTCGGTATGGTCGATCAGTGTCCGGCCGAAATGTCCACGCTGCGAGACATGAATGCGATGAATCGCGGTCGCCTCGGCGGGCCAGCGCAGTGGCTCGAGAATCATCCGGCTGCCTTGCGATACAGCGATCGAGCGCGGGTCGGATGCGGCATCCTCGGGCTCGCGCGCGTCGATCAGCGCGATCGACAGCGCGCGCGTCGCGCTGCGCCGCGCGAGCCAGCCCGCGAGCGCAAGCCCGACCGGGCCCGCACCGACAATCGTCACGTCGAAGTCGAACGGCGCCGCGTTCATGCGGCACCGGGCGCGGCAAGCACAGTGTCCTGAGCCGCCTGCGCGTCGCGCATCAACGCTTCGATTTCATCGGCGTCGACCGGCACGTCGCGCGTGAGCAGCTCACAGCCGGTCGCGGTGACGACGGCGTCGTCTTCGATGCGAATCCCGATGTTCCAGTACTTTTCCGGCACGTCTTCGGCGGCGCGAACGTAGAGACCAGGTTCGATCGTGAGCGTCATCGACGGCGCAAGCGTGCGCCACGGCGGCATCTTCCGGCCATCCGGCGTTGCACTGGCATTGCCGCTTTTTTTCCCGCTTCTTTCACCGCTTCTTTCCCGATAATCGCCGCAATCATGCACATCCATGCCCAGCCAATGCCCGGTCCGATGCATATAGAACCGCGCATACGCGCGCTGCTCGATCACATCGTCGACCGTCGCATACCGATCGCGCCCGAGAATGCCGGTATCGAGCAGCCCCTGCGCAAGCACGCGCACCGCGGCTTCATGCGGCGCATCGAAGCTGACGCCGGCGCGCGTCGCGTCGATCGCTGCCTGCTGCGCGGCGAGCACGATGTCGTACAACTCGCGCTGCGCGGCGCTGAAGCGGCCGTTGACCGGGAAGGTGCGCGTGATGTCGGATGCGTAGCCGTCGAGTTCGCATGCGGCGTCGATCAGGATCAGCTCGCCGTCGCGCGCGACCGCGTTGCCGGCCGGATAGTGCAGCACGCAGGCATTTGCGCCCGCCGCGACGATCGACCCGTATGCCGGCGCTTGCGCACCGTACTTGCGAAACGTGTACAGCAATTCGGCTTCGAGTTCGTATTCGCGCATGCCCGGCCGGCACGCGGCCATCGTGCGGCGATGCGCGAGCGCGGAAATCTGCGCGGCGCGGCGCATCACGGCGAGCTCGTGACTGTCCTTGAACAGACGCATCTCGTCGAGCACCGGCAGCAGGTCATGCACCGCGGTCGGCGCCATGACGCCGCTGCGCGACTGCGCGCGTACCGCATCGAGCCATTGACGCACCTGCGCGTCGAGCTCGGGCGATACGCCGAGGGCGTAGTGCAGCGCCGGCTTGTCCGCGATGATGCGCGGCACATGCGTGCCGAGTTCGTCGAACGCAAACGCGGCGTCGAAGCCGAACGCATCGCGCGCGCCTTCCGGCCCGTAGCGAAAGCCTTCCCACGTCTCGCGCTCGGCGTTCTTCTCGCGGCAGAACAGGATCGCCGCGGGCGCATCGGGCGCCGCGCTCGCGTCGAGCACGAGCAGCGCCTCGGGTTCGGTAAAGCCGGTCAGATAGTAGAAATAGCTGTCGTGCCGGTACGGGTAGTCGGCGTCGCGGTTGCGCAGCACTTCGGGCGCGGTCGGCACGATCGCGACGCCGCCGCCCGCCGCCCGCAGCGCGGCAAGCACGCGCTCGCGCCGCTGGCGGTAGACGGCGACGGCCGCTTTAGGATCGATGGAGGATTCGGTCGGCAGGTTCATCGTGCGATTGTAGCGCCCAATAAGAAATGGCAATGTGCTGCGCCTTATGCGCCATATTGTTGCAATCCGCCCACAGGCAGCCGCGGCGCCGCTTACAGGATCGGGCCGCAGCCCTTGAAACGCCGCCTTTCCACGTATACTTTCGGCCAATCAGGAAGACGAGAAGAGGCAGAAGAAGTGATGAAACTCATCGGTTCGCTGACGAGCCCGTTCGTCCGCAAAGCGCGGATCGTGCTCGCGGAAAAAAAGATCGACTACAAGCTGGTGCTTGAGAACCCATGGTCCGACGAGACGACCATTCACACGTTCAACCCGATCGGCAAGGTGCCGTGCCTCGTGATGGAAGACGGCGAGGCCGTCTTCGATTCGCGTGTGATCTGCGAATACGTCGACACGCTGTCGCCGGTCGGCAAGCTGATTCCGCAACCGGGGCGCGAGCGCATCGAGGTGCGCTGCTGGGAGGCGCTCGCGGACGGCGTCATGGATGCCGCCGTGCTCGCGCGCCTCGAAGGCGTGCTGCGCACGCCGGAGCAGCGCAGCGAGAACTGGGTGGAGCGGCAGCGCCGCAAGGTCGATGAAGGCCTCGTCGCGATGTCGCAAGGCCTCGGCAGCAAGACCTGGTGCACCGGCAACCACTACACGCTGGCCGATATTTCAGTCGGCTGCGCGCTCAGCTACATCGATTTCAGAATGCCGGAGCTGAACTGGCGCGAGCTGCATCCGAATCTGGACAAGCATTACCAGAAACTGTCGCAGCGGCAGTCGTTCATCGATACGGCGCTGACCGAGTAAGCGGCGCCCTGCGTCAGCCGCACGCTGCTTTCCGACGCGGTCCGCTGCTCTCCGACGCTTTGTGCGGCTTTTTGCCTTCAGGCCGCCACACTCGTCACTTGCGGCGTAAACGAATCGCTGGTCGCGACCGGCCACCATTTCTCGTACAGCGTATAGCGGTACGTGCCGTTGAGCAGGTCGTCCGGCTCGAGGTACTTGAGCAGATCGCACATCAGCCGCACCTCGTACGACGACACGCGCCGCACGATATGATGCGGCCGCAGATCCCCGGGGTGCCGCAATCCGGCGGCCTGCACGATTTCCTTTAGCGCGTGCAGCGTGTTGTGGTGATAGTTGAACACGCGATCGGACTTGTCGGACACGATCAGCGCGCGTTGGCGCACCGGATCCTGTGTCGCGACGCCGGTAGGGCAGCGGCCCGTGTGGCACGTTTGCGCCTGAATGCAGCCGACCGCGAACATGAAGCCGCGCGCGGCATTGACCCAGTCCGCGCCGATCGCGAGCGTCTTCGCGATATCGAATGCGGTGATCATCTTGCCGCTCGCGCCGATCCGGATCTTGTGGCGCAGCCCGATGCCGACGAGCGTATTGCGCACGAGCAGCAACCCTTCCTGCAGCGGCACGCCGATATGATCGGTGAACTCGAGCGGCGCCGCGCCGGTGCCGCCTTCCGCGCCGTCGACGACGATAAAGTCCGGCAGGATGCCCGTTTCCAGCATCGCCTTTGCAATGCCGAAGAACTCCCACGGATGCCCGATGCACAGCTTGAAGCCGGTTGGCTTGCCGCCCGACAGATTCCGGAGCCGTTCCACGAATTCGAGCAGTTCGCGCGGCGTCGAGAACTCCGAGTGCGACGCCGGCGACACGCAATCGCGGCCCATCGGCACACCGCGCGTCTCGGCGATTTCCGGCGTGATCTTCGCGGCCGGCAGCACGCCGCCGTGGCCGGGCTTTGCGCCTTGCGACAGCTTGATCTCGATCATCTTCACCTGCGGGTCGCGCGCCTGCTTCGCGAATTTGTCGGCGTTGAAGGTGCCGTCGTCGTTGCGGCAGCCGAAGTAGCCGGAGGCGATCTCCCAGATGATGTCGCCGCCGTGCTCGCGGTGATATTTCGACATCGAGCCTTCGCCGGTGTCGTGCGCGAAGCCGCCTTTTTTCGCGCCGAGATTGAGCGCGCGGATCGCATTGGCCGACAGCGAGCCGAAGCTCATCGCCGAGACGTTGAAGATCGACATCGAATACGGCTGCTCGCGCGTCTCGCCGACCGTGATGCGGAAATCGTGATCGTCGAGCTGTGTCGGCGCGAGCGAGTGGCTGATCCATTCGTGGCCGACCGCTTTCACATCGACTTCGGTGCCGTAAGGACGGCTGTCGGTTTCGTTTTTCGCGCGTTGATAGACGATGCTGCGCTGCACACGGGAAAACGGCTTTTCATCGGTATCGCCTTCGACGAAATACTGGCGGATCTCGGGCCGGATGAACTCGAACAGGAAGCGGAAGTGCCCCCACAGCGGATAGTTGCGCAGGATTGCGTGCCGCTTTTGCGTAAGGTCCCACACGCCGAGCGCGACGAAGAGCGCGGGCACGATCAGCCAGAACCACGAAATGAGCGACCGGCTCGCGAGCGCCGCGCAGGCAGCGCTCGCGAGCACCGCGCACCACATCGCCAGATAACGTCGAGAAAACATGGGGACTCCATTGCTATGAATGCGCCGCGGCGGGATCGTTCGTCGCCATGCGAACCGGATCCGCCGAGGGGTGAGGGCGTGGAGCCTGGTCAGCGCGCGGCGAGCGCCGCGTCGTGCGGTGCTTGCGTGGCCGGCTGAGGCTGCGCGGTTGCCGCGTGTTCGATGATGCCGCCGCCGAGACAAATGTCGCCATCGTAGAGCACGGCGGACTGTCCCGGTGTGACAGCCCATTGCGCATCGTCGAAGTGCAGCGAGAAGTGCGCTTGATGCGAATTCCGATGTGAATTCCGATGCGAGTTTTGCTGCGGTTTCCCATGCGCATTTCGCTGCGAGCCTTGCAGCACATCCACGCGTGAGAACGTGCACGCCGCATCGGCTTGCCGATAGCGCGTTTTTGCACCACACGCGAAGCCTTCGGCCGGCGGTTCGCCCGCGACCCAGCTCGTATTGCCGGCGACGAGCGTTTCGCTGAGCAGCCATGGATGGTCGTGCCCTTGCGCGACATAGAGCGTGTTGGTCGGCATATCCTTGCCCGCGACGAACCACGGTTCGCCGCTGCCGTCCTTGCTGCCGCCGAGGCCGATGCCCTTGCGTTGCCCGAACGTATAGAACGCGAGGCCGATATGCTCGCCGACCAGCTTGCCGTCGGCCGTTTTCATCGGGCCCGGCTTCGTCGGCAGGTAGCGGTTCAGGAATTCTCGGAACGGCCGCTCGCCGATAAAGCAGATGCCGGTCGAGTCCTTCTTCTTTGCATTCGGCAGACCGATCTTTTCAGCGATTTCGCGCACCTTCGTTTTCGGCATGTCGCCGAGCGGAAACAGCGTTTTGGACAGTTGCGCCTGGTTCAGCCGATGCAGGAAGTACGACTGGTCCTTCGTGTGGTCCTTCGCCTTCAGCAGTTCGAAACGGCCGCCGTCCACTTCGCGCACGCGCGCGTAGTGGCCCGTCGCGATGATTTCCGCGCCGAGCGACATCGCGTGATCGAGGAACGCCTTGAACTTGATTTCCGCATTGCACAGCACATCGGGATTCGGCGTGCGGCCCGCCGAGTATTCGCGCAGGAATTCGGCGAACACGCGATCCTTGTATTCGGCGGCAAAGTTGACCGCTTCGACGTCGATGCCGATCAGGTCCGCGACCGACACGACGTCGATCCAGTCCTGCCGCGTCGAACAGTATTCGCTGTCGTCGTCGTCTTCCCAGTTCTTCATGAACAGGCCGACCACGTCGTAGCCCTGTTCCTTCAGCAGCCATGCGGTAACCGACGAATCGACGCCGCCCGACATGCCCACTACGACTTTCTGCTTGCTCATCTTTGTGCCTGCTGCTTTCTTTATCGGGGAGGCCCGACCGAATGCGTGTGCACGAAGTCGAGCGGGAAACGCTTGCCCGCGAGGTAATCGTCGATACGCTGCATCACGAGCGGCGAGCGATGCCGTTCGGCGCACGCGCGCATTTCGTCGGCGCTCATCCACAGGGTGCGGACGATATCCGGGTCGAGCGCGCGGTCGCCGGGCGTGCCGGCTGCACCGCAGAACGTGAAGCTCAGATACGTCGTGCCGTCGCTGCCGTCGCGCGAGTAATGCGTCATATAGACGCCGATCAGCGCGTCGGGCGTGAACGGATGCGCGGTTTCCTCGAGTGTCTCGCGAACGACCGCCTCGGCGAGGGTTTCGCCTGTTTCGAGGTGCCCGGCCGGCTGATTGAGGCGCAGCCCGGCGGACGTGTGTTCCTCGACGACGAGAAAGCGCCCGTCGCGTTCGACGACGGCCGCGACCGTCACATGCGGAGCCCAGGTTTCCGGTTTCATGGGCCGATATTTTACCGTTTCCGAGGTTTCGCCGCCCGCCGGTGTGGGCCTGCGAGGGCCGACGAGGGACAGCAAGGGTCAACGAGGGTCGGCGAGGCGCCGTCGCGCGTCTGCGGCTTTCCCGTGCCGCGCGACGGCCGACAAATTTAATGCGCGCGCTGGGGTTTCGGTTAAAGTGACGCCGTAGCCGTTGCAGTAAGCAAGCCGGCGAGCCCTCGTCGGCAAGTCCGTCAAACAAGAAGGTCGAGGAGGAGTTCACGATGCACATCGGAGTGCCAGCCGAGACGCGCGCCTACGAAACCCGCGTCGCCGCGACGCCCGAGACGGTTAGAAAGTACGTGTCGCAGGGCCACCGCGTGACGGTGCAAAGCGGCGCCGGGGTGCCCGCCAGCTTTCCCGACGACGCCTTTTCCGCCGCCGGCGCGGAAATGACCGATGCGGCAACGGCCTTCGCCGCCGATCTCGTTCTCAAGGTCCAATCGCCCACCGAAGCCGAATTGCCGTCGATGAAGCGCGGCGCGACGCTGGTCGGCATGCTCGATCCGTTCAACGCAGACAACGCCGCGCGCCTCGCCGCAACAGGCGTCACCGCCTTCGCGCTCGAAGCGGCGCCGCGCACGACGCGTGCGCAGAGTCTCGACGTGCTGTCGTCGCAGGCGAATATTGCCGGTTACAAGGCAGTGCTGCTCGCCGCGGACCTGTATCCACGCTTCATGCCGATGCTGATGACCGCGGCCGGCACCGTGAAAGCCGCGCGCGTGCTGATACTCGGCGCGGGCGTCGCGGGCCTGCAGGCCATTGCCACCGCGAAGCGCCTCGGCGCCGTGATCGAAGCGTCCGACGTGCGGCCCGCGGTCAAGGAACAGATCGAATCGCTCGGTGCGAAATTTCTCGACGTGCCCTACGAAACCGACGAGGAGCGCGAAGCGGCCGTAGGCGTCGGCGGCTACGCGCGGCCCATGCCGCCGTCGTGGCTCGCGCGCCAGGCGGCGCTCGTGCACGAACGCGCGAAGCAGGCCGACGTGGTGATCACGACCGCGCTGATTCCGGGCCGCGCGGCGCCGACGCTGATTTCGACGGACACCGTGCAGTCGATGAAGCCCGGCTCCGTACTCGTCGATCTGGCGGCCGGCCGCGGTGCGGAAGTCGCAGGCGAGGCGGGTCGACGCGGCGGCAACTGTCCGCTGACCGAAGCGGACAAGGTGGTCGTCAGGCACGGCGTGACGCTCGTCGGTTACACGAACCTCGCGGCGATGGTGCCGGCCGACGCGTCGTCGCTGTACGCGCGCAATCTGCTCGACTTCCTGAAGCTGATCGTCACGAAGGAAGGCACGCTCAACATCGATCTGACCGACGATATCGTCGCGGCCACGCTGCTCGTGCGCGATGGCGCGGTGGCGCGCGCAGCCTGATCGTCACGAGCCGGTCGCAAGCGCACAGGCACCGCACAAGCACCGCGCGCGCACTGCGCGAGCACCGCAAAACAACGCTTCAGTACGCTCTCAAGGACGCACAAGGAGAATTGGCGATGGAAGTCATCAACCACACGGTGATCAACCTGATCATTTTCGTGCTGGCGATCTACGTCGGCTATCACGTGGTCTGGAACGTCACGCCCGCGCTGCATACGCCGCTGATGGCGGTGACCAATGCGATCTCGGCGATCGTGATTGTCGGCGCGATGCTCGCGGCGGGACTCACGGTCGGGCCGGGCAAGTTTTTCGGCACGGTCGCGGTCGCGCTCGCGGCCGTCAACGTATTCGGCGGCTTTCTCGTGACAAGGCGCATGCTCGAGATGTTCAAGAAGAAGGAGCCGAAGAAGCTCGCCGCTCCGGGCAAGGAGGGCGCGTAAATGAGCATGAACGTCGTTACGCTGCTCTACCTCGTTGCGTCGGTGTGCTTCATCCAGGCGTTGAAGGGCCTGTCGAATCCGAAGAGCGCACGCGCGGGCAATGTGTTCGGCATGGTCGGCATGGCGATCGCGATCGTCACGACCATTGCGCTGATCGTCAGGCAGGCGGCGCTCTTCGGCACCGATCTGCCGCTTGGGCTCGGCCTGCTGTTCGGCGGGCTCGTGGTGGGCGGCGCGATCGGCGCGTTCATCGCCGCGCGCGTCGAGATGACGAAGATGCCCGAGCTCGTCGCGGCAATGCACTCGCTGATCGGTCTGGCAGCGGTGTGCATCGCTTATGCGGTGGTGTCGGAGCCGGCCGCGTTCGGTCTCGCGGCCGAGGGTGCGCCGTATCCGAACTTCCTGCCGTACGGTAACCGCATCGAGCTCTTTATCGGCACGTTCGTCGGCGCGATCACGTTCTCGGGTTCGGTCATCGCCTTCGGCAAGCTGTCGGGCAAGTACAGGTTTCGCCTTTTCCAGGGCGCGCCCGTGGTCTACGCGGGCCAGCACACGATCAATCTGCTGCTCGCGCTCGCGATGATCGGCTTCGGCATCATCTTCTTTCTGACGCAGTCGTGGCTGCCGTTCGTCATCATGACGCTGATCGCGTTCGTGCTCGGCGTGCTGATCATCATTCCGATCGGCGGCGCCGATATGCCGGTCGTCGTGTCGATGCTGAACTCGTACTCGGGCTGGGCCGCCGCGGGCATCGGCTTTTCGCTGAACAACGCAATGCTGATCATCGCGGGCTCGCTCGTCGGTTCGTCCGGTGCGATTCTGTCGTACATCATGTGCAAGGCGATGAACCGCTCGTTCTTCAACGTGATTCTGGGCGGCTTCGGCGCGGAGCCGGGTGCGGCCGCCGCCGGCGGCGCGCAGGAGCAGCGGCCCGTGAAATCGGGTTCGGCGGAAGACGCCTCGTTCATGCTCGGCAATGCCGAAACCGTCGTGATCGTGCCCGGTTATGGGCTTGCCGTTGCGCGCGCGCAGCATGCGCTGAAGGAACTGACCGACAAGCTCGTGGAGAAAGGCATCGACGTGCGCTATGCGATCCATCCGGTGGCGGGCCGTATGCCGGGGCATATGAACGTGCTGCTCGCCGAAGCCGAAGTGCCGTACGACCTCGTCTTCGAGATGGACGACATCAACAACGAGTTCGGCCAGACCGACGTCGTACTCGTGCTCGGCGCCAACGACGTCGTGAATCCGGCGGCGAAGAACGATCCGAAATCGCCGATCGCGGGCATGCCGATCATCGAGGCGTACAAGGCGCGCACCGTGATCGTCAACAAGCGGTCGATGGCGGCCGGCTACGCGGGCCTCGACAACGATCTCTTCTACATGGACAAGACGATGATGGTCTTCGGCGATGCGAAGAAGGTGATCGAGGATATGGTGAAGTCGGTCGAGTGAGCGATACGGGCCGGGGCGCGGCAAACGGGCGGTTGCCGCGCACCCAGGCCTTCGCGATTACTCCGAGGCCGCAGCGGGCTTCTGTTTGACGCTGCCCGCCACGAGATCGAAACGGAACAGCCGGCATTCGAGCGCGCCGTTGTAAAGCGGCGTCTTGGCCGATTCGCGCAGCCGGAGCTGGCCGGGCAGCTTGCGATCGGACGTCAGAACGAACGCATGCCATCCGGTGAAGCGCTGCTTCAGCGCATCGCCGAGCGACTGGAAAAATTCGCTGTCGGGCGTATCCGAATGCGTGCGATGAAACCGTTCGTCGCGATCGTCGCGATGCTCGCGCTCGCGGCTCGGCGCGCGAACTTCGCCGCGCGGCCCGCGGCCGCGCACTTCGATACGCTCGCCGTATGGCGGATTCGCGACGAGAATGCCCGCTGTGTCGGTCGGCGGCGTCATGCCGCGTGCGTCGACCTGCTTGAGCGGCAGCCCCGGAAAGCCCGCGCGTTCGAAGTTCGCGCGCGCCTTGTCGAGCATGTCGCCGGAAATGTCGCTGCCGAAAATCTGCAGGTCAGCGCGGTTTGCGTTGGCGCGCGCGGCGCGCTTCGCGTCCTGCGCCGCAACCTTCATCGTCTGCCACGCGCCGACGTCGTATTGCTTGAGCTTCTCGAAGCCGAAGCGCCGGTCGGTGCCCGGCGCGATATTCAACGCGACCTGCGCCGCTTCGGCGAGGAACGTGCCGCTGCCGCACATCGGATCGTAAAGGGGCGTGCCCGGCGTCCAGCCCGTCAGCCGCAGAATGCCGGCTGCGAGGTTCTCGCGCAGCGGCGCGGCGCCTTTGTCGAGGCGCCAGCCGCGCTTGAAAAGCGGCTCGCCCGAGGTGTCGAGATACAGCGTGCATTCGGTCGCGGTGAGAAACGCGAACACGCGCACGTCGGGTGCGCCGGTGTCGATGCTCGGCCGCGCGCCGCTGACTTCGCGCAGGCGATCGCAGATCGCATCTTTCACACGCAGCGTCGCGAATTCGAGGCTGCGCAGCGGCGACTTGATTGCGGTCACATCGACGCGCAGCGTTTCATTCGCCGAAAACCATTGTTCCCAGCGTTGCTCGAGCGCGAGCGCATAGACGTCCTGCTCGTTGCGATACGGGCGCTGCGCGATTTTCAGCAGCACCCGGCTCGCGATGCGCGAATGCAGATTGGCGGCCATACCGGCCGCCCAGCCGCCGCCAAAGTGCACACCGCCGGGGACCTGCGCGCCCGCGGTAAACGGCGCGCCGTTCAGATGCGTCGCGGCGATCGCGGTGAGTTCGGCGGCAAGCGCGGCTTCGAGGCCGCGCGGGCAGGGGACGAAAAAATCGAAAGACATGGAGCGGGCCGCAGGGCGTTGGACGCGGTTCGGAACGCGTCGGGCGTGGAGTAAGCCGCCATTGTACGCGGTCGCACGGGCGGCTTTTCCCCGGGATGGCGGCGCGAACCGATCTCCCTAGCTGCCGCCACCGGCCTTCGGCATGGCGGCCGCCGTTGGCGTCGCCTGCACCGAAGCGCTCGGACACGCCGGCGTCGCGCCGCGCGTGGGGTTGGCGGACAGGGCGCGCACCGCATCGGCGATCTCGCCCGAAATCTGCTGGACCGCGCGCTGATGCCCGACGGCGAGCGCATCGTAGCCGCCCGCAACCGGCACGCTCGCCACGGTGCGGCACGTCAGCAGCGCCTGCGTGCGCACCGCGCGCACGCTCCATACGGCATCGATGAGCGCGTGCGAACCAGGCCACGATTCGAAGCGCTGCACGTTCACCTTGACCCGATAGACCGGCACGCGGTCCGGATAAGGCGTGCCGAACACATCGATCGTGCCAAGCTGCCGCGTGAGCGCGTTCGACAACGCGCGGCGGATCTCATCGCCCGGCAGCGACGCCCAGCGCTCCTGTTCGAGCACGTCGACCTGGTTGTTGCTCGTCTGCACCACGAACTGGTTCCTTGCGACCTGCGGTGGCACATCGACGGGCGTCATTTCGATCAGAAACGCCGGATTCGCGACGGCGGAAGTGGCGGCATTCGGCGCGAAAGAAGAATCGCCGGTGGAGAGCGTATAGAACCGGCTCGACGGGGACGAGCATGCCGCCAGCGCCAGCGCGCACAGTACGCCTGCCGTGAGCGCACCAGCAGCCTTGCCGCCGGAACCGGACCGCGCCGCCGTGCCGCGCGGCGCTCGCAACGAACGGGTGAGCCACGCAAACGTCATTTGTTATCTCCTGGTTTTCCGCGGACGAGCGACTCGGGGTGGCGCTCCAGATAATCAGACAGCGCATTCAGCGACTGCAGCGTGCGCGTCAATTCCTGCAGCGCCTGATGGACGTCGGATTGCAGCGGCGAATCCTGCTGCAACGTCTGCTCGGCCGAGCCGAACGTCTGCTTCGCGGCCGCGAGCGTATCGCGCGCCTGTGGCAGCAGCTCCGAGTCGACTTGCGAGAACAGCTTGTCCGCATGCGCTAGCGCCGTGTTCAGGTTCGTGCCGATCTGGTCGAACGGAATCTTGTCGAGCTTCTTTGCGATGTCCGCGATCTGCAACTGCAGTTCGTCGAGCGAGTTCGGCATGGTCGGCAGCTCGAGCGGATCGTGCGATGCGTCGACCGATGCCTTCGGCGCATTCGGGAACATGTCGAGCGCGATATACAGCTGACCGGTGATCAGGTTGCCGGTGCGCAACTGGCCACGCAGCCCATGCCTGACGAGTGCCTGCAGCAGATCGTTGCTCGACGGCGTGCCCGGCGCCGGCAACGCGTCGCGCGTGCGGCGGCGCAGACGGTCCGGATACAGGTTCATCGTGACCGGCATCGTGAAGTTGCGGATCTTCGGATCGTATTCGACGCCGATGCTCGTCACCTGACCGAGCACAATGCCGCGGAAGTCGACCTGCGCGCCGACCGACAGCCCGCGCAGCGACTGGTTGAAGTTCATCACGACGCGCACCGGTTCGCCGTCGGGTTCGCGCATCGCATCGCTTTCGTCGTCGCCGAGACGGAACGTCATATTGTTCGGCGCCTGCACGCCGACCGCCTGGCCCGGCGGCGACTGGAACGCAAGGCCGCCGACGATCACCGTCGCGAGCGACTGCGTGTTGAGCTTGAAGCCGCTCGAATCGAGCCGCAGGTCGACGCCGCTTGCGTGCCACCAGCGCGAGTTCGTGCCGACGTACTGGTCGAACGGCGCATTGACGAACACCTGCACCGTCACGCCGGTGCCGTCCTTGTCGAGCGAGAAGCCCGTGACCTGGCCGACCTGTACGCGCCGGTAGTAAACGGGCGAGCCGATATCGATCGAGCCGAGCGACTCGCCGCGCAGCGTGAACTGCCGCCCTTTCTGGTCGACGGTAACAGCCGGCGGCGCTTCGAGGCCGACGAATTCGGTCTGCGTCTCGGTCGAACGGCCGCCGTCGACGCCGATATACGACCCCGACAGCAACGTGCTCAGGCCCGTCACGCCGCTTGCGCCGATGCGCGGCCTGACCACCCAGAAGCGGCTGTCTTTCACCGCGAAGTCGTCGGCTTCCTTCGACAGCTGCACATAGACGAGCACGCGCGAATGATTGTTCGACAGCTTGATCTGCTTCACGTAGCCGATGTCGACGTCCTTGTACTTGACCTTCGTCTTGCCCGGCTCGAGCCCTTCCGCGGAGCTGAAGCTGATCGTGATGGTCGGGCCTTTCTGATAGATCGACTGGATCACGAGCGCGACGCCGATTAGCGCGGCGATCAGCGGAATCACCCACACGAGCGACGGTAGCCAGCGGCGGCGCGTGTCGATATCGGGCTCGGGCACGTCCGGTCCGGCCGGATCGTGGCGCGGCGCGTCGGGCGTCGGGTCTTGTGGACTATTCATGGGGCGTGTCCTGGGGTTGCCGGGAGTCTTTGGAGGAAGGGGGCGTGCTGCCGTTGTCGGTGGTGCCCGGTCGGCGCCGCGGCGGCGGTCCGGTTTCGATGTTGTCCCAGATCAGGCGCGGATCGAATTGCATCGACGCGAGCATCGTCAGAATGACGACCGAGCCGAACGCAATCGCGCCGGGCCCCGCGGTAATCTCGGCAAGCGACTTGAAGCGCACGAGCGCGACGGTCAGCGTGATGACGAAGATATCGAGCATCGACCAGCGTCCGATCCGCTCGACGACGCGATACAGCGTCGTGCGCTCGTGCGGCCGCCAGCGCGAACGGCGCTGCGTGGTGATGCTGAGCAGCGCAAGCACCGTGAGCTTCATCATCGGCACGAGAATGCTCGCGACGAACACGATGATCGCAAGCGGCCAGTCGCCCGAGGTCCAAAAGTAAACGACGCCGCTCATGATCGTGTCGTTCTCGGTGCCGACCAGCGAGGTGGTGTGCAGCACGGGCAGCAGGTTCGCGGGAATGTAGAGCACGGCGGCCGCGATCAGCAGTGCCCACGTGCGCATCAGGCTGTCCGGATTGCGCCGGTGCATCGGCGCGCGGCACCGCTCGCAGCGCTGCGGCGCATGGTCCGGGCTCGCAAAGCGCGCGCGCTTCTGCACGCGCCCGCATGCGTGGCACGAGATCAGACCGGCGCGCGAGGCCGTCAGGTATTTCATCGGGTGCTCATCCCCCGCGCGACGACGTGCCCGCCGGGTTGCTGCCGGGCCGCTGCGCGGCGGCCTTGGCGAGTTCCTTCGTGCGCCGCATGCGCCGCCGCGTCTGCCGTGTTCTGTGCCGCGTCAGCGTGTCGGCAATCTCCCATAGCGTGCGCGGCTCGAACGTCACGACTACCGCGAACATCAGCGTCAGCGCGCCGAAAGCGAAGAGTGCCGCTTCGGGTATCACGCGCGCGACGCTCGTCATTTTGACGATCGTGACGAGCGTGCCGAGCATGAACACTTCGATCATGCCCCACGGCCGCACGAACTGGATCGCGCGCATGACCTGATGGAATGCGAGCGGCACAAAGCCCGCACGCACCGACAGCAGCACGTACAGCAGCGCGAGCAGTTCGGTCAGAGGAAAGAGGATCGTCGAACAGAACACCATGACGGCGACGATCTGCATGTTTTCGGTCCACAGCACTTCGATTGCGCCGAACAGGCTCGCCTGCGACGTGATGCCATTGGCCTCGAGCTCGATGATCGGGAAGGTCTGCGCGATCAGGAACGTGATCAGCGCGGCCATTGTCATCGCGCAGATCGGATCGAGACGTCCCGTTGAACTGCCGTACAGCACGGCCCCGCAGCGCGGGCAGCGCGCGAGGCGCCGCCGGCCGAGCCGCGGCTTCTGAAACAGCGCATCGCAGTCGTGGCATGCAATCAGGCGGTCTTGTTCCATGCGTACTAGAGCAGAACGTTAAGTGTTCGGCGGTCGGCGGCGCTTGCCCTGGCAGGCGCGCCGCTCTCCGCGGGCGGGCCGCAAAAACCTGGCGACATAGTATCAAAGGCGCTTCGCCGTCACCGCATAGGGTGGCCGGGCCCGGAGCTTAGTTGTTCGAGCGCGGGCTCGGGTTACCGCTGCGAAGCCCGACGGTACGAAGGCGTGCCGGTTCCTGATGAGCCCGAGCCGTTATAGCAAGTTCCGGACCGCACGCGCACCGCACGCGCGATACGCTTCGGACGCTTGCATGAAAGCGCGTAGGGTGGAGTAGCATGGCGCGAAGGCGCGTCCACGATAAAAGGTGCGTCGCTGGTGCGTGACTTAGGGTGCGTGATTGCGCGCGATGCGACATGCATCGGCGGGAATAACGGGCGCTGTCGTGTCGTTTAAATTCAATCTCGCGATTCGCTGTACGGGAGGCTTCGTGGCACATCTCTCGTCGTTTGCCGGGCGCGCGACGAGCCTGCGTTATACGCGCACGGCCATCGCGTTTCACTGGCTGATCGCAGTGCTGATTGTCGGCGGCTTTTCGCTCGGCTGGGTAATGACCGATATACCCGGCTTCACGCCGACGAAGCTGCGCTACTTCTCGTGGCACAAGTGGATCGGCGTCACGATCTTTGCGCTCGTCGTGCTGCGCATTCTATGGCGCGCGACGCATGCGGCGCCGCCGCTGCCCGCGGGCATGTCCGCCTGGCAGCGCAGGGCCGCGCAGGCCACGCATGTCGCGTTGTACGCGTTGATGGTGGTGATCCCGGTATCCGGATATCTGTACAGCTCGGCGGCCAACGTGCAGGTCGTGTACCTTGGGCTCGTGCCGTTGCCGCGGCTTATCGCGCCCGACCCGGTGCTCAAGACGGTGCTCAAGAATCTGCATATCGCGCTCAATTACACGCTGCTCGTGCTCGTGGTGCTGCACGTCGCGGCGGCGCTCAAGCATCAATGGCTCGATCGCGATGGGTTGCTGTCGCGGATGATCCCGTTCCTCAAATAAGGACAACCATTGAAAGCCTCGTTCACTCCGGTCAGGATCGCGATATCGGCCAGGCTCGCTGCCGCCGCGATCGCGGTTGCGCTCGCCGTGCCATTTGCGCTGAACGCACGCGACGCGCATGCGCAGATCGACGCCGTGCACAGCACGATCACGGCGACGTCGAAACAGATGAATGTGCCTGTCGAAGGCAAGTTCACGAAGTTTTCCGCGCAGCTCGCGTTCGATCCGGCGAAGCTGGCTGCAGGCAGCGCGCAGGTCAACGTCGATATGACGAGCTACGACCTCGGCGACGAAACCTATAACGACGAAGTGCGCGGCAAGGACTGGTTCGACGCGAAGACTTTCCCGAGCGCGACCTTCGTGTCGAGCGCAATTGCGCCGGCCGGCGCGGACCGATTCAACGTCACCGGCAAACTGACGATCAAAGGCAAGTCGCAGACCGTGGTCGTGCCGGTCACGGTGACGACGCAGGGCGCGGCGCATGTGTTCGACGGGGCGCTTACGATCAGGCGCTCGCAGTACGACGTCGGGCTAGGCGAGTGGAAGGACACGTCGGTGGTGGCCGACGATGTCGTCATCAAGTTTCATTTCGTGGGTGCTGGAAAGTAGAAAACGCAGCAAGGGCAGCAAGGGTAAGGAGAGACTAACGGCGTCGACGCGCTTTCGCTCGCGCATCGCGCCTTAAAAGGAGAATAAATCGTGAAGAAGACACGCCTGGCCGGCGCGATCGCGCCGCTCGTCGCGGCTTTTGTTTCGCTCGACGCAACCGCGGCCGCCGATACGTATCAGCTCGATCCCAATCACACGTTTCCGAGCTTCGAATCCGATCATATGGGCGGTTTATCCGTATGGCGCGGTAAATTCACGAAGTCGACAGGAACCGTGACGCTCGATCGCGCAGCGAAAACGGGGACGGTCGATGTGACGATCGATACGTCGTCGATTCAGACCGGTAATCCGAAGCTGGACGAGCATGCGCGCTCCGACGAAATGCTCGATGTCTCGAAGTATCCGACCGCGGTCTACAAGGGCACGCAGATCCGTTTCGACGGCGACAAACCGGTCGAAGTGATCGGCAATCTCACGCTGCACGGCGTGACGAAGCCGCTGAATCTGCAGGTCGTGGCGTTCAAGTGCATGCAGCACCCGATGCTCAAGCGCGAGGTTTGCGGCGTCGATGCGACCGCGAAGTTCGACCGCGCCGACTACGGCATCGATCTGGGGCAGAAGCAGGGTTTCGGCATGGCCACCATGCTGCATATCCAGGCCGAGGGGATCAAGCAGTAGCAAGCAGTAGCAAGCAGTAGCAAGCAGTAGCAAGCAGTAGCAAGCGGCGCCGGCCGGGTCACTCGTCTGGTTGACAGAGCGGGGCTCCAGCAAAAAAGGCCGGTTCAACATGAACCGGCCTTCTTGCCGAAGCGAAACGCAGCGCGAAAGTACTGCGATCAGACCTGCGCGCCCGCGTTCGGGTCGTTCGGGTCGTGGCGTTCCTTCTTTTCCTTCAGCAGGTCTTCGCGCTTCACGCCGAGCCACATTGCGAGCGCCGCCGCGACGAATACCGACGAGTAGATACCGAACAGAATACCGACCGTCAGCGCGAGTGCGAAGTAGTGCAGCGTCGGGCCGCCAAACAGGAACATCGACAGCACCATCATCTGCGTACAGCCGTGCGTGATGATGGTTCGCGACATCGTGCTCGTAATCGCGTGGTTGATCACTTCGATCACGCTCATCTTGCGTTCGCGGCGGAACGTCTCGCGGATCCGGTCGAAGATAACGACCGATTCGTTGACGGAGTAGCCGAGCACCGCAAGCACGGCCGCGAGCACCGACAACGAGAACTCCCACTGGAAGAACGCGAAGAAGCCGAGAATGATCACGACGTCGTGCAGGTTGGCGATCACGCCGGCGATCGCGTACTTCCACTCGAAGCGGAACGACAGATAGATCACGATGCCGGCCACCACGCACGCGAGCGCGAGCAGACCGTCGGTGGCGAGCTCCTTGCCGACCTGCGGCCCGACGAACTCGACGCGTTGCAGCTGCACCTGCGCGTTTTCGGCCTTCAGCGCGCCCATCACCTGGTCGCTTTGCTGCGCCGAGCTGAGGCCCTGCTTCAGCGGCAGGCGGATCAGCACGTCGCGCGACGTGCCGAAATTCTGCACCTGCGCGTCGGCGTAGCCGATCTTCGTCAGCGTGTCGCGCACCGGTTCGAGCTGCGCGGCCTGCGGATACTGCACTTCGATCACCGTGCCGCCCGTGAATTCGATCGACAGGTGCAGGCCGCGGTGCACGAGGAAAAACACGGCGGCAATAAACGTGATCAGCGAAATCGCGTTGAACAGCAACGCGCGCTGCATGAACGGAATGTCTTTACGGATGCGGAAAAATTCCATGGTCTCGTTCTCCGGGCATCAGCGGGTTGAACCCGGTTTCTTCGGCGCGTTGCTGCCGCTCGGCGTGCCAGGCGCGTTGCGCCGGCGCACGGTTGGTTTGCCTGGGTTGGCGCGCGTACCGGCGGATGCGTTTGCGGGCGCCTTGCGTTTGGCTGCGGGAGCGGGCGCGCTCGCGCGGGCAGGGCTCGTGACTGTATCGTCGTTCGCCGTATCGTCTTCGAGGTAAGCGGCCGCGCCGCCGGCCGTGGCCGTGGCGGGTCGCCACACCTGGCCGACCGCGAGCGATTTCAGTTTCTTCTTGCCGCCGTACCAGAGGTTCACGAGGCCGCGCGAGAAGAACACCGCGGAGAACATCGACGTCAGAATGCCGATGCAGTGCACGACCGCGAAGCCGCGCACCGGGCCCGAACCGAATGCGAGCAGCGCGAGGCCGGCGATCAGCGTCGTGACGTTCGAATCGAGAATGGTCGCCCACGCATGCGCGTAGCCGTTCTGGATCGCAAGCTGCGGCGGCGCGCCGTTGCGCAATTCTTCGCGCACGCGCTCGTTGATCAGCACGTTTGCGTCGATCGCCATACCGAGCGCGAGCGCGATAGCGGCGATGCCCGGCAGCGTTAGCGTGGCCTGTAGCATCGACAGGATCGCGACCAGCAGCAGCAGGTTTACCGACAGTGCGATCATCGAGATCAGACCGAACAGCATGTAGTACGCGATCATGAATGCGGCGATCGCGATAAAGCCGTAGACGACCGAATCGAAGCCCTTCTTGATGTTGTCGGCGCCGAGGCTCGGGCCGATCGTGCGTTCCTCGATGATGTCCATCGGCGCGGCGAGCGAGCCGGCGCGCAGCAGCAGCGCGAGGTCGGCCGCGGCTTGCGGCGTCGGCTGGCCGGTAATCTGGAAGCGGTCGCCGAGTTCCGACTGGATCGTCGCGACCGTCAGCACCTGGCCCTTGCCCTTTTCGAACAACACCATCGCCATCGGTTTGCCGATGTTGTCGCGCGACACGGTGCGCACCGCGCGGCCGCCGGCCGAGTCCAGACGGATATTGACCGAAGGACGCTGATGCTCGTCGAAGCCCGCCGACGCGTCGATGATGCGATCGCCGGTGAAGATCACCTGCTTGCGCAGCAGTACCGGCACCTGGTTGCCCTGCGTGAAGAGCTCGTCGCCCGGCGGCACCGGGTCGTTCGGATTCGGATGCGTGTTGACGGGGTCCGCGAGGCGCGCTTCGAGCGTCGCCGTGCGGCCGATGATGTCTTTCGCCTTCGCCGTGTCTTGCACGCCCGGCAGTTCGACGACGATACGGTCGTTGCCTTGCTGCTGGATCACGGGTTCCGCGACGCCGAGCTCGTTGACGCGGTTATGCAGCGTCGTGATGTTCTGCTTGAGCGCGGCTTCCTGCACCGCCTTTTCCACCGCCGGCGTAAACGTGCCGACCACTTGCCAGCCGCCGGTCGGCGCCGGTTGCGTGGCCCACTGCAGTTCGCTGACGCCCGTCGTCAGTTGCTTGCGCGCCGCCTCGGCGACGCTCTGGTCCGCGAAGCTCGCGACGACCGACTGGCCGACGCGGTTCACGCCGCCGTCGCGAATGCGGTTGTCGCGCAGCAGCGTGCGCGCATCGGACGCATCGGAATCGAGTTTCTTGTTCAGCGCGCCTGCCATGTCGACCTGCAGCAGGAAGTGCACGCCGCCGCGCAGATCGAGCCCGAGGTACATCGGCAGCGCGTGCAGCGCGGTCAGCCAGTGCGGCGACGCGCTTTGCAGGTTCAGCGCGACGACGTACGTCGGATCCGACGGGTCGCTGTTCAGCGACTTCTGCAGCAGATCCTTGACGCGCAATTGCGTATCCGTATCGGCCACGCGCACGCGGATGTTCGCATTCAGCGTCGAATTGTCGAACGTGACATCGTCGGCTTTGATGTGGCTCTCCGCCAGCGCCGCTTCGACCTGCGACAGCGTGGCCGAATCGAGCTTGACCGTTGCCTTGCCGCTCGACACCTGCACTGCCGGCGCTTCGCCGAAGAAGTTGGGCAGCGTGTACAGGAGGCCGATGGCAAGCGCCACCAGCATCACGGCATATTTCCAGAGGGGGTAACGATTCATGGGATGGTCCAACGGACGGTTGGCGGCAAGGTGCCAGTTGCTTGCAAGGCCGCGCCGCGTTCAGCGGGAGCGGCTTCGTATGAGGCTTCGGGGCAGGGCCTTGCGGGTCTTGCTCTAGTTGCGCACGAGATCGCAAAAAAACGCGCAGGAAGCGTGCAAAAAGCGTGCAAAAAGCGTGCAAAAAAGCGCGCTGGAAACGCGTTACAGCGATTTGATCGTGCCTTTCGGGAGAATCGTCGTGACCGAAGCCTTCTGCACGGTGATTTCCGTTCCTTCGGAGATTTCTACGCCGACATACGCTTCGCCGACTTTCGTGATCTTGCCGACAATACCGCCGTTCGTCACTACTTCGTCGCCTTTGGCCATCGCCGCGAGCATGTTGCGATGCTCTTTCTGGCGCTTCATTTGCGGGCGAATCATGATGAAGTAGAGCACTGCGAACATGAGGATGAGCGGCAGAAAGCTCATCAGGCTCGATTCGGCGCCCCCGGCGGCACTGCCTTGTGCGAATGCATTGGAAATGAACGACGGCACGTTGGTCTCTCCGTTTATACCAGTCAAAAAAAGTCAGCCGATTATTCTACCACCGGCACTTTGCGCGTCGGCGCGCCTCATTTGCATCTGCACCCCGCTTGCGGCACGGTTTCGACCACCGTGCCGACGCCGCGGTTTGACAGATCGAGCGGCACGCCGTTGCGAAAGTGAATTGTAATGTTTCGCGCGCGGTTCGACGTGCCGTTGTGCGGACGTGCGGCTAATCGATGCCGCGCGCGCGATTTTCGTGGAACAGCCTGCGAAACGCGGTGAAGTTGCCGCCGTCGATCGCGTCGCGCATTTCCTGCATCAGCTCGAGGTAGTAGTGCAGGTTGTGGATCGTGTTCAGCTGTGCGCCGAGTATCTCGCCGACGCGATGCAGATGGTGCAGATAACCGCGCGTGAAGTGGCGGCACGTGTAGCAGCCGCATTGCTCGTCGAGCGGCCGCAGCGAGTTCCTGTGCGTCGCGTTGCGGATCTTGATGTCGCCGAAGCGCGTGAAGAGCCAGCCGTTGCGCGCGTTGCGCGTGGGCATCACGCAATCGAACATATCGACGCCGGCTGCGACGCCGGCCACGAGATCCTCGGGCGTGCCGACGCCCATCAGATAGTGCGGCTTGTTCGCGGGCAGCCGCGGCGCGACGTGCTCGAGCACGCGCATCATGTCCTCTTTCGGCTCGCCAACCGACAGGCCGCCGATCGCAAAGCCGTGGAAGTCCATTTCGGCGAGGCCGGCCAGCGATTCGTCGCGCAAATCCTCGAACATGCCGCCCTGGACGATGCCGAACAACGCATTCGGATTCGACAGGCGGCCGAATTCGTCGATCGAACGCTTCGCCCAGCGCATCGACATGCGCATCGATGCGCCCGCTTCGTCGCGCGTCGTCGGCACGCCGTTGGTTGCGTAAGGCGTGCATTCGTCGAACTGCATGACGATGTCCGAATTCAGCACTTTCTGGATCTGCATCGACACTTCCGGCGACAGGAACAGCTTGTCGCCGTTGATCGGCGACGCGAACGTGACGCCGTCTTCGGTGATCTTGCGCAGATCGCCGAGCGAGAACACCTGGAAGCCGCCCGAGTCGGTCAGGATCGGCCGCTTCCAGCCCATGAAGCCGTGCAGACCGCCGTGCGCGGCGACCGTCTCGAGGCCCGGGCGCAGCCACAGGTGAAATGTGTTGCCGAGGATGATCTGCGCGCGGACTTCTTCGAGTTCGCGCGGCTGGATCGCCTTGACCGTGCCGTAGGTGCCGACCGGCATGAAGATCGGCGTTTCGACGACGCCATGGTTCAGCGTGAGGCGGCCGCGGCGCGCGAGACCGTCGGTTTTCAGCAGATCGAATGCGAGGCCGCCGGCGGGCGGCGTGTGATCGGTGTGATTGTCGTCATGATGACCGTCGGTCATTGAGCAGCTCCCGAGCGACCGGAAACACAGTCCGGCGCGTAAAAAATGAAGCCTGCCGGAGGATGCCCGGCGGCCGATAAAGGCACTAGATAAGGCACTGAATGTCAGTCAAACGCTGTCAGTCGAACACGCACGCGCGTTACGCGTCGCTGCGCGTCAGCAGCATCGCGTCGCCGTAGCTGAAGAAACGATAGCGCTCGTCGATTGCATGCCGATACGCGGCACGAATCGTATCGATACCGGCAAATGCGGACACCAGCATCAGAAGCGTCGATTTCGGTAAATGGAAGTTCGTCACGAGCCGGTCGACGACGCGAAAACGATAGCCCGGCGTGATGAAAATGTCCGTCTCCGCGCTCGTTGCCGCGAGCGCGCGGCCCGCGTTCTCCGCATCGCGCGCGGCCGCTTCGAGCGCGCGCATCGACGTCGTGCCGACGGCGATCACGCGCCCGCCGCGCGCCCGTGTCGCGGCGATTTTATCGACCAGCGACTGCGGCAACTGGTACCACTCGCTGTGCATCTTGTGCTCCGCAATGTTCTCGACGCGCACCGGCTGGAACGTGCCGGCGCCGACATGCAGCGTGAGCGTCGCGCGCTCGACGCCGCGCGCGTCGAGCCGCGCAAAAAGCGCTTCGTCGAAATGCAGGCCGGCGGTCGGCGCGGCCACCGCGCCCGGATTCTGCGCGTAGACGGTCTGGTAGCGCGTCTCGTCGGTCGCATCGGGGTCGTGCTCGATATACGGCGGCAACGGCAGCCGCCCGTACTGCTCGATCAGCGTGAGGCAATCGGTCGGAAAATGCAGCGTGTAGAACGGCTCGACGCGCTCGCCGACGGTAACGTCGAACGCATCGGCGAGGCGCAACTGCGTGCCCGCGGCAGGGCTCTTGCTCGCGCGAATCTGCGCCAGCGCGGTCCGTTCGCCGGTGAGCCGCTCGACCAGCACTTCGATTTTGCCGCCGCTCGACTTATAGCCGGGAAAGCGCGCCTTCAGCACCTTCGTATCGTTGAACACGAGCAGGTCGCCCGGTGCGACGCAATCGGGTAGTTCGGCAAAGCGGCGGTCGGTGAGCGTCGCCGGGCGGGTCCGGTTGTCCACTTCGAGCAGGCGGCTCGCGCTGCGCTCGGGCAACGCGACTTGTGCAATCAGTTCGGGCGGCAGCGCGAAATCGAAATCGGAAAGGGTGAACATGCGCACGGGTGTGGATACGGAACGGCTAAAAAAGGGCGTGCTAATAAACGGCGTGCCAATAGACGGCGTGCCAATAGACGGCGTGCTAATGGCGCGGGCACTTCGAATCAGACAGAATCGACGCCGCGCGCCGAGCGGCTATGATTGCGGGACACTGCCGAGCGGGCGCCGGCCGTCCCGATGCCGCGCCGAACGGCCACGAAAACGTGGAAAGCCGATATTGTACTTGCGAAGCGACTCATGCCCTTGTCCGAACGCCGTCCGCCTGTAGACCCCGATGACGCCGACACAGCGCCGCCGCGGCGCGCCGCGCGCAGCAAGGCGGCGCACGCGCGGATCGGCGACAATGTTGCGGCCGGGCACGCGCCGCACGATCCGGTGCCCGCAACCGAAGATTCGACCTCGAAATCGGCGATGCAGCCGGCTGCGAAGCCGACTGCAAAGCCGGCTGCAAAGCGCACCGCAAAGCCCGCCGGTTCCGTGCCGCAAGAGTCGACGGACGGGTCCGCGCAAAAGGCCGCCCTGCCGCGCACCGGCGACAAGCTCGCGAAGCTCGGCCTGTCGCGCGACATCGATCTCGTGCTGCATCTGCCGATGCGTTACGAAGACGAAACGTCGCTGACGCCGATCGGCGAGCTGCTGCCCGGTGGCATCGCGCAGACGGAAGGCGTCGTGTTCGACAACGAAATCGCGTACCGGCCGCGTCGTCAGTTGCTCGTGAAGCTGCGCGACGATGCGGGCGACGAGCTCGTTCTGCGCTTCCTCAATTTCTATGGCTCGCAGGTCAGGCAGATGTCGGTCGGCGTGCGGCTGCGCGTGCGTGGCGACGTGCGCGGCGGTTTCTTCGGCATGGAAATGGTGCACCCGGCCGTGCGCGTCGTCGACGAGGATACGCCGCTGCCGCAGGCGCTGACGCCGGTCTATCCGAGCACGGCGGGCGTGACGCAGGCGTATCTGCGCAAGGCGATCGACAACGCGCTGTCGCGCACGTCATTGCCGGAACTGCTGCCGGAGCCGATCGCGCGCGCGTATCTGCAGCCGCTTGAGCTGCCGCCGCTGATGCAGGCGGTGCGCACGCTGCATCACCCGCATGCGGACGCGGACGAAACGGCATTGATCGACGGCACGCATCCCGCATGGTCGCGCATCAAGTTCGAAGAGCTGCTCGCGCAGCAGATGTCGCTCAAGCGCGCGCACGAAGAGCGCCGCACGCGCTCGGCGCCCGCGATGCCGCGCCGTGCGTCCGGCGACGCCGATTCGCTCGTCGCGCGTCTGCTCGCCGCGCTGCCGTTTTCGCTGACGGGCGCGCAACAGCGCGTCGGCGCCGAAATCGCAAACGATCTGACGCAGCCGCACCCGATGCAGCGTCTCTTGCAAGGCGACGTCGGCAGCGGCAAGACGATCGTCGCCGCGCTTGCCGCCGCGCAGGCGATCGACGCCGGTTACCAGGCCGCGCTGATGGCGCCGACCGAAATCCTCGCCGAGCAGCACGCCCGCAAGCTGCGCGGCTGGCTCGAACCGCTCGGCGTCACGGTCGCATGGCTCGCGGGCAGCCTCAAGGCGAAGGAAAAGCGCGCGGCGCTCGAAGCGGCTGCGCTCGGCACCGCGCGGCTCGTGATCGGCACGCACGCGATCATCCAGGACACCGTCGAATTCGCGCGCCTCGGGCTCGTGATCGTCGACGAGCAGCATCGGTTCGGCGTCGAACAGCGTCTAGCGTTGCGCGGCAAGGCGAAAAACGCCGCGGATGGCGCGCGCGCTTTCCAGCCGCATCAACTGATGATGTCGGCGACGCCGATTCCGCGCACGCTCGCGATGACGTACTACGCGGACCTCGACGTGTCGACGATCGACGAACTGCCGCCGGGCCGCACGCCGATCCTGACGAAACTGATCTCGGACGCGCGCCGCGAAGAGGTGATCGGGCGCGTGCGCGAAGCGGCGCTGACCGGGCGTCAGGTGTACTGGGTGTGCCCGCTGATCGAGGAGAGCGAGACGCTGCAATTGCAGACGGCCGTCGAGACCTACGAAACGCTGGTGGCCGCGCTGCCGGAGCTGAAAGTCGGGCTTGTGCATGGTCGCCTCGCGCCTGCCGAGAAAGCGGCAGTCATGGACGCGTTCACGCGCAACGAGGTCCAGCTGCTCGTGGCGACGACGGTGATCGAAGTCGGCGTCGACGTGCCGAACGCGTCGCTCATGGTGATCGAACACGCGGAGCGCTTCGGGCTTGCGCAGCTGCATCAGTTGCGTGGCCGCGTTGGGCGCGGCAGCGTCGCGTCGGTGTGCGTGCTGCTGTATTCGGGGCCGCTGTCGATCGCCGGCCGCGCGCGCCTGCAGACGATGCGCGAAACCACCGACGGCTTCGAAATCGCGCGGCGCGACCTCGAAATTCGCGGTCCCGGCGAATTTCTCGGCGCGCGCCAGTCCGGCGCGGCGATGCTGCGCTTCGCCGATCTGCAGCAGGACGGCTGGCTCATCGAGCCGGCGCGCGAAGCGGCGGCGCAGTTGCTGGCGCAATACCCGGACGTCGTCACGCAGCACCTCGCGCGCTGGCTCGGCGCGCGCGAACACTATCTGAAGGCGTAAGTCATAGCGCGGAGGCGGACTCGCGCACTTCGCTCAAGGTGCGCACGCGTCGCGCTGCAGCGGCATGCGGGGTGGTTGGCGAATTGGCCCCATAGGTGTATAACTGAAACCTATTGATTTTATTGCACTGATTGGTCCCTCAATGACGCTCACAGAACTGAAGTACATCGTCGCGGTGGCGCGCGAGCGGCATTTTGGCCGCGCGGCGGAGGCCTGTTTCGTCAGCCAGCCGACGTTGTCCGTAGCGATCAAGAAGCTCGAAGACGAACTGAACGTGCAGATTTTCGAGCGCGGCACGAGCGAAGTCAGCGTGACGCCGATCGGCGAGCAGATCGTCACGCAGGCGCAGCGCGTGCTCGAGCAGACGCTCGCGATCAAGGAGATCGCGAAGCAGGGAAAAGACCCGCTCGTCGGGCCGCTGCGTCTCGGCGTGATTTACACGATCGGGCCGTATCTGCTGCCGACGCTCGTCAAGCAGATGATCAAGCGCGTCCCGCAGATGCCGCTGATGCTGCAGGAAAACTACACGCTGAAGCTGATCGAACTGCTCAAGCAGGGCGAAATCGACGTGGCGATCATGGCGCTGCCGTTTCCCGAAACGGGCCTGATGCTGCGGCCGCTCTACGACGAGCCGTTCGTCGTCGCGCTGCCGTCGGGCCATGCATGGGAGACGCGCGACAAGATCGACGCGAGCGACCTCAAGCAGGAAACGATGCTGCTGCTCGGCAGCGGGCACTGCTTCCGCGATCACGTGCTCGGTGTATGTCCGGAGCTCATGCGTTTCTCGCAGAACGCGGACGGCATTCAGAAGACATTCGAAGGTTCGTCGCTCGAGACGATCCGTCATATGGTGGCGAGCGGCGTCGGCATTACGGTGCTGCCGCGCATGTCGGTGCATGAGGTGAAGCCGCATGCGGGCGGCGTCGATTCGGGGCTGCTCAGCTACGTGGCCTTCGACGAGCCGGTGCCCGATCGCCGCGTCGTGCTCGCCTGGCGCAAGAGCTTCACGCGCATGCCGGCGATCGATGCGATCTGCGACGCAGTCGCGGCGTGTGATCTGCCCGGGGTGAAGAAGCTTGATTTGCCGGTGGCGGTGAATTGAGCGGGGCGGGCCCCGGCGCGATGACGGTGCGGCCCCGGTAGTGCGTCAGCCGAAGGCCGGGTCATGTCAGCCGAAGGGCCGGGTCATATGTCATCGCGTTTTTGACCGCGATGCGGCAGCGTCCGCAAGCTTTCGCAATAGGTGACGACTCGATCCACATACTGCGCAGCCACGCGCGGTGTAGAGACATCCGCGAGATATCGCTCGAGATTGGCCAGGTGCTCCAGCGCTTCGGCAGCGAATCTGGCTTCGGATGTCGTCATAGCAGATCACTCTCTCGTTTTTCGTTTGGCGGCGAGCGCTGCGCGAACGTCGCTCGCGCTGATCGCACGCGACGGGTCGGCCCTCAGCGTGGCGTAGGCGGTGCAACTTCGTCGCCAGGCTCGTGTGACGGCCTATCGAATAGATAAATTTAATTAAATTATAAAAATCGATAGCTTTGTTATAGTGCGTCTCATGGATCGCCGATCCCCAACAACGAGAACCCGGAGGTACCCATGCAGCACGTGCCGTCGTTTGACATCCAGTCCCGCATTCAGTCTGCTCCCGCGTCATCCCAGCAACAGGCCGCATCGATCGCGGCGGGTAACACCGCGCCCGCGATGACCTTGCGCACCGTTGCGATTGCGCTGCTCGTCGATCGCGCCCTGTCCGCGTGATCCCGCGCATCGACTGCCTCTCCCGAAGAACTAATCGCCCCAGACAAACAAAGGAACAGAGCAATGACCGAACGTACCCTCACCAACGCGGCTGGCGCGCCCGTTGCCGACAATCAGAACTCGATGACAGCCGGCGTGCGCGGCCCGGTTGCCTTGCAGGACATGTGGCTCATCGAAAAGCTCGCGCACTTCGATCGCGAAGTGATCCCCGAGCGCCGCGTGCATGCGAAGGGTTCGGGCGCGTTCGGCACGCTGAAGGTCACGCACGACATTTCGCGCTATACGAAGGCGAAGGTGTTCGCGCAGGTCGGCAAGGAAACGCCGCTTTTCATGCGGTTTTCGACGGTGGCGGGCGAGCGCGGTGCGGCCGATGCCGAACGCGACGTGCGCGGCTTCTCGATCAAGTTCTACACCGAAGAGGGCAACTGGGATGTCGTCGGCAATAACACGCCGGTGTTCTTTATCCGCGATCCGCTCAAGTTCCCGGATTTCATCCACACGCAAAAGCGCGATCCGTACACGAATCTGCGCAGCAACGTTGCGGCGTGGGACTTCTGGTCGCGTCATCCGGAATCGCTGCATCAGGTGACGATTCTGATGAGCGACCGCGGCATTCCGCAGAACTATCGGCAGATGCACGGCTTCGGCTCGCATACGTTCTCGTTCATCAACGCGAACAACGAGCGCTTCTGGGTGAAGTTCCACTTCAAGTCGATGCAAGGTATCGCGAACTACACCGACGCCGAAGCGGCGCAAGTGGTCGCGCAAGACCGCGAAAGCGCGCAGCGCGACCTCGTCGATAACATCGACAAGGGCAATTTCCCGCGCTGGCGCTTCTGCATCCAGGTGATGCCTGAAGCCGATGCGGCGAACTATCGCTACAACGCGTTCGACATCACGAAGGTGTGGCCGTACAAGGACTATCCGCTGATCGACGTCGGCGTGATCGAACTGAATCGCAACGCGGACAACTATTTCGCGGACGTCGAGCAGTCGGCGTTCACGCCGGCGAACGTGGTGCCGGGCATCGGCGTCTCGCCGGACCGTCTGTTGCAAGGGCGTCTGTTCTCGTACGGCGACACGCAGCGCTATCGTCTCGGGATCAATCATCACCAGATTCCGGTGAACGCGTCGCGCGCGCCCGCGCAGCGCTCGTTCCATCGCGACGGCGCGATGCGCGCCGACGGCAATCTCGGCCGCACGGCGAACTACGAACCGAACCGGTTCGGCGACTTCGCGCAGGATCCGAACGCGGCGGAGCCGCCGCTCGCGGCCGGAGCGGTCGATCGCTACGACCATCGTGACGACGACGATTACTACAGCCAGCCCGCGGCGTTGTTTCGCCTGTTCGACGCCGCGCAGCGCGAGCGTTTCTTCGGAAACATTGCGCGCCACATCAATGGCGTGCCGGAAGACATCGTCGCGCGCCAGATCGAGCATTTCCGCCGGATCGATCCGGCGTACGCGCAAGGCGTGATCGCGGCGATCGCGAAGCTCGCCGGAACCGCGGAAACGGTGAAGTAACCGGGCGGCCAGGCAGTTCGACGGCGGCGCGACACGAAGCCGCGCCCCAGCGCGAAGCTCGCGCCGCCGTCCTGATGTGAAAGGAGAAGGGTCATGGTCCAGATGGTATTGATGAGTATCGGCGGCCGGGCGCACGCGCAGCAGTCGCAGCGCATGACCAATGCGGCGCTTGCGCGCAGGATGCTCGGCTTCGCGGTCGTCAGCAGCGGCTACGCGGTGCTCGTCGCGCACGGCATCGCGCACGTTTTCGGCGGGTGAGCGCGAGCGATTCCGGCTGTTGAGCGCGAGCCGACACAGGGAACGATGTGACGCCGCGTGCGCAATGCAGTGATGGCCGCAGTGATGGCAGGGAAGCACGCCGCCTCGCACGCGGAGGCCTGGCGTTCTACGCTAAACTGTCGGGCGTTCGAAGGTTCAAGGATTGCGAACAGACAATCCGGGGCAAAGCGACCGGTACGAATCACTCTTCAAAGGAGTCATCATGGCCAAAAAAGAAGCCGTTTCGCACGTCAATATCGGCATCAGCGACAAGGATCGCAAGAAGATCGCGGAAGGTCTGTCGCGCCTGCTGGCCGATACCTACACGCTGTATCTGAAGACCCACAACTTCCACTGGAACGTGACGGGGCCGATGTTCAACACGCTGCATCTGATGTTCGAAAGTCAATACAACGAGCTCGCGCTCGCCGTCGATTCGATCGCCGAGCGGATTCGCGCGCTGGGCGTGTTCGCGCCGGGCAGCTACAAGGATTTCGCAAAGCTGTCGTCGATCGCTGAAGCGGACGGCGTGCCGTCGGCGGAAGACATGATCCGCCAGCTCGTCGAAGGCCAGGAATCGGTCGTGCGCACCGCGCGCGAAATTTTTCCGATTACCGAAGCGGCTAACGACGAGCCGACCGCCGATCTGCTGACGCAACGCATGCAGACGCACGAAAAGACCGCGTGGATGTTGCGCTCGATGCTTGCCTGAGCGAGCGAACGCGCAAGACGTCGCAGCTAACGTGAGAAAGCCCGACAGGTCAAGAACCTGTCGGGCTTTTTTTCATGCTGCACTAAAATGGCGGAATCGTTCTCCGCGCACTTCCCATGTTCGCCCGACTCCCGCTCTATCTGCGGCTCGTCCGCATGGACAAGCCGATCGGCAGCCTGCTGCTGCTGTGGCCCACGCTCAACGCGCTGTGGATTGCCTCCGACGGCCAGCCCTCGGTGTCGCTGCTCGTTATTTTTGTGCTCGGCACGTTGCTCATGCGCTCGGCCGGCTGTGCGATCAACGACTACGCGGACCGCGATTTCGACCGCTTCGTGAAGCGCACGGAAAACCGGCCGATCACGTCGGGCAAGATCAAGGCGTGGGAAGCCGTTGCGCTCGCCGCGGCGCTTGCGCTGATCGCGTTTCTGCTGATCTGGCCGCTCAATACGCTGACGAAGGAACTGTCGGTGTTCGCGCTGTTCGTCGCTGGTACGTATCCGTTCACGAAGCGCTTTTTCGCGATTCCGCAAGCGTATCTCGGCATTGCGTTCGGCTTTGGCATTCCAATGGCGTTCGCCGCCGTTCAGGACCGCGTGCCGGCGCTCGCATGGGTGATGCTTGCGGCGAACGTGTTCTGGTCCGTTGCGTACGATACCGAATACGCAATGGTCGACCGCGACGACGACATCAGGATCGGCATCCGCACGTCAGCGCTCACGTTTGGCCGCTACGACGTTCTCGCGATCATGCTCTGCTACGCGGTGACGCTTGGCATATACGCGGGCATCGGCGTCGTGCTGCATTACGGTGTGCTTTACTGGATCGGGTTGGCGGCGGCGGTGGGCTGTGCGATCTATCACTACACGCTGATCCGCGGCCGCGAACGGATGCCGTGCTTCGCCGCGTTTCGCCATAACAACTGGCTGGGCGGCGTGCTGTTCGCCGGCATTGCGGCGCATTATGCCGCGCAGAATCTCTGATCGATAAACGGACCGCGCCAGGTCGGGCGGCCCGGCCGGCGCATCGGTCGATGCGCGCGGGCAGCGGGCACGACCCGCGGGTCCAACAGCGGGCGCTACTGCTTGCCGAATTCCTCCCCCATCTCTTTCGCGCGCGCGTCCGCTGCCAGTGCGCCGCGCACGATGGCATCCTTCACATGCTGCGCGTCGAATGCGGCGAGCGCCGCCGCGGTCGTCCCGCCTTTGGACGTCACGCGTTCGCGCAACACCGACGGCGGTTCATCCGATTGCGCCGCCAGTTGCGCCGCGCCGGTGAACGTGGCGACCGCGAGCGCGCGGCCCTGCGCTTCATCCATGCCGAGCTGGCGCGCCGCTTCCTGCAGCGCCTCGATGAAATAGAAGACGTACGCGGGGCCGCTGCCCGAGATTGCGGTGACCGCGTCGATTTTCGCCTCGTCGTCGAACCAGACCGTTTGTCCGACCGCGCCGAGCACTTGCGATGCGAGCGCGCGTCCTGCTTCGTCGACGCCGCCCAGCGCAACGAGACCTGTCACGCCCATGCCGATCAGCGCGGGCGTATTCGGCATCGTACGCACGATGCGCGCATGGCCGTTCAGCCAGCGCGACAGGTCGGCGGCGCGAATGCCCGCGACGATGCTGATCACGAGCTGCCGCGCCGACAGATGCGCCGCCAGCGCGCCGGCGACGTCCTTCGCCACTTGAGGCTTGACCGCCAGCACGACCGCGTCGAACGAGGCGAGCGCCGCATCGGCGGCCGCGCCGGTGGCGATGCCGAACTGTTGCTGGTTGCGCTTGCGTGCGTCTTCGTTCGGGTCGATCGCATAGAGATCGGACGCCGCGACGCCGCGCTTGATCAGACCGCCGATCAGCGCGGCAGCCATGTTGCCGCCGCCGATAAAGGCAATTTTCATGGTGTGTCCGGAAGGAGGTTTAGTGGGAGTAGTCGCGCGCGCCGAAGATCGCCGTGCCGATGCGCACCATCGTCGCGCCTTCGAGTACGGCCGCTTCGAGGTCGCCCGACATGCCCATCGACAAGGTGTCGAGTTCGAGCCCGTCGGCGCGCAGCCTGTCGAACAGTTCGCGCAGCGCGCGGTGCGGCACCCGTTGCTGTTCGATGCTGCCGACGGGTTCCGGAATGGCCATCAGGCCACGCAGGCGCAGCTTCGGCAGCGCTGCGATCGCGTGCGCGATCCCGGCTGCTTCGCCGGGCGGCACACCGGATTTCGACACTTCGCCGCTCACGTTGACCTGCACGCATACGTTGAGCGGCGGCACGCCGTCCGGCCGCTGTTCGGCGAGCCGTTGCGCGATCTTCAGACGATCGATCGAATGAACCCAGTCGAAACGCTCGGCGACGGGGCGCGTCTTGTTCGATTGCAGCGGTCCGATGAAATGCCACTCGATCGTGTCGCGCAGATCGGCGAGTGCGTCGAGCTTCGTCAGCGCTTCCTGCACGTAGTTTTCGCCGAACGCGCGCTGCCCCGCGGCGTGCGCGGCGCGGACATCTTCGGCCGGAAACGTCTTCGATACCGCGAGCAGCGCGACCGAGCGCGGATCGCGGCCGGCGACTTGCGCGGCGAGCGCGATGCGCTGGCGCACCGCGTCGAGATTGTGGATCAGGTCGGGCATGACAACGTCTGCAAGGGTCGATGGCGTTTAATTATACGGATGCGAAGGGCGTGCTACCGCGCGACTACATCGGCGCCGCGCCTTCGCTTGACTGGTCCGTCCGCTTTTGCGTACCCGCTCCAAATGCTTTCGCGCGACCGGCCTGTCACCGCGCCAGCATGTGCTCGACGAGCTCGATCCAGTGGACCACCGGCGTCGACGTTCCGCTTTGCAGATGCGCAATGCACCCGACGTTTGCCGATACGATGATCTGTGGCTCCTGCGCGTGCAGGCGCTCGAGCTTCTGGTTGCGCAGCGCGTACGACAGCGCCGGCTGTGTCAGCGAATAGGTGCCGGCCGAGCCGCAGCACAGGTGACTATCGGCGGGTAGCCGCACGTCGATGCCGAGTTCGCCGAGCAGGTGCTCGACCTTGCCGCGGATCTGCTGCCCATGCTGCAGCGTGCACGGCGGATGGAACGCCACCGTGTGCACCGCGCGCGGGCGCGCGAGGGCCGCCAGCGGTTCCTCGAACTCGGGCAGGATTTCCGCGATGTCGCGGGTCAGTTCGACGATGCGGCGCGCCTTCTCCGCATACGCCGGGTCGTCGCGCAACAGATGCGCGTATTCCTTGATCGTCGCGCCGCAGCCCGACGCGTTCATTACGATCGCTTCGACACCTGCTTCGACATACGGCCACCATGCATCGATGTTTGCGCGCATGTCGTCGAGCGCTTCGTCGTTGTAGCCCAGGTGCAGGCGGATCGCGCCGCAGCAGCCGGCGTCCGGCGCGACGATCGTCTCGATGCCGAGCGCGTCGAGCACACGCGCGGTGGCCGTGTTCACGTTCGGCATCATCGAGGGCTGCACGCAGCCGGCGAGCATCAGCATCTTGCGCGCATGCTTCGACGCGGGCCATTCGAGCTGGCGCTGGCGCGCCGGCACCTTGTCGCGCAGCTTCTTCGGCAGTAGCGGACGTACGTGCTGGCCGAGGCGCATCGCGGGGGTGAACAGCGCTTCGTTCGGCACGAAGCTCGCCAGCATGCGGCGCAGCACGCGCTGGCCGAGCGGCCGCGACACTTTCTCTTCGGTCAGCTTGCGCCCGATCTCGACGAGCCGGCCATATTGCACGCCCGACGGGCAAGTCGATTCGCAGTTGCGGCATGTGAGACAGCGATCGAGGTGAGTCTGCGTGCTGCGCGTGACAGGCGTGCCTTCGACCAACTGCTTGATCAGATAGATGCGCCCGCGCGGGCCGTCGAGTTCGTCGCCGAGCAGCTGGTAGGTCGGGCACGTCGCCGTGCAGAAACCGCAGTGCACGCATTTGCGCAGGATCGCGTCGGCTTCCGCTCCGTCGGGCGTATTGCGAATGAAGTCCGCGAGGTTCGTTTGCATCGCGCGCTCAGAAGTCGGGGTACAGCCGGCCGCGATTGAAGATGCGAGCCGGATCGAAAGCGGCCTTCAGACCGCGGTGAATCTTCATCAACGGGGCGGGCAGCGGCGTGAACACGCCCGCGCTGCGATCGTAGCCTTGGCCGGTGCGGAAAATCGTTGCGTGACCGCCGGCCTGCTTGGCGCTGATGCGCACCGTTTGCGCGTCGGCGTCGGTGATCCACCAGCGCTGTGCGCCGCCCCATTCCATCATCTGCGCGCCGGGCAGCTGAAGCGGTTCGGTGATGGTCGGCAGTGCGAGCCGCCACAGCGCAGCCTTTGGCGCGATCGCCGCAAAGAACGGGTCAGTCTGTTCACGCAAGCCTGACCAGAAGCGTTCCGCTTCGACCGCGTCGACGACTTCGCCGCCGAGCGACGAGCGCGCCGACTTCACGGCCGCTTCCGCGCCGCCGAGACGCAGCACGAGCGTGCCGTTGCGCCACGCGCTCGCGCTGACCGGCAGCGGCCGGCCGCCCCATTCGTTGAGCTTGCGGACCGCGTCGGTACCGTTCATATCGAATTTCAGCGTGATTTCCGCCTTCGGGCGCGGCAATACCTTGACCGACAGTTCCAGAATCAACGCGAGCGTGCCGAGCGAGCCGGCCATGAGTCGCGAGACGTCGTAGCCGGCGACGTTCTTGACCACCTGTCCGCCGAAGTGCAGCACCTGGCCATGGCCATTCATCACGACCGCCCCGAGCACGAAGTCGCGCGGCGCGCCGGCCGATTGACGGCGCGGGCCCGCGATACCGGCGGCGATGCAGCCGCCGAGCGTCGCTTGCGGGCCGAAATGCGGCGGTTCGAAGGCGAGCATCTGGTCGTGCTCGGCGAGCGTCGCTTCGATTTCCGCAAGCGGAGTGCCTGCGCGCGCGGTGATGACCAGCTCCCCGGAATCGTACGCGATGATGCCGCGATGGGCGCGCGTATCGAGGACGTCTCCCTGTAGCGACTGGCCATACCAGTCTTTCGTGCCGCCGCCGCGAACTCGCACTGGGCGTCTTTCGGCGGTGGCCGAACGGATTCGTTCGGACCATTCGGCGACGATGTCGTCCTCTTCCATAGCGTCGTGTTTCGTTGTAGTTGATTCGATTGTACCGGGCGATGCCTGGCTGGCAACCCGGAACGGACCCGTACGGGAAGCGCCAAGGGGCGCTATCGAAGGCGTTGCTCAAAGTCAGTAAGAACCCCAATGGGCGGGCGTGCGCCGGGTTCGCGGGCAAGGACACCCACGTCTGCGCGTTGCGCGAAGCGCAGGCCGCAGGCGTGGGCGAAAGACTCCGGTTACCGCGCAAAAGCGGCCGCTAGAAGCGCGGCAGTTCCGGATGCGGCAACAGGCCCGCGCGAATATGCATTTTGCCGTACTCGGCGCAGCGCGCGCGGGTCGGGATGCCCTTGTCGGGGTTCAGCAGGCCGGGCGGATCGAACGCACGCTTTACCGCATGAAACGCATCGCGCTCCTCCGCCGAAAATTGGACGCACATCGAATTGATTTTCTCGATGCCCACGCCGTGCTCGCCCGTGACGGTGCCGCCCAGCTCGACGCAACTCTCGAGAATATCCGAACCGAATGCTTCGGCGCGATGCCACTCGTCGAGGTCGTTGCCGTTGAAAAGAATCAGCGGATGCATATTGCCGTCGCCCGCATGGAACACGTTGATGCAGCGCAGGTTGTACTTCTGTTCCATTGCTTCGATGCGGGCGAGCAATGGACCGATGCTGCGGCGCGGCACCGTGCCGTCCATGCAGTAGTAGTCGGGCGAGATGCGGCCCGCCGCCGGAAATGCGTTCTTGCGGCCGGACCAGAAGCGCAGGCGCTCGCTTTCCGAGCGCGAGATCTGGATGCGCGTGGCGCCGTGCTCGCGCAGCACCGCGGTCATCCTGACGATTTCTTCGCTGACTTCTTCGGGCGTGCCGTCCGATTCGCAAAGCAGAATCGCCGCTGCGTCGAGGTCGTAGCCCGCGCGGACGAACTCTTCGACCGCGCGCGTGGCCGGCTTGTCCATCATTTCGAGGCCGGCTGGAATGATGCCTGCGGCGATGATGCCGGCGACCGCGTCTCCGCCTTTCACGACGTCGTCGAAACTCGCCATGATCACCTGCGCGGTCTGCGGCTTCGGAATCAGACGGACCGTGACCTCGGTGACAATCGCGAACATGCCTTCGCTGCCGACGACCACCGCGAGCAGATCGAGGCCCGGAGCATCGGGGCTTAGCGAGCCGAACTCGACGACTTCCCCTTCCATCGTGATCGCACGCACGCGCATGACGTTGTGCACGGTCAGGCCATATTTCAGGCAGTGGACGCCGCCCGAGTTTTCGGCGACATTGCCGCCGATCGTGCAGGCGATCTGCGACGATGGGTCCGGTGCGTAGTAGAGCCCGTAAGGTGCGGCGGCTTCGGAGATCGACAGGTTGCGCACGCCCGGCTGTACCGTTGCGGTGCGTGCATACGGGTCGACTTCGACGATCTTGCGAAAGCGCGCGAGCGATACCACCACGCCGTGCCGGATCGGCATCGCGCCGCCCGACAGGCTCGTACCCGCACCGCGCGGCACGATCGGCACATCGAGCCGATGGCAGATCTGCACGATGCGCTGCACTTGCGATTCGGTCTCGGGCAGCACGACGGCGAGCGGCAGGCGCCGGTACGCGGCGAGGCCATCGCATTCATAAGCGACCGTATCTTCTTCGCGATACAGCAGACAGTGAGTCGGCAGCACGGCCATCAAGGCCTGCACGACTTCTCGTTGCCGTTGCGCGAGCACTTCGGCTGACAGTTCGGCGGGCGCGTTCATGGTCTGTCTCCTCGTATTTTGCTTGCGCATTTGCCTATGACGGCGGTGCCGGCCGGGCACGCACGGTTCGTCTTCGTTGTTGTGCGTGCGTGCGGGATGTGCTTCGGCTCGGCCGGTCAGTTCATGCTATGCCGCCCACGAAAATATCTTGCCCGGATTCATCAGATTGCGCGGGTCGAGCGCGTGCTTGATCGCGCGCATCGTGTCGATCGCTACCGGGCCCGCTTCCTCGACGAGAAAATCGATCTTGTGCAGGCCCACGCCATGCTCGCCCGTGCAGGTGCCGTTCATTCGCAAGGCGCGCTTGACGATGCGATGGTTCAGACGCTCGGCTTCGGCGAACTCCTCGGGCCGCTGCGGATCGATCAGCATCGCAACGTGGAAGTTGCCGTCGCCGACATGTCCGACGATCGGGCACGGCAGCGTCGACGCCTTCAGGTCCTGCTCCGTTTCGACGACGCATTCGGCGAGTCGTGAAATCGGCACGCATACATCGGTGGTGACCGCGCGGCAACCCGGCTTCAGCTGCAACATCGCGAAGTACGCGTTATGTCTCGCGTTCCACAGGCGGCTGCGGTCCTCGGGGCGCGTCGCCCATTCGAAGCCTTCGCCTGTGTTCTGGGCGGCGATTTCCTGGACGAGTTCGGCCTGTTCCTTCACGCTCGCTTGCGTGCCGTGAAACTCGAAGAACAGCGTCGACGCTTCGCGCAGCGTCAGATTCGAATGGCGGTTGATGGCGCGGATCGCAAGCGCATCGACGAACTCGACGCGCGCAATCGGCACACCCATCTGGATCGTTTCGATGACCGCGCGCACGGCGCTTTCCATGGACGCGAACGTGCACACCGCGGCGGACACGGCTTCCGGTAGCGGATAGAGCCGCAATGTGATTTCGGTGACGACACCGAGCGTCCCCTCCGAGCCGACGAAAAGACGCGTCAGATCGTAGCCCGCCGACGACTTGCGCGCGTGCGTGCCCGTGCGGATCAGGCGGCCGTCGGCGAGCACCGCGCACAGGCCGAGCACGTTTTCGCGCATCGTGCCGTAGCGCACCGCGTTCGTGCCCGATGCACGCGTCGCGGTCATGCCGCCGATGCTTGCGTCGGCGCCGGGATCGATCGGAAAGAACAGGCCGGTGCCGCGCAACGCTTCATTGAGCTGCTTGCGCGAAATGCCGGGCTCGACGGTTACCGTCAGGTCTTCCGCATTGATCGACAGCACGCGGTTCATTTCGGCAAGGTCGATCGACACGCCGCCTTGCACCGCGAGAAGGTGACCTTCGAGCGACGAGCCATTGCCGTAAGGAATGACCGGTACGTCGTACCGGGCGCAGAGCCGGATAACGGTTTGCACGTCTTCGGCGTTGCGCGCGAAGACGACGGCATCGGGCAGTTGCGGATCGAACGGCGATTCGTCGCGGCCATGATTGGTGCGGACCGCTTCGGCGGTCGAGACGCGTTCGCCGAATGCGGATTGCAGCGCGCTGAGCAACTCGGCGGGGAAGGGACGGCGCACGGCGGTGGGCGGCGCGGGATGGTTCACGCTGGTCTCCTGTAAGGCATATTTGTTGCAGCGATTTGAACCATTCTACGCCGATGCCTCGGCAGCAAACACGGGATGGCGGTGGGCTGGCGATTCGCCCGCAAAACTTATAATGGTCTCGACCGATGCGCAGCGCCACTACAGAGGAACGACATCATGGGTAACCGCCTGAGCAAGATTGCAACGCGCACCGGCGACGACGGCACGACCGGCCTTGGCGACGGTCGCCGCGTGCGCAAGGACGATGCGCGCATCGTGGCCATCGGTGAAGTCGACGAACTGAACTCCCATATTGGCCTGCTGCTCTGCGAAAGCTTGCCCGACGACGTGAGCGCCGCGCTGACGGCGATCCAGCACGATCTGTTCGATCTCGGCGGCGAACTGAGCGTGCCCGGTCACACGATGATTGCCGACGCGCATCTGCGCTGGCTGGACACATGGCTTGCCGATTACAACGCGACGCTGCCGCCGCTGAAGGAGTTCATTCTGCCCGCCGGTTCGCGGGCCGCTTCTCAGGCGCACGTTTGTCGAACCGTGTGCCGCCGCGCGGAGCGCGCGATCGTTGCGCTCGGCACGATGGAGGGCGTAAGTTCCGCGCTGCGCGGTTACGTCAACCGCTTGTCGGACCTGTTATTTGTGCTTGCGCGCGTGCTGAACAGAGTGGATGGTGGCAGCGATGTGCTATGGCAGCATGAGCGCGCCGCGAAGCGTTAGGGGTTAAGGGCGGGGGATGTGCGAACACGCGGCGCTAACCGACAGCGAGCGTCACCGGCTTGCCGATGCGGCTCAACATTTCGACCAGCGTATCGATGGTGAACTTCGACGTCTTCTTGTTCACGACGTCGGACACACGCGGCCGCGACACCATCAGAATTTCAGCCGCTTCCGCCTGTTTCAGATGATGCTGTTCGATCCAGCTCGAGAGTTCGGTCATGAGCTGTTCCTTCAGCACGCGCGTGTCATTGATCTGTTTCTGCGAAGCAGCGTGCAGGCGCTTCGCTTCCGCCGCGGAGAAACCGAGTTCGAGGAACAGGTTCGCACCGGGCTTCGTAACGTGACGGATTCTGGTATCGATGGTCATCGCTATGCCTTCCTAACATTTGCCAAAGCACGATAACGCGCTTCGGCGATTTCTCTGTCTTGTTTGCTCGTTGCCTGCGTCTGCTTCTGGAAACAATGCAGCACATAGATGGCTTCGACGAACTTTGCGACATACATGACGCGAAATATGCCTTCTGCTTCGTGAAGGCGAATTTCGCGCGTTCCTGCACCGACCCGATCAAAGGGTTTCCAGTTGTCCGGGTCAAGTCCGGCTTGTACTTTGGAAAGCTGAAAACCTGCTTGCCGCCGTGCTTCCTCTGGAAACGCCAGAAGGTCGTCATAGCTGGAGCCAACCCAGCGAATCTCTTTTTCCCGATTCATAGACTACCTTCATGTACAAAATTTTGTACCAATTCTTCTTTCAGGTCAAGTCCTTTCAACATGCCTGCGAAGAACGCCTACGGTACTCGTGTCGTACATGAATGAACATTCGTCCGGATGGCTAACGAAAAAAAGCCCGGCACGTGGCCGGGCTTTTCAGGGCGTCGAGAAGTGCGCTATCGCATGATTCAGTTGCCGCTGCCTCGTGCAATACGACGTTGTCTGACGGCCTCGGCGAGTCCGTCGAGTACGCCGATGCTTTCGTCCCAGCCGATGCACGCGTCGGTGATGCTCTGGCCGTATGTGAGCGCGCAGCCTTCCTGCAGATCCTGGCGTCCGGCAACCAGATGCGACTCGACCATCACGCCGACGATGCGCTCATCGCCGCCCGCGATCTGGCGGCCGATATCGGCGCAAACCGGAATCTGGTTCTCGTGCTTCTTCGAGCTGTTTGCATGGCTTGCGTCGATCATCAGTCGCGCGGCGAGACCGGCCTTGCCGATGTCCGCACACGCGACATCGACGCTTTGCGCATCGTAGTTCGGCGCTTTGCCGCCGCGCAGGATGATGTGGCAATCTTCGTTGCCCGCGGTCGACACGATCGCCGAATGGCCGCCCTTCGTCACCGAAAGGAAGTGGTGCGGCTGCGACGCCGCCTTGATCGCGTCGACGGCGATCTTCACATTGCCGTCCGTGCCGTTCTTGAAGCCCACCGGACACGAGAGCCCCGAAGCGAGTTCGCGATGCACTTGAGATTCCGTGGTGCGCGCGCCGATCGCGCCCCACGAGACCAGGTCGGCGATGTACTGCGGGCTGATCATGTCGAGAAACTCGCTGCCGGCCGGCAGACCCAGCTCGTTGATATGCAGCAGCAGTTCGCGCGCGGCACGCAGGCCGTCGTTGATCTTGAAACTGTTGTCGAGATGCGGGTCGTTGATGAGACCTTTCCAGCCGACCGTCGTGCGCGGCTTCTCGAAATACACGCGCATGACGATCTCGAGCTCGCCCGCGAGGCGTTTGCGCTGTTCGATGAGGCGCCCGGCGTACTCGAGCGCCGCTTTCGGGTCATGAATCGAGCACGGACCGATGATGACGATCAACCGGTCGTCCATGCCGTGCAGGATGCGATGCAATGCCTGCCGCGTGTTGAAGATCAGGTCCGATTCCTTTTCGCTGCACGGGAATTCGCGGATCAGGTGCGCGGGCGGGGTAAGTTCCTTCAGTTCGCGAATTCGGACATCGTCGGTATTGTGCGGGGGCATGTCGTTCTCCAGGTGCAGTTCGTAGCGTCGGTATGTGGTGTGTTGTTGCGTGTTCGTTGCATGTGAGCGGGAGCGTCGGCTCCGCGCATCGGATAAGTGGGGGAAAAGCCGCGGCAAAAAAAAACCGCCAGACTCGCTGGCGGTTTTTCGGGAATTTCGGGCTTGCCTTTTATGCACTAACACCCCTCTCGATCCGCCAGCGGTCTGAGATGCCAAAAGAAATAAAAATAAAACCGGGCGGACATGATGGAAAAGAGTGGGTTCTGCAAAAAAGGTTGAGTGGCTTTATACCTTGCACAAGCGCGCTTGACAAGCGGATCGATCAAAAAACGCGGAAAATCCGCACGTTTTCAGCAATTTCTGCGGGAAGCGTGCGAATCGCCGCGTTCAGACTGTTCCGCCGACCGTCATCCGGTCGATGCGCAGCGTCGGCTGGCCGACGCCGACCGGCACGCTCTGGCCTTCCTTGCCGCATACGCCGACGCCGGTATCGAGCGACATATCGTTGCCGATCATGCTCACGTATTTGAGCGACTCGGGGCCGCTGCCGATCAGCGTCGCGCCCTTCACCGGATAGCTGATCTTGCCGTTCTCGATCATGTACGCCTCGGACGCCGAGAACACGAACTTGCCGTTCGTGATGTCGACCTGGCCGCCGCCGAAGTTCACCGCATAGAGGCCGTTCTTCACCGACGCGATGATTTCCTGCGGATCCTTGTCGCCGTTCAGCATGTAAGTGTTGGTCATGCGCGGCATCGGCAACGCCGCGTACGATTCGCGGCGCGCATTGCCGGTTACCGGCATCTTCATCAGGCGCGCGTTCAGCGTGTCCTGGATGTAGCCCTTCAGAATGCCGTCTTCGATCAGCGTCGTGCACTGCGTCGCATTGCCTTCGTCGTCGATATTGAGCGAGCCGCGGCGGTTCGGCAGCGTGCCGTCGTCCACGACCGTGACGCCCCTGGCTGCGACCTGCTCGCCGATGCGGCCCGCGAACGCCGACGAACCCTTGCGGTTGAAGTCGCCCTCGAGCCCGTGGCCGATTGCTTCATGCAGCAGCACGCCCGGCCAGCCCGGCCCGAGCACGACGGTCATGGCGCCGGCCGGCGCCGGACGCGCGTCGAGGTTCACGAGCGCCGCATGCACGGCGTCGTCGACGTAGCGCGAGAGGACATCGTCGGTGAAGTAGCCGTAATCGAAGCGGCCGCCGCCGCCGCCGGTGCCGATTTCGCGGCGGCCGTTCTGTTCTGCGATTACGGTTACCGATACACGCACGAGCGGCCGGATGTCGGCCGCCAGCGCGCCGTCGCTGCGTGCGACCAGCACGACGTCGTATTCGCCGGCGAGGCCCGCCATCACTTGCGTGATGCGCGGGTCGCGGCCGCGCGCCATCTGTTCGATGCGCTCGAGCAGCTTGACCTTGGCCGTTGCGTCGAGCGAATGCAGCGGATTGGACGGCAGATACAGATCGCGGCCCGCCACGCCCGTCAGCGACGAAGCTGCCTTGATCTTCTGCTTGCCGCCGCCGCTTTTCGCGATCGCGCGCGTGGCGATCGCGGCCTGGCGGATCGCGTCGGGCGACAGATCGTCCGAATACGCGAATGCGGTGCGGTCGCCGGACACGGCGCGCACGCCGACACCCTGGTCGATGCTGAAGCTGCCGGATTTGACGATGCCTTCTTCGAGACTCCACGCTTCGCTGCGCGTGGCCTGGAAGTAAAGGTCCGCGTAATCGACGCGATGCGTGAAGATCTCGGCGAGCGTGCGGGTCAGCAGGGCTTCGTCGAGGCCGTAGGGCGTGAGAAGGACGTCCTTGGCCGTCGCGAGATTACGGATGCTGGGTTCGATGATGTTCATGCGCAGTAGGTTCAGCTCGATTCAAGAGATTCGGACGGTGCACTCGGCTTGACATATGGGTGACGGCCGATGCGCTTTCAATGTGCGGCGGTTCTCGTTTGGCTACATGCAATTGCACGCGATGATCCCGGCCGGCGCTCGCCGCGCTAGCCGAGCACGCGATGCCGGTATGCCGGCAGGCTTTGCCGCACTTCGTCGATGCGGGCCCGTTCGACTGTGCCGGCGACGACGCCCGCGCCTTCGTCGCGCACGTCGAGAATTTCGCCCCAAGGGTCGATCAGCATGCTATGTCCCCATGTGCGGCGGCCATTTTCGTGCTTGCCGCCTTGCGCTGCGGCGAGCACGTAGCACTGGTTCTCGACGGCGCGCGCGCGCAGCAGCGTTTCCCAGTGGGCGCGGCCGGTCGTATACGTAAACGCGGACGGCACGACGATCATCGCGCAGTCGCCGAGGCGCCGGTACAGCTCCGGAAAGCGCAAATCGTAACAGACCGACAGGCCGACCCGCCCGAACGGCGCGTCGAAGCTGCGCACGGTTTCGCCGGGGCGGATCGTGCGCGCTTCGTCGAATGATTCGTCATCTTTTTCGAAGTTGAACAGGTGGATCTTGTCGTAGCGCGCGACTTCGCGGCCGGCGGGGTCGAATACCAGCGTGGTGTTCAGCACGCGCGACGGTTCCGGCGCGGTCAGCGGCAGCGTGCCGCCGATGATCCATACATCATGCCTGCGTGCGGCATCGGACAGAAAGCGCTGGATCGGACCGTCGCCGTACGGCTCGCGCACGGCGAGCTTGTCGGTGTCCTTGAAGCCCATGAAGCAGAAGTACTCGGGCAGCAGCACGAGTTGTGCGCCTCCGGCGGCGGCCTGCGCGATGAGCTTTTCCGCGTCGGCGAGGTTGCGATCGCGATCGGGCGTGCTGACCATCTGCAGCGCCGCGACGCGGTACGGGGCGGCCGGCTGTGACGACGAGGCCTGGCTGCCCGGGGATTGCGCGTGTTGATCGCTCATGAGCGTATCGAAAGATTCCTTTCGGAGCCGCGTGCGCCATTGACGGCGACGACGGGCGTGGACGGAACGGCGCCACAAGACTGCGCGACGAAAGTTGTGCGGTGCGGCGAGTGACCTGCCGCCATTCGCCTACTGGGCCACTGCCGCCTGCGCCGCAGGTAGCTCGCCCATCTTACCGCGATCGCCGTGCACCCGCTCGACGTGAGGCTTCGCCCACGATCCGGTAATCGCGTAGTCGAGCACGAACGCATACTCGAGCGATTGCGACAGCACGATGTCGCCCACGAGGGCGCCGAGCCCGATCAGCGGATTGATGATCGTCGCGGCGACGACGCCCGCGCCGACGCTGACGGTCGGAAACACGCGCACGTTCAGGTCCTGCGTCTCGTGCGCAAGGTCGACGCTGCCGTTCATTTCGGCGCGCGCAGGCGCCGTAATCAGCTTGAAGTTGTTCGTGCGGCCGATGCCGTCGGTAATTTCGCTGGTGCCCGTGGCGCTCGAGAACGGCAAACCCTCGCCGATCACATCGCGGAAATTGAGCGTCGCGAAGCGCGCGAGGCTTTGCAGGCTCACCACGCCCAGCAGCTTCGCGACGCCGGGGTCGACCTTCAGAATCTGCCCGTGGCGCAGATCGACCGCGAGATTGCCGTTCAGCGTCGTATAGTCGATGCGCGTCGGACCGCCTTGCCATGCCAGCTTGCCTGACAGCGTGCCTTCACCGTCTTTCAGCGTGCGCGGCAGGCCGGCGCGTTCGAGCAGTGCGCCGGCATCCTTCACGTCGAGCTTGAAATCGACGGCCGTGCGGCGCGGCGTGCTCTGGTCCGTCACCGCGCCGTATTCGCGCAGCGTCCGCCAGTTCGCGGTGGCGGTGAAGGTCGCCGCCGGGTTGCTGATGTCGAGCTTGTCGAGTTGCCAGACCGGCACGCCGTCTTCCTCGAAATTGCGCGCGTCGACCTCGAGCCGGCCGACATCGCGACCGCGCACGATCAGCTCGTTGACGACGAGGTCGATGCTCGGCATGTTCTGCGCGGGCTGCTGCATCGCCGGCCCGAGCAGATCGTTGTCGGTCGCGGCGGGAATCACGAGGCGCGCGAGGCGCGCCTGCAGCGTGCCCGGCGAACCGGCCGTCGCGCCCGGCATCCACGACACGTGGCCTGACACCTGATTCGATCCGATGTTTGCCTGCCACGTGCGATCGTAATGCGACGCGCCGACCACGACGCTCTCCCAATGGCGCTTGAGCAGCGTCAGCGTGCCGATGTGCAGCGCGAAGCGGTTCGGGACGAACTGCGCGGTCGTTTCGCTCGGCGGCACGGGCGCCACGCCCTGGTTCGCATTGCGCATCTGGATGAAGAGTGCACGCCACGCGTCGGCGTCGAGCGTGTCGAGATCGATCGTGGCGGCGACGCCTTCGGAGGGCAGGTCGGCGGGCCGGTTCACGCCGATCGCGCCGCGCACGACTTTCGGCATGTGATGCGGTTCGCTGCGCAGAAGGTAGGTCGCTGAGATCGGGCCGAAGTTCAGATCGGCACGTTCGAGGCCGCTGTCCGCGTCGCTTTTTGCGCTGCTATCTGTGCCGCTATTTGCGCCGCCGTTCGTCCCGACCGCGCCGTTCTGGCCCACGCTGTTCCGCCCCACGCCGTTCTGTCCGTTTGCCGGCGGCTTGAACGAGAAGCTGAGCGGCATCGGCGTGCCGGCGGGCTTGTTGAACGGTGCCGGGAAGTCGAGTGCGAGGCCCGTCAGGTCCGAATGGCCGGACATCTCGGGCAGCCGTCCCTTGGCGCCGCGCACGCTGAGCGCATAGGGCGCGCCTCCCTGGATATGGCTCAGCACCTGCGGTGCAAGGCCGTGCAGATCGAGCTCTCGCGCCGCCTCGAGCGCGACGTGTCCGTTCAGATCGAGCGCATAGCTGCCGTTTTCCTGAAGGCCGCCGTTCGCGTGCATATCGCCCCCGAAAAAGTGCCCCGAGAGGTTATCGACCTGAGCGGTGTGCTCGGTGAAGCGCACCTTGCCCTTGAGTTGCGACAGCGGCGGCACTTTTTCCATCGCGAGCCGGTTGTTCTCGAACGTGATCGAGCCGGCGACGCCGACGCGCGGCCGCGGCGCGCGCGGATCGAGCGGCGCGCGCGGCACGGTCAGCTTCAGCGCGAGCGCGGCGGGACCGTCGGCCTTCACTTTGCGCGTGATGTGCTTCGTCAGGATGCCAAGCGAGCTGTCGTCGACATAGTCGAGCATGTCCGATAGCGGCCCGCGCCCCGTGCCGTTGATGACGAGGGCCTTCGAGCGGTCGCCGAGATCGCTGATCTCGCCCGTTACCTTGTTGACCTTTACGCCTTTGTAATGCGCGCGGTCGACGTCGAAGCGCAGCACGTTTTCCTTCAGCGAGAACACGCCGTCGATGCCCTCGAAGCCAGGCCAGACGCTTGGTGTGCCGTTTTTCATCGTACGCGGCGGATACGGCGTCGGATCGAAGCGGCCACCGGTAAACGGCGCAACGATACGGAACACGCCGGCGCTCGGGTCGCGCGAATACGGGAATTTTTCGAGGTTGCCGTGAATCTGGATCGTCGCGCCGCGCGACATGCCCGCCTGCAAGCCGTGGCCCAGATACGTCCTGAGCCGTTCGCTGATGCTGGTCGGCAGATAGCGGACGATGCGCGACACCTGTGCGCGCTCGAAGGTCGCATCGAGATCGAGCGAGCCCCGCCCGTGCCCGACGTTGGAGTAGCTCGCGCTTGCTTTCGCGCTGGTGTCCGCATTCGCAACCGTGAGCTCGGACACGTCGACCTTGAATGCTTTGTGCTTGTCGCCGGGCGCGATGCTCTGCGCGACCGTCCACGTGCCTTTGCCTCGCAGGCGGTCGAAGGTCAGGCGCGGATCGTCGAAGACGCCCGGCAAGGTGATGGCCGCCTTTTGCGTATCGAGCGTGAGCGAGCCTTGTTTTTCATTCGCGTCGACCGATCCCCAGAGGTTTTCGAAGCCTGGAATGCCGGCGCGCGGATGGCCGCGCGCGGTCAGGCCGGGTGGCGGTTCCTGGGCGGCTACGCTGATGCCTTGCAGATCGGCCTTGAACGTATAGTGGATGACCGGTTCCGCGCCGGTCTCGGCGCGTTCGCTTGCCGCTTCGCCGGAATCCGGCTTGTCGCGCTCGACTTCGATCGTGTAGTTCGACACGATGCCGCGCGGATTGAAGCGCACGAGATTGTTGAGAAGCCGCCGCGGCAGCGGCAGCGCACGGCTGAATTCGGCGAGGATGCCGAGGTCGACGCGATCGCCCGAGAAGCTGATCAACTGGCCATGCTGGACGCTTTGCTTGCGAAAGCGACCATTCAACGTGCCGAAGGTCAGCGCGCGCGTCACCGGCGTACCGTCGGACAGCGGCGGCTGGCCGAGTTCCGCGCGCAGGTTATGGAGCTGCAACGTGTATTCGTCGGCTTCGTGTGCGAAGGTCCACGTGAAGCGCGCGACCGGCACGTCGAGCTTCGGCTGGGTCGGACGCACACGCAGTGCAATATCGCTGCCCGACAGTTCGCCGGTCGCGGACAGGATGCGCCCTTCGGCAAACTCGACCCAGATTGCGTTATCGATGCGGCCCGCGTACGTCGAGATCGGGAAGTCGATGTAACGCGCGAGCGTCGGCAGATCGACGGGTCCGGTCGACAGGTAGGCGCTGCCGCTCCAGTTGATCGGCTTGCCCATCGCGCCGACCCGTGCGTTCCTGAAATGCGCGCGGAAATCGAGCGGGCCGGACAGCACCTTGCCGTCGGCGGGCGCCTGCAGCGCGAAGCGATGTTCGTCGCCATCGTTAAGAATGGCGAGGCGGATGTTCTGCAGTGCGATTTCAGGCGCGTTCTTCTTTTGCGCGTCGCGCCAGCGCAGCGTGCCGCCGCGCAGGACCATGGCCTGCTGACGCAGCAGCCAGGTCGAAAACGTGTCGTTGCCCGTATGGCCGGACGGCAGCGGCACGCCGGCGACCGACAGCGTGCTGTCGTCATTGCGCTCGACGAGCAGATTCGGTTGATCGACGACGAGGCTCGAGAGGATCGGCTTCAGCTTCCACAAGGTGCTCCACGACACGGTGGCCGTAGCGTGCGGAATTGACAAAGCGACATGGCCGTTGCGATCGCGAATCGTGAGATCGGAGACCTCGACACCGGGCTGGAAGCTGATCCAGTGCGGCGTCAGCTTACCGATCGACAACTGCGCATGGATCTTCTCTGAAATCGCCGCTTCAATGCGCGGACGAAACGATTCGACTTGCGGCAGCACGACATAGCGCAGCCCGAGCACGAGCAGCAACGTGAGGAAGTACGCGACGAGCGCGACGCCCAGCACGAAGTGAAGTGTGTGCCGCAGCACCAGATGGTCGCCTCCGCTTTCGTGCCGGACGCGTCCTACGTCGGGCCGGTCAGCGGGTAGGTTTCGCTCGGACATGCTTAAGGCAGGTTGGGCGTATGGTAGTTTTGCGGACTAACGATGAAATGTATCACACGAACCGTCGCGAGGTACTTCCGGCAAACCCTGTGCCGGTGGGGCCTGGCGGCCAGCCGGCCGAACTTTTTTCAATGCCTTTGCAAACCCGCTTCCGCTTGAAGACGGTGCGGTGCGGCAAGCGGGAATCAAAGCAACACATGGAAGTCAGTCGAAGCAACGAGCGAGCCAGATACCGATGACCGATACGACGTTGTTGAGTTCCAGCTATTCGAATTACGCATGCCGCGCGTATGCCGCGCGTCCTGAACTGGCGGCACGCGTCGCGACGCTGGCCGCGGCGCCCATCACGCGCGAGAGGATCGACGCGCGCCTCGATGAACTGTGTGAAGCGTGCGATGCAAGGCGCGCGGCCAATCATGCAACGCTTACCGAAGAAGCGTTGAAGCAGGTGCTGCGGCAATTGCGCACCGAAGTGTTCTGTGCGGCGATGGAGCGCGATCTGGCCGGTCACGCGGACGTCGCCGAAGTCACCGGCACGATGACCGACCTCGCCGAAGCGACGATCCAGCGCGCACTCGCCGTGTTGTCGGCCGAACTCGAAGCGCAGTTCGGCGAGCCGCGCGGTCCGGACGGCGAGCGGCTCACGCTCGGCGTGGTCGGCATGGGCAAGCTCGGCGGGCGCGAGCTCAACGTGTCGTCGGACATCGATCTGATTTTCGTCTGCGAAGACGATGGCGAGACCGCCGGCGGGCAGCGCGCCGCGATCACGACCCAGGAATATTTCACCCGGCTCGGCAAGCGGTTGATCGGTGCGCTCGCCGAAGTGACGAGCGATGGCTACGTGTTTCGCGTCGACATGCGATTGCGGCCGAACGGCGATGCGGGGCCGCTCGTCTGCAGCCTCGGCATGCTCGAGGAATATTTCTATGTGCAGGGGCGCGAGTGGGAACGCTATGCATGGATCAAGGGGCGGCTCGTGTCCGAGCAGAGCAGCGCCGAGGCGCGGCGCCTTTCGAAGCTGCTCGACGCGATCGTGAAGCCGTTCGTCTATCGCCGTTATCTGGATTTCGGCGTGATAGGCGCGATTCGCGCGTTGCATCTGCAGATCCGTCAGGAGGCGCAGCGCCGCGCGTCGATGCGGCCGGACAAGGCCGACGACATCAAGCTCGGACGCGGCGGCATACGCGAGATCGAGTTTAGCGCGCAGGTGTTTCAACTGATCCGCGGCGGTCAGGACGCGGGCTTCCGGATCCGGCCGACGCTCGCGGTGCTGCGCCACGCGACGGCGCGCGGGTTGGTCGCGGCGCCGGTCTGCGAAGCGCTGACCGATGCTTACCGCTTTCTGCGCAAGCTCGAACACCGGCTGCAGTATCGCGACGATGCGCAGACGCACGCGATGCCCGTCGACGACGACGAACGCGCGGCTCTCGCGCAGTCGATGGGTTTCGCGGACTACGCCGCATTGATGGCGACGCTCGACGCGCATCGCGAGCGCGTCGAGCAGCAGTTCGATCAGATCTTTGCCGACAAGGTGAACGGCGAAGGCGGCCGCACTGCCGACGACGGCGGCGCGGCCGACTGGGTGTGGAGTAGCGCGCTCGCCGACGAAAGCGCTGGCGATGCGCTTACGGCACGGCTCGTCGAACTCGGTATTGCGGAGCCCGCCGAACTGCTGGCCCGGATGCGTGCAGTGTGGCAGTCGTCGCGTTATGCGGGACTGCCCGAGCGAAGCCGCGAGCGCTTCGACAGCGTCGCGCAGCGCACGCTCGAAGCGGCGCGCAAGCTCGAGCCGCCGCAGCGGCGCGGCGACACGGTCGCGCGCGTGTTCGATCTGCTCGAAGCGGTGAGCCGGCGCGGCGCATATCTCGCGCTTCTGACCGAGTATCCGCAAGCCTTGCATCGTGTGCTGTCGGTGCTCGGCGCGTCGCGCTGGGCGGCCGGCTATCTGATTCGCCATCCGCAGCTGCTCGACGAACTGCTCGACGACGAAGCGATGGCGAGCCCATTCGACTGGGCCGAATTCAAGCGCACGCTGCGCCTGCGGCTCGCGGCGGCCGACGGCGTCGAGCAGCAGATGGATCTGCTGCGGCATGCGCACCAGGCCGAGGTGTTCCGCATTCTGCTGATCGATCTGGCCGGCAAGCTCAGCGTCGAGCATGTGAGCGACCGCCTGTCCGAGCTCGCCGACGCGGTGCTCGACGTGACCATCGAAGCGGTCTGGAATCAGCTCGCGAAACGCCATCGCGATGTGCCGCGCTTTGCGATCATCGCGTACGGCAAGCTTGGCGGCAAAGAGCTCGGCTATGCGTCGGATCTCGACCTGATCTTTTTGTACGACGATCCGGCCGACGTTGCGCCCGACGTCTACGCGACATTCGCGCGCCGGCTGATCTCATGGCTCACGACCGCGACCGGCGCCGGCACGCTGTTCGACATCGATCTGCGCTTGCGGCCGAACGGTGAGTCGGGGTTGCTCGTGACCGATCTCGATGCGTTTCGCCGTTATCAGCTGCGCGAAGGCGATGCGGCGAATACCGCATGGGTCTGGGAGCATCAGGCGCTGACGCGCGCGCGTTACTGCGCGGGCGACACGCAGATCGGCGCGCGCTTCGAGGCGATCCGCGAACAGGTGCTGACGATGCCGCGCGAAGCGGCGCCGCTGATGAAGGAAATCGTCGAAATGCGCGAGCGCGTGGAGGCCGGCCATCCGAATCGCACGCCGCTTTTCGACCTGAAGCACGATCGTGGCGGGATGGTCGATATCGAGTTCACGGTTCAGTACTGGGTGCTGCTGCATGCGGCGCGCGATCCGGAGCTGATCCGCAATACCGGCAATATCGCGCTGCTGCGCGAGGTGTCGCGCTTTGGGCTCATGAGCGGCGACGAAGCGGAAACGGTCGGCGCGGCGTACCGGCGGTATCGGAAGCTGCAGCACCAGTTGCGGCTCGACGGGATGGAGAAGGCGCGCGTCGATCCGGAGACGGTGAGGGCGGAGCGCGATGCCGTGTTGCAGCTCTGGGAACGGGTATTCGGGTAGCGCCGCTCCGCCCGCCTGTGAAGATCAGGCTCAGGCCGTCAGCATTTCCTTTGCATGCTTGCGTGTCGTCGCGGTGATCTCGAGGCCGCCGAGCATGCGCGCTACCTCCTCGATCCGGCTTGCCTTGTCGAGCGGCGTGACGGTGCTGAGCGTCGCGCTCTTGCTGCCCTTGCCGTTTTTTCCGTTTGTGCTCTTCGCGACCTGGAAGTGATGGTCGCCACGCGCGGCGACTTGCGGCAAGTGCGTCACGCACAACACCTGTCGGTCGCGGCCCAATTGATGCAGCAGCCGCCCGACCACTTCCGCGACGCCGCCGCCGATGCCGGTGTCGACTTCGTCGAAGATCAGCGTCGGCGTCGGGCTCGCCGCGCTTGCGATCACCGCGAGCGCGAGACTGATACGCGCAAGCTCGCCGCCGGAAGCGACTTTGGCGAGCGGCCGCAGCGGCACGCCCGCATGGCCGGCCACGCGGAACTCGATCTGCTCGAGGCCATGCGCGCCCCCTTCCGGCAACGCGACCAGCGCCACTTCGAAGCTGCCGCCCGCCATCGACAGCTCCTGCATGCCGGTCGTCACCGCCGAGCCGAGCGCTTTCGCCGCTTTTCCGCGTGCTTTCGACAACTGCTTCGCTTCGGCGAGGTAGGCGTCTTTCGCCTTGCTCTCGGCCGCGCGCAGGCTGTCGAGGTCGGCGGCCGCGTCGAGCGCGTCGAGCTGCGCGCGGCGCGCCTGATGTTCTTCGGGCAACGATTCGGGCTGCAGTCTGAATTTGCGCGCGGCCGAATGCAATGCGTCGAGGCGTTTTTCGACCTCCGCGAGCCGGTCGGGGTCGAGTTCGAGCCGCTGCGCATAGTGGGACAGCGAGTACGACGCTTCCTGCAACTGGATCTCGGCCGGTTCGAGTGCGGCGAGAACGTCGTTGAGCGCCGGGTCGATGTCGGCCAGATCGCGCAGCTTCGAGATGATCGCACCGAGGTGCGTGATCATCGCGTCGTCCGATTCGGACAATGCGCCGAGTGCGCCCTGCACGCCGTCGATCAGGCTGGCCGAATGCGACAGGCGCCGGTGTTCGCTGTTCACTTCTTCCCATTCGCCGGGCTGCGGTGCGAGCTTGTCGAGCTCGGCGAGCTGCCAGGCGAGCCGTTCGCGCTCGAGCTGCAGTTCGCGGTCGCGCGACTGCGCATGCTCGACCGCTTGCGCTGCTTCGCGCCAGTTGCGCCAGCTGCGCGATACGGCAGCGGCCATGTCGCCGAGTCCCGCGTGCGTGTCGAACAGCTCGCGCTGCGCGTCGGGGCGCATCAGCAATTGATGCGCATGCTGGCCGTGGATGTCGACGAGCATTTCGCCGACTTCGCGCAACTGCGCGAGCGTCGCCACCGTGCCGTTGATGAACGCGCGCGAGCGGCCGTTCGCGTCGATCACGCGGCGCAGCAGCACGGTGCCGTCCTGCATTCCGCCGTCTTCGGCTTGAGCTGCGAATGCGTGCTCGTCGAGCCACTGGTCGACGAGCGCGTGCGTGTCGAATTCCGCGGTGATGTCGGCGCGTGTCTCGCCGGTGCGCACGACGCTCGCGTCGGCGCGAGCGCCGAGCGCCAGCGCGAGCGCGTCGATCAGAATCGACTTGCCGGCGCCGGTTTCACCGGAGAAGACCGTAAAGCCGCTGTCGAATTCGAGGTCGAGTGCGGCGACGATGACGAAATCGCGAATCGAGAGGTGGCGAAGCATGGAGTCGGCTTGTTCGTGGTGTCCGGCAGCGTGCAGGTTCAGTTTGGGGATGCGGGCGGGTGGCTTCGGTTCGTGCGGCGTGGCCGGCTTCAGTGATCTGGCATGCTTGCCGGATTACTGCTCTTCTTCATCGTTCTCATGTGACGGATATTCGTTCCAGTGCAGCTTCTTGCGCAGCGTCGCGTAGTAGCTGTACCCGACCGGATGCAGGAACGGCACCATGTGGCGCGAGCGCCGCACCTCGATCGTGTCGCTCAGTTCGAGCGATGTGAACGACTGCATGTCGAAATTCACGTTGACGTCGCGGCCCGACACGATCTGAATGCTGACATTCGAATGGTCCGGCAGCACGATCGGGCGGTTCGACAGCGCATGCGGCGCGATCGGCACGAGTACGATGCCGTCGAGCTGCGGATGCAGGATCGGCCCGTTCGTCGAAAGCGCATAGGCGGTCGAACCGGTCGGCGTGGCGACGATGAGGCCGTCCGAGCGCTGGTTGTACATGAAGCGGCCATCCACCGAGACGCGCAGTTCCACCATGCCCGACACGCCGCTGCGGTTCACGACGACGTCGTTGAAAGCGAGCGCATGATAGAGCGGCTCGCCCGCGCGCATGATGCGTGCCTCGAGCAGCGTGCGCTCCTCCCGTTCGAAACTGCCGCCGAGCATCTGTACGACGATCTTCTGCATGTCCGAGATCGGGATGTCGGTAATGAAGCCGAGGCGGCCGTGGTTGATGCCGATCAACGGTGTCTTGTACGGTGCGAGCTGGCGGCCGATGCCGAGCATCGTGCCGTCGCCGCCCAGCACGACCGCGACGTCGGCACGCGCGCCGATTTCCGCGGGCCGCAGCGCCGGATAGCCGGTGACCCCGATCTCCTCCGCGATCTGCGCCTCGAATACGACGTCGAACCCGCGCCTGGCGATGCAGGACGCGAGTTGCATCAGCGGCTCGCCGATGCCGGGCGTCTGGGGGCGCCCGACGAGCGCAACGGTCTTGAACTGGCTGGTAACTTGCATGCCGGCATTACACCATAGCTGCGGGCCGAAAAGAACCGTCGCCCCGCGCCGGAAGAGCCGTCGCGGCGGGCCGATGGAGTTGTCGTTGCTGGCGCCGGCGCGCGGGAGCGCCGCTGTCTTGCGTGTAGCCGATTATCGTTAGAATGGTGAAGCGCTGATGACAACGGCCGGCGCTTGTCCTTGCAAGCGCGCGAGCGACGGCCTTCGCGGTGCGCTTCGCATGGCGCGGCGGCGCAATGCGTTGCGGGGTGCGTGTTGCAGGTACGCTTAACGCTCGCGGCAGCGTCGTCATTGAGCTAAAATTTTTCGCCATGTTAGATCCTCGCGCACAAACCCTCCTCAAAACGCTGATCGAGCGGTATATCGCCGAAGGTCAGCCGGTAGGCTCGCGCACGTTGTCGCGGTTCTCCGGGCTCGAACTGAGCCCGGCCACCATCCGCAACGTGATGTCCGACCTCGAGGAGCTCGGTCTCGTGATCAGCCCGCATACGTCGGCTGGACGCATTCCGACGCCGCGCGGTTACCGGCTTTTCGTCGACACGATGCTGACCGTCGAATCGGTCGCCGATGAAGAGGCCGTGACACGGGCTGTCAAAAAGACGCTGCAGCCCGACACGCTGCAGGCCGGCGAGCCGCAAAAAATCGTCGCGGCCGCGGCGAGCGTGCTGTCCAACCTTTCCCAGTTCGCCGGCGTCGTGCTGACGCCGCGGCGCAGCCACGTATTCAAGCAGATCGAATTCATGCGTTTGTCCGACAAGCGCATCCTGCTCATCATCGTGACGCCCGAAGGCGACGTGCAGAACCGCATGATGGCGACGCAGCGCGACTATTCGCCGGCCGAACTCATCGAAGCCTCGAACTACATCAACGCGCATTTCGCCGGGTTGTCGTTCGACGAAGTGCGCCGCCGGCTGCGCGAAGAGATCGACCAGCTGCGCGGCGACATGACGACGCTGATGCATGCGGCCGTCACGGCGAGTACCGACGAAACCGATACGGGCGAAACCGTATTGATTTCGGGTGAACGCAAACTGCTCGAGGTGGCCGACCTTTCGTCGGACATGGCGCGGCTGCGCAAGCTGTTCGATGTGTTCGACCAAAAGACGAGCCTCCTTCAATTGCTCGACGTATCGAGCCACGCGCAAGGCGTGCAGATTTTCATCGGCGGAGAGTCGAATCTCGTGCCGATCGAGGAAATGAGCGTCGTAACCGCGCCGTACGAAGTGAACGGCACGATCGTCGGTACGCTCGGCGTAATCGGGCCGACCCGCATGGCTTATAACCGTGTGATTCCGATTGTCGATATCACTGCGCGCCTGCTTTCGTTGACGTTGAGCCAGCAGTAGAGCCGCAGGCGCGTGGCTGTGCGGCGTGCCGCACATTTTCATGCATGTGCCTGCCTTCATGATGCTGCGTTGTGCGGTGCCTGCCAATCTGCCGAATGGCTAGCTTTCGGTCATGAAACGCGCCGCTATAATGGCCTTCACCTGAAACGCTTGTCGTTCGCCCCGCAGCCCTTCGCCTTTAATTCGTTACCTATGCACTTCGATCTCGAGCGGCCTCTGCAGTCTGCTGTCGCGCACCGCGTCGCGGTCCTGCTGATCAACCTTGGCACGCCCGATGCGCCGACGGCGGGCGCGGTGCGGCGCTATCTCGCTCAGTTCCTGTCCGATCCGCGCGTGGTCGAAATTCCGGCGATGCTGTGGCAAATCATTCTCCGCACGGTGATTCTGCCGTTTCGCAGCCCGGCATCGGCGAAGAAGTATGCAGCGGTATGGATGCCCGAAGGGTCGCCGCTCAGGGTCTACACCGAGAAACAGGTGGAAGGCCTGCGCCAGTTGCTGCACGCGAACGACTACGCGGTGATCGTCGACTATGCGATGCGCTACGGCACGCCCGACATCCCGGCCATGCTGAATCAGCTGAAGCTGGCGGGCGCCGAGCGGGTGTTGCTGATGCCGATGTATCCGCAGTACTCGTCCTCGACTACCGCCACCGCGTTCGACGCGGCGTTCGGCGCGTTAAAACGGATGCGCAATCAACTCGAGATCCGCACTGTGCGCCACTATGCCGATCATCCCGCGTATATCGCCGCGCTGGCGGCGCAAGTGAAGCATTACTGGCACGCGCACGGACGTCCGGATTTCGCGGCGGGGGACAAGCTGGTGTTGAGTTTTCACGGCGTGCCCAAACGTACGCTGGACCTTGGCGACCCGTACCACGAGCAATGTCAGCAAACGGCGTCGCTGCTCATGCATGCGCTGGAACTGACACCGGTCGAGTGCCGGGTCACGTTTCAGTCGCGCTTCGGCAAGGCTGAATGGCTTCAGCCTTATACCGCTCCGACGGCCAAAGAACTCGGTGCGGCCGGCGTGCGTCGTATCGATGTGTTTTGCCCAGGATTTACCGCCGACTGCCTTGAGACGATCGAGGAGATCGGCATGGAAGTGCGCGACGAATTCGTGCATGCGGGCGGCAAGGAGTTTCACCGCATTGCTTGCCTGAATGCCTCGCCCGCGTGGATCGCCGCGCTTGGCGAAATTGTCGCGCAACATTTGCAGGGATGGCCGGTGCAGGAGAGTGCGCGGCAAGCAGCGGTGGCATCGTAAGCGAAGTCTGCTGGTGCTGGTGCTGGCGCGTGCAGCGGGCATGCTGTCTGCACCCGTCACCCGGTAACGTGCTTCTGCTTCTGCTCCTGCACACGCGACACGTCAAAACGCACGAGGCGTTCGAACGACAGAAGATGAACTACAAGATTTCGACTGAACCCGGCGCGCGATTGCGCATCGATAAATGGTTGTGGGCGGCGCGCTTCTTCAAGACGCGTTCGCTGGCGGCGGATGCAGTCGAGAAGGGCCGGGTGCGCATCGGCGGTGCGAGCGTCAAACCCGCGAAGGACGTGCGCGTGGGCGATCTCGTTGAAATTGAAATCGAGCGGATTGTCTGGCAGGTGCAGGTGTTGGGCGTGTGCGAGGTGCGCGGGCCGGCCCCGGTCGCTCAGTCGCTTTACGCGGAAACGGACGAAGGCCGGACGAAGCGGCAGGCGGAACTCGAACGGCGCAAGCACTTTCGGGAGCCGACGGCCGCGTTGCACGGCCGGCCGACGAAGCGCGACCGGCGCGTTATCGACAAATTTTCAGGTGGGGATTGAACAGCGACTCCATCGTCGCGTGCACACCACCGTATTCTGTGGTGTGGTCGTTGACGGCGCCGGACATGCAGATGGTCGTGGTTCCCGCGATGAGCACCAAGGCGACCACCGATATTGCGAAGGTCAGTTTCACGGTACTCCCCCAGGAGATGCCAAACGGGAAACGGGCGGTTCACGGTGGTAAGCGATACGTCAGATTAGGGTAAACATGCCTTTTCTGGCGTTCTCAATGAGTTTAGGTCACTCGCGCATCGCGCTCAATCTCAATATGATGACGGGCGAGTCACGGTTGTAACGGCGAGTTTCTGCGATCGTTTTTTGCCCCGTTGCGGTGCAAAAAGGGCTGCAGAGCCGCTTGAAACCGGCGGTGTGCAACCTCATATCGAGTGCTGTCGAGCAGCTGCGCGTGTTGTGAAATTGCAACGCTTTGCGCGCACGGGAACCGCCTGGTCAAAGCGGGCCATGCGCGCGAAACGCGAGCGACATGCAGGCCGTTTTAATAGTTTTAATTCTTTATCGACTTTCAGCGACATGGAAAACACGCAAGAGAAACCGACGAGCCAGAATCCCACGCCCGCCGACGACACCGCGCGCCAGGCCGCCGATGCCGCGGGGCAGCAGCCCGCAGGCGCAGCCAGTGCGGCCGATACGCAGGCATCGAGCGCGGAAGCCGCACTCGCCGAAGCGCAGGCGAAGGTTGCCGAGTTGCAGGAAAGCTTCCTGCGCGCGAAGGCCGAGACCGAAAACGTGCGTCGCCGTGCTCAGGAAGACGTCGCAAAGGCGCACAAATTCGCGATCGAAAATTTCGCCGAGCACCTGCTGCCGGTCATCGATAGCCTCGAAGCTGCCGTCGCGCATTCGTCCGACGACCTTGCGAAGGTACGTGAAGGCGTGGAACTGACGTTGCGCCAGCTGACCGGCGCGCTCGAAAAAGGACGCGTCGTCGCAATCAATCCGATCGGCGAGAAGTTCGACCCGCATCGCCATCAGGCCATCTCGATGGTGCCGGCCGAGCAGGAAGCGAATACGGTCGTCGCCGTACTGCAGAAGGGCTATGTGATTAACGACCGGGTGCTGCGCCCGGCGCTTGTCACGGTCGCGGCGCCGAAGTAAGCGCGGCGCATTCCGTCCGGCATTCGGCGCGGCATTGGCGCGGCGTTTGACGTGTAACGCAATCGAAGTTTCTTGCATTTCGGTTTATGGCCAGTATCCCTGTCGATCCATCCGCCTTCGCCGCTTTCGATATGCAGGAACTGACCGCCGGTACGTTCGACGCCGGCCTCCAGTCGGCCGGCGACGAACTGGCGGTCGTGTTTTTCTGGGGCTTCGATTGCTTCAACTGCGAGATCGCCAAGAAGGCGATGCTCGCGAAGCCTGATGAGATCCGCGCGCTCGGGCTGCGCTGGTTTCACAGCAATGTGTACGAGCATCGCGAGTTGGGCCGCCGGTTCCTGCTCCATGGGGTGCCCACGTGGTTCTTCTTCCATCGGGGCAAGCGTCTGGGCCGGGCGACCGGCTGGCACGGCATCGCTCAGTTCGAAGCCGCCGTGGCGGCCGCTCGTGAGAAAATCCGCGCCGCCGAACAGGTCAACCTCGAGCGCGACAGCAGAAGCGACGGCGCGGCCGCGGCGATTGAAAAAAATTAAAGACCGCATCGTATTCAAGGTCTTGAAAACGCTGCCAGCGCACTTATGTTGGGTGCAGGTATGAATTGAGGGGCGGGACGACCGGTAGAGAACGGCGTTCCCGCAGCGATCAAAGTCAGGAGATTAGTAAAAATGGGCAAGATTATCGGTATCGACCTCGGCACCACGAACTCGTGCGTGGCGCTGATGGAAGGCAATCAGGTCAAGGTGATCGAGAACTCGGAAGGCGCTCGCACGACGCCGTCGATCATCGCGTACATGGACGACAACGAAGTGCTCGTCGGTGCGCCTGCGAAACGCCAGTCGGTTACCAACCCGAAGAACACGCTGTTCGCGGTCAAGCGCCTGATCGGTCGCCGTTTCGAAGAGAAGGAAGTCCAGAAGGACATCGGCCTGATGCCGTACAAGATCGTCAAGGCTGAAAACGGCGATGCATGGGTCGAGGCGCACGGCCAGAAGCTCGCGCCGCCGCAAATCTCGGCGGAAGTGCTGCGCAAGATGAAGAAGACCGCCGAAGACTATCTCGGCGAGCCCGTTACGGAAGCGGTAATCACCGTTCCGGCGTACTTCAACGACAGCCAGCGTCAGGCGACCAAGGACGCGGGCCGCATTGCCGGCCTCGAAGTGAAGCGGATCATCAACGAGCCGACCGCTGCTGCGCTCGCGTTTGGTCTCGACAAGGCCGAAAAGGGCGACCGCAAGATCGCGGTGTTCGACCTCGGTGGCGGTACGTTCGATATTTCGATCATCGAAATTGCGGATGTGGACGGCGAAATGCAGTTCGAAGTGCTGTCGACGAACGGCGACACGTTCCTTGGCGGTGAAGACTTCGACCAGCGCATCATCGATTACATCATCGGCGAGTTCAAGAAGGAGCAAGGTGTCGACCTGTCGAAGGACGTGCTCGCGCTGCAGCGCCTGAAGGAAGCTGCTGAAAAGGCGAAGATCGAACTGTCGTCGACGCAGCAGACCGACATCAATCTGCCGTACATTACGGCGGACGCGTCGGGTCCGAAGCACCTGAATCTCAAGTTCACGCGCGCGAAGCTCGAGGCGCTTGTCGAAGAGCTGATCGAACGCACGATCGAACCGTGCCGCACCGCGATCAAGGATGCGGGTGTGAAGGTCGGCGAGATCGACGACGTGATCCTCGTCGGCGGCATGACGCGCATGCCGAAGGTGCAGGAAAAGGTGAAGGAGTTCTTCGGCAAGGATCCGCGCCGCGACGTGAACCCGGACGAAGCAGTGGCAGTCGGCGCTGCGATTCAGGGCCAGGTGCTGTCGGGCGACCGCAAGGACGTGCTGCTGCTCGACGTGACCCCGTTGTCGCTTGGTATCGAAACGCTCGGCGGCGTGATGACGAAGATGATCAACAAGAACACCACGATCCCGACGAAGCACGCGCAAGTGTATTCGACGGCCGACGATAACCAGTCGGCGGTGACGATCAAGGTGTTCCAGGGCGAGCGCGAAATGGCGGCGGGCAACAAGCTGCTGGGCGAGTTCAACCTGGAAGGTATTCCGCCGGCACCGCGCGGCGTGCCGCAGATCGAGGTGAGCTTCGATATCGACGCGAACGGTATTCTGCACGTCGGCGCGAAGGACAAGGCGACCGGCAAGGAAAACCGCATCACGATCAAGGCGAACTCGGGTCTGTCCGAAGCCGAGATTGAAAAGATGGTGAAGGACGCGGAAGCGAACGCCGAGGAAGATCACAAGCTGCGTGAGCTGGCCGATGCCCGCAACCAGGGCGACGCGCTGGTCCACAGCACGAAGAAGGCGCTCACCGAGTATGGCGACAAGCTCGACGCCGGTGAGAAGGAAAAGATCGAAGCGGCGTTGAAGGACCTCGAAGACACGCTGAAGAGCGGCTCGGCCGACAAGGCGGAGATCGACGCGAAGATCGAGACCGTTGCGACCGCATCGCAGAAGCTCGGCGAAAAGATGTACGCCGACATGCAGGCAGCGCAGGGCGCGGCCGGCGCGGCAGCGGGAGCTGCGGCTTCCGACAGTGCGCCGGGTGCAGAGAAGGCCGACGACGTCGTCGATGCGGACTTCAAGGAAGTGAAGAAGGACTAAGCCGGGGTGCCGTCCGACCCGAACCGCGCGTGGCTCGACCACGCGCGGCCCGGCTGGAAGACCTGCGGTCAACCCCGGATCGAAGTCTTGGGTCAGACGCCCGGTTAAACCTGGCGTAGTCCCAGGATTAAAACCCCGGGTCAAAACCTGAACGGAAGCCGCACGGAAAACGCGCCTGGCGAGCCTTTTTGGCTCTCCGGGCACATTTGTTTTATGGCAGGCATGGCTTTGCATCGGTAGACAGCTGCGAAGCCAGCGCCGGACGAGTCGCTAGACTCCAGCATTCATGAGGAGCCGCCGCGTTGCAGTGCGCGGAGGGCGTTGAACCGATATGGCGAAACGGGATTACTACGAGGTTCTGGGCGTCGCGAAGAACGCAAGCGACGACGAAATCAAGAAGGCTTATCGCAAACTCGCGATGAAGTATCACCCCGACCGCAATCCGGGCAACAAGGATGCGGAAGAGCATTTCAAGGAAGCCAAAGAGGCCTATGAAATGCTGTCGGACTCGCAGAAGCGCGGTGCGTACGACCAATACGGTCACGCGGGCGTCGATCCGAACATGGGAGCGGCGGGCGCACAAGGCTTCGGCGGTTTTGCCGACGCGTTCGGCGATATCTTCGGCGACATCTTCGGCCAGGCGGCCGGCGGCGGTGGCCGCGGGGGACGTGCCGGTCCGCAGGTGTATCGCGGCGCGGACCTGCGCTACAGCATGGAAATCACGCTCGAGCAGGCTGCGCACGGCTACGACACGCAAATTCGCGTGCCGAGCTGGGTATCATGCGAGGTCTGCCACGGCTCGGGCGCGAAGCCCGGCACGAAGCCGGAAACGTGCCCGACCTGCAGCGGCTCGGGCACCGTGCGGATGTCGCAAGGCTTCTTCAGCATCCAGCAGACGTGTCCGAAGTGCCACGGCACCGGCACGTATATTCCCGAGCCTTGCACGCACTGCCACGGCGCGGGCAAGACGAAGGAAACCAAGACGCTCGAAGTGAAGATTCCTGCCGGCATCGACGACGGCATGCGGATCCGCTCGGCCGGCAATGGCGAGCCCGGCATCAACGGCGGTCCGTCGGGCGATCTGTATGTCGAGATCCACATCAAGCCGCACTCGGTTTTCGAGCGCGACGGCGACGATCTGCATTGCCAGATGCCAATCCCGTTCACGACGGCGGCGCTCGGCGGCGAGATCGAAGTGCCGACGCTAGCCGGCCGTGCGAGCTTCACGGTGCCGGAGGGCACGCAGTCAGGTAAAACCTTCCGTCTGCGCGGCAAGGGTATCAAGGGCTTGCGCTCGAGCATCGCAGGCGACCTGTACGTGCACGTCCAGGTCGAGACGCCGGTCAAGCTTACCGACACGCAGCGCGATCTGTTGCAGCAGTTCGAGAAGTCGCTTGTCGAAGGCGGAGCGCGACATAGTCCGCAAAGCAAGAGCTGGTTTGATCGGGTCAAGAGCTTTTTCGATTAAATTTCGAATTAGTGCAACTTGATGTCGGCGGTACCCATGGCGGTCGATGACCCGCATGCCGCATACGCGCTGCTCGATGATTGCAACTCGACTGCGGTCCGCCGATCGAGTCGTCTGTACACGGGCTTTCGCCATGAGCGCGTATGTACCGACAGCGCGCAACTCGACGCCGTGTGCGAGGCGGCCGCCGACGACGCCCGCCGCGGTCTGCATGCGGTCGTGATCGCGGACTACGAATTCGGCCGCAACCTCGTCCTCACCAAAACGACGCAACGCGTCGGGGCCCGCGCGGGTCCGCATTCGAAGACAACCGGCGCGCTGCGTTTCCTGTTGTTCGATCAGTGCGTGAAGCTCTCGCGCGACGAAGTCGACGCGTGGCTTGTGCAGCGCGACAGCGGCGCGGTCGAGCCGTCGGTGGCGGGCACGGGCGGCGTGCGCGCGAGCGTCGATTATCCCGAGTTCGAGCGCGCGATCGGCGCCATTCACGACGCGTTGCGCGCCGGCGATTCCTATCAGGTCAACTACACATACCGTCTCGCGTTCGACGTGTTCGGACCGCCGGCCGCGCTGTTCCGGCGATTGCGCGCGCGCCAGACGGTGCAGTACGGCGCGCTCATCGCGTTGCCGGAGCGCCGCTGGGTGCTGTCATGTTCGCCGGAGCTTTTCATCGAAAAGAAGAGCGGTGCGTTACGCGCGCGTCCGATGAAAGGCACCGCGCCGCGCTCACGCGACCCGGACGCGGACCGCGCGGCCGCCGATTTTCTTGCGCACGATCCGAAGAACCGCGCCGAGAACGTGATGATCGTCGACCTGCTGCGCAACGATCTGTCGCGCGTCGCGGAGACCGGCTCGGTCAAGGTGCCGGCGCTGTTCTCGGTCGAGCCCTACGAATCGGTCTGGCAGATGACGTCGACGGTGACCGCGCTGCTGCGGCCTCGCACGTCGTTCGCCGATATCCTGCGCGCACTTTTTCCGTGCGGCTCGATCACCGGTGCGCCGAAACACCAGACCATGCAGCTGATCGACGTGCTCGAAAGTACGCCGCGCGGCCTGTACACCGGCGCGATCGGCTGGCTCGATGCGCCCGCGCAGCCGATGGCGCCGGCCACACAGCGCTGCGGCGATTTTTGCCTGTCGGTCGCGATTCGCACGCTGACGCTCGACCCGGTGCCGCCCGGCGTCAGCACCTACCACGGTACGCTGGGCATCGGCGCGGGTATCGTGCTCGATAGCGTCGCGGCCGACGAATACGCGGAGTGTCGATTGAAAGCGCGTTTCCTGACCGAAGCCGATCCCGGCTTCCAGCTGTTCGAAACGATGTACGCAACGCACGAGGCGGGCGTGCGCCATATCGACCGTCATCTCGCTCGTATCGGCGCAAGCGCCGCGTGGCTCGGCTTCGCGTTCGACGAAGCGGCTGTCCGCGCGCGCATAGCGACGCACTGCGATGCGCTGCAGGCCGGCCAGCCGCACCGGATGCGGCTCGTGCTGGAAAAGGCCGGCGCGGTTGAACTGACGGTGGCGCCGCTGATGCCGCTCGCGGACGAAAGCGTCGGAGTGCTACTCGGCCCCGCGCATGGTTTTATGAATGTCCAGTCGGACGATCCGCTGCTGCGTCACAAGACCACGCGCCGCGCCGAATACGATCGCGGCTGGCGCGAGGCGGAAGTGATGGACGCGTTCGATACGCTCTTCTTCAACGAACGCGGCGAATTGACCGAAGGCGGAAGGTCGAACGTATTCGTAAAGCTCGAAGGGAAGTGGTGGACGCCGCCGCTCGATTGCGGCGTGCTGCCGGGCGTGATGCGCGCGGTGTTGCTCGATGACGCGGACATGGCCGCCGCCGAGCGCGTGCTGACGCGCGACGATGTGATCAACGCCGAAGCGCTCCTGATCTGCAACGCGCTGCGCGGCGCATTGCCGGCGCGGATCGTCAGCTGAGACGACTGGTCGTGACCGCGAATGCACGTCGACCCGCACGTCGACCCGCACGTCGGCCTGCAAGAACGCCCGCGCGCTTAACGCGGGCGGGCTAGTTCAGAACGTGTGCTCCGCGGCCGGGAACAAGCCATCCTTCACTTCGCGCACGTACGCTTCGATCGCAGCGAGAATGCTCGAACTGCCTTGCATGAAATCTTTCACGAAGCGCGGACGCTTACCGGGGTAAATGCCGAGCATGTCGTGCAGCACGAGCACCTGACCTGAACAGTCGAGGCCCGCGCCGATGCCGATCGTCGGAATTTTTAGCTGCTTCGTCACTTCGGCGGCGAGCCGCGCGGGAACCGCTTCGATCACCATCAGCTGCGCGCCGGCGTCCTGCAACGCGCGCGCATCGCGCAACATCTGGCTTGCCGCTGCTTCGGTTTTGCCTTGCACCTTGAAGCCGCCGAACGCGTGCACCGATTGCGGCGTCAACCCGATGTGCGCACATACGGGCACCGCGCGCTCGACAAGAAACCTCACGATGTCCGCCGCCCATTCGCCGCCTTCGAGCTTCACCATCTGCGCGCCCGCGCGCATCAGCGTGACGGCGTTTGCAAACGCGTCGGCGGCGGTGCCGTAAGTGCCGAACGGCAGGTCCGCGACGATCAGCGCGGACGGCCGCGCGCGCGCGACGCAGGCCGTGTGGTACGCGACGTCTTCGAGCGCGACGGGGAGCGTGGTGGTCTGGCCTTGCAGCACGTTGCCGAGCGAATCGCCGATCAGCAGCGAATCGACACCCGCATGATCGAGCAGCGATGCGAAGCTCGCGTCATAGCAGGTCAGCATCGCGATCTTTTCGCCGGCCTCGCGCATTGCCTGAAGTTTCGGCACCGTGATCGCGTTGCGGCTCGTTTCCTGCAAATAGCTCATGGGGCAATCCGTTCGTTGAAGAGGGGAACGCGGGAAACCGGGGCCGGCGCGTTATAGCGACGTGCCCTTGACGAAGAATTCCTTGCGGCCGCGCATCGTCTCGATGCGTTCGGCCAGCAGCGCAAGGTCCGCGTTCGATTCGATCGGGTTCAGATGTTCGGCGTTGACCGTCAGCACCGGCGTGCGGTCGTAGTGATAGAAGAACTCGTTGTACGCGTCGCACAGTGCGCGCAGATAGGCGTCAGAGATCTGCAGTTCCATCGGCACCGCGCGTTTCTGGATGCGCGAGAACAGCACCTCGGGACTCGCCTGCAGATACACGACGAGATCGGGTGCGGGCCCGTCGGCTTCGAGCCGTGCGGCCAGCGCGCGATACAGCTGCCATTCGTCGTCCTTCAGCGTGAGGCGCGCAAAGATGCCGTTCTTCTGCGTGATGAAGTCCGTGATGAGCGGCGTGCCGGCCGCCTGCAGCGCGGCAATGTCCTGGATCTGCTGGGTGCGCTGCAGCGCAAAGCTCAACTGCGCGGGCAGCGCATAGCGCGCCGTATCGCGGTAGAAGCGTTCGAGAAACGGGTTGTCCTGCGGCCGTTCGAACAGCGTCTGCATCGACCATCGCTCGGCGAGGCGCATCGCGAGCGACGTCTTGCCGACACCGATCGGCCCTTCGATCGCAAGATACGCATACGGCGCCCGCGTGGCCGGCGCGGTCACCGTGAGCGGCGATGCGGTCATGAGCGGCGATGCGGTCATGAGCAGCCGCCCTTGCCCGGTTCGCCCGCATCCTTGCCGGCGACTTTGCTACCGCTCAGGGCGGCCAGCGAGGGGCACAGACACGCGGCCTTCACCTTCTCGATACGTTGCGCTGCGACCGCTTCGAGGAAATCGTGCGCGCGGCCGCGTTGAGGAATGATCAGCGACGGCTCGATTTCGACGAGCGGCACGAGCGCGAACGCGCGCTCGGTGAGCCGCGGATGCGGCACCGTCAGATCCGGTTCGTCGATGCAATGCTCGCCATACAGCAGGATGTCGAGATCGAGCGTGCGCGGCGCGTTGCGATACGGCCGTTCGCGGCCGAAGTGGGTTTCGATCTTGTGACAAAGCGCGAGCAGATGCCGTACCGGCAACGCCGTCTCGAGCTTCACGGCGAGGTTGAAATAGTCATCGCCGCCCGCGTCGATGGGGGCAGTGCGATACAGGCTGGACTTCGCGAGCACGGTGATCGCGTGCTGCTGTGCGAGGCACACCACCGCGTCTTTCAGGGTCTGGCGCGCATCCCCGAGGTTTGCGCCAAGGCCGAGATAGGCAACCGTCATGGCATCACTTCCTACGACTTTCGTTCGACGGCTTCCGCCGGAACCGCGTCAGTCTTCGTGTGTGCCGTTGGGGCTCACATCCTTGACTTCGCCGTTGCCTGCGGGCGTGCCGCCCTCCATACCGTCGCCCGCCTTGCGGTTTCTGGCGCCACCTCCGCGCCGCCGTCGTTTTCTGGGCGTCCGGTCCTTCCCGCCTTGCGTGAGCAATGCTTCGCGCGCGGCAGCGTCTCCATTGATGAATTCAGTCCACCACGCAGCAACCGATTCGTCCAGTTCACCGGATTCGCTGCGCAGCAGGAGGAAATCATACCCCGCTCTAAATCTTTGGTGTTCGATCAGCTTCAGCGCACTGCGTCCGGAGCGCCGCTCGAGACGCATCTGCAGGCCCCAGATCTCGCGCATATCGGCCGAGAAGCGCTTGTGAATGGCAAGCTTCTCGGTCTGCATGTCGAGCACGTCGTCCATCGCGCGATGCAGCGCCGGCACGGGGAATTCGCCGTTCGCCTCGTACTGCTGCCAGCGCTGCTGCACGTCGTGCCACAACAGCGTGGCGAACAGGAAGCCCGGCGACACCGTTTTGCCCGCCATCACGCGCGCATCGGTCTTGTTCAGTGCGAGCGTGATGAAGCGCTCGCCGTGCGGCTGTTCGAGCACGACATCGAGCAGCGGCAGCAGGCCATGATGCAGCCCTTCCTTGCGCAGCCGCTGCAGACATGCGAGCGCATGTCCCGACAACAGCAGCTTCAGCATTTCGTCGAAGAGGCGCGCCGCAGGCACATTGTTGATCAGATCCGCGAGCGAGGTGATCGGCGCGCGCGTCGCATCGTCGATCTCGAAGCCGAGCTTGGCCGCGAAGCGCACGACGCGCAGCATTCGCACCGGGTCTTCGCGATAGCGCGTCGCCGGATCGCCGATCATCCGCAACAGGCGCGCGCGCACGTCGGCCATGCCGTTGTGGTAATCGAGCACCGTCTGCGTCGCGGGGTCGTAATACATTGCGTTGATCGTGAAATCGCGTCGCGTCGCGTCTTCGTGCTGCTCACCCCATACATTGTCGCGCAGCACGCGTCCGCTCGCATCGACCGCATGCGTGCGGCGATCGAGCTCGTCGCGCCTCAGGCGCCGCGGCGGCGTGGCGGGCTCGCTTGCAGCGGACTGTGCCGCATCGGCAGACTCAGGCGCCGCGGCGGCAGCCGGCGGATCGACCAATGCACGGAACGTCGATGTCTCGATGATTTCCTGGCCGAACTGCACATGCACGATCTGGAAACGCCGCCCGATGATGCGGGCGCGGCGAAACAGCCGTTGTACCTGTTCGGGCGTCGCGTCGGTCGCGACGTCGAAGTCTTTCGGTGCGATACCGAGCAGCAGGTCGCGCACCGCGCCGCCGACGATAAACGCGCGAAAGCCCGCCTGCTGCAGGCCTTCGGTGACGCGGATCGCATTGCGGGATATCAGCGCGGGGTCGATGCCGTGAACGTCCGACGCAATGATGACGGGCAGGTTCGGGTCGCGCGCGCTGTCGTCCTTAACGGCGGCGCCGGCGCTGGACGCGCGTGCGGGCTTGCGGCGCGAACGGGTCGAAGACGAGGTCGAAGCGGCGGATGTGTCAGAAGCGGCGGCGGTCGCTGCAGCGGGCGCGCCGCGCGGCGGCGGATTTTCGACGCGTTTCGCCGCCGCCGTGTCTTCTTCGTGCAGAGGGGTGGACGGGTCTTCGTCGGCGAGATTGTCGGCGTCTGCCCGGTCTTGTCCGAACAGCTTGCGAATGAGTTTTTTGATCACGTGGTCTGGAATAGTTCGAGGATGCGCCAGCCGTGCGTCTGCGCATACTCGCGCAGCGTGTCGTCCGGGTTGGTCGCGATCGGGTCGGTGACCTTTTCGAGCAGCGGGATGTCGTTATGCGAATCGCTGTAGAAGTAGCTGCGCTCGAAATCCGACCATGTTTTGCCGAGCGAGGCGAGCCATGCCTCGGTGCGCACGATCTTGCCTTCACGGTAGCTCGGCGTGCCGGTCGGCCGGCCCGTATAGGCCGATGCCGGATGGCCGTCGATGGTTTCCACTTCGCACGCGATCAGCTTGTGGACGCCGAACATTTCGGCGATCGGCGCGGTGATGAACTCGTTCGTGGCGGTGACCATGCAGCACAGGTCGCCCGCATCGCGATGCTCGCGCACGAGTTCGATTGCGGCCGGCACGATGGCCGGCTTGATGACCTCGTGCATGTACTGGTCGTGCCACGCCTTCAGCTGCTCGCGCGAATATTTCGCAAGCGGGGTCAGCATGGCGACGAGATACGCGTGGATATCGAGCTTGCCGGCCTTGTAGTCGGCATAGAAGCGGTCGTTTTCGCGCGCGAAGTTCTCAGCGTCGACGATGCCGAGTTTCACCATGAAGCGCCCCCACTCGTGGTCGCTATCGGTGGGAATGAGCGTGTGATCGAGATCGAAAAGTGCAAGATTAGCCATGGGGGCCTATTTTACTTGAAGCGGCCTGATCGGATGGCTGAAACGGCGCGTCCGGACCGTGCGGGCCCGAGGGGGCGGTATTCGCGGCGCCGGCCTTGCCGCCGCTTTCGCCGCCCGGGCTGCCGCTCGTCGCGTTGCCGCCGGCCGGGTTGCCGCCAACGGCATCGGCGCCGGCGGCAGCAGAAGCGGGCGCGAGCCTCGAGTCGGGCGAGGCGAGCATGGTGCGTAACAGCGGCAGCGTCACCGCGCGCTTCTGTTCGAGCGAGAAGCGGTCGAGCGCATCGAGAAGCGCCATCAGGCTCGGCATATCGCGGCGAAAGTGCGTGAGCAGATAGGCGGGCACGTCGTCGGCGAGCGCGATGCCGCGCTCGTGCGCCGCGTGCTTCAATACCGCGGCCTTGCCGTCGTCGGACAGCGGCGCGAGATAGAATACGAGGCCCCAGCCGAGGCGCGTGCGCAGGTCTTCGCGCACTGCAAGGCCGAGCGGCGCCGCGGCGCCGGTCGCGACGAGCGCGCTGGCCGGGTGCGCGCGCACTTCGTTGAACAGATTGAAGAGCGCGATCTGCTGCGCGGCCGATAACGCATCGCAATCGTCGATCGCATAGAGCGTGACGCGCGCATCGAACGCGAACGCGTCGAGGCTGCTGTGCGGTCCCGCGTAGCGTACGTGGCCGGGCGCTGCTTCGTGCGCGAGCGCCTGCAGCAGATGCGTGCGGCCGCTGCCCGTTTCGCCCCACACATAGAACGTGCGGTCCGCGACGGGGCCCGCCGCCAGCGCGGCGTCGAGTCCGCGCAGGCGCGTGACCAGCTCGTCGTTCGCGCCGGCGAAGAAATTGTCGAAGGTCGATGGCGGCGGTGTGCCTAGATCGAGCGTAAGTTGGCGCAGCACAGTATTCGATAGAGAGAAGGACGGTCAGTCCCGCGGCAACCCGTATGCGCGCATCGCAATGCCCGACCGGTACGCGAACTCGACGCAAACGCGGGTTAAGCGAGGATCACGCGTGCGTCGAACACGCGGGTCGAACACGGCGCAACATGACACAAAACGCGCCGCAAGCACGTCGCAAGCACGCCGCAAGCACGGCCTCACGGCAATACAGCGGCGCACGTTAATCGCCGGCATCAATTCTTGTAAAGCGTGCTCGACAGATAGCTTTGCCGCAATTCGCGCCACGCGACGGACAGGATCGCGCTGACCGGCAGCGCGAGCAGCACGCCGAAAAAGCCGAACAATTGACCGAACGCGAGCAACGCGAAAATCACGGCAAGCGGGTGCAATCCGATGCGTTCGCCGACGAGACGCGGTGTCAGGATAAAACTCTCGAGAATCTGGCCGACGCCATACACGATGGCGACTGCGCCGATTCCATACCAGCTGCCGAACTGCAGCAGCGCGGCGACGAGCGCGAGGATCAGGCCCGTCGCGAAACCGATATAGGGAATAAACACCGCGAGACCGGTAAATATGCCGACCGGCAGCGCGATCTCGAACCCGGCGGCCCATAGCGCGACCGAATAATAAACCGCGAGCACGGCCATGACGAGCAACTGGCCGCGCAGGTATTGCGACAGCATCTGGTCCATGTCGTGCGACAGCTGCAGCGTCTTGCCGAGCCAGCGGCGCGGAATGAAGTGCGTGATGCGGCGCGTCATCGCGTTCCAGTCGTAAAGCAGGTAGAACAGCACGAGCGGCACCATGACGAGATTGCCGACGATGTCGAGCATCAGGTTGCTGCTCGTGCGGATCGACGTCCATGCGTAGATCACGACAGTCTGCGCACTGCCTTCGAGCTGGTTCGTGACGAGATCGCGAATGCTCGCGAAGTCGAGCGAATCGGCGAGGCCGAGGAGCTCGAGCTTCGGCTGCAGCCACTGGTGGAGGTGCGAAATCATGACGGGCACCTGCTGGCGCAACTGCGGCACTTCCTTCTGCACGACGGCGAGTATCAGCAGCACGAGCCCTGTCACCATCAGCGTGAAGAACAGCATCATGAGCAACGCGGCGAGGCCCTTCGGCACGCGGCGGCGCCTGAGCCACGACACGCCCGGATGCAGGATGTAAGCGAGGATCGCGCCGAGCAGAAACGGTGTGAGCACCGGGCTCAATAGCCACAGAAGAATGCCGGTGACGAGCGCGATGGCGAACCAGATCATCGCGCGCCGCTGATACGGCGTAAAAATCGGAGCGTTCTGCTGCAAGATAAACTTTTCCTCGTTTTCCTGGGTGGGGTTTCCCCGCCGGTGCGGCGGTGCAAACGGCGCGTATACCGGGGGAAGAATTCCAGCCCGCGGGCCGGCATCAGGTAAAATCGCATTTTACCGACCTTCTCGCGCTTTCCTTATGAATCAACCGAAATCCGCTCCTGACGCTCAAGGTTTGTCGTATCGTGACGCCGGCGTGGACATCGAAGCGGGCGATGCCCTCGTCGATGCGATCAAGCCCTTTGCGAGGAAAACGCTGCGCGACGGCGTGCTGGCCGGCATCGGCGGTTTCGGTGCGCTGTTCGAGGTGCCGAAGAAATATCGCGAGCCCGTGCTCGTGTCGGGCACCGACGGCGTCGGCACGAAGCTGAAGCTCGCCTTCCACCTGAACAAACACGACACGGTCGGCCAGGATCTCGTCGCGATGAGCGTCAACGATATCCTCGTGCAAGGCGCCGAGCCGCTCTTCTTCCTCGACTATTTCGCGTGCGGCAAGCTCGAAGTGGGCACCGCGGCGACGGTCGTCAAAGGCATTGCATATGGCTGCGAACTCGCGGGCTGCGCGCTGATCGGCGGCGAAACGGCCGAAATGCCGGGCATGTATCCCGATGGCGAATACGATCTCGCGGGCTTCGCGGTCGGCGCGGTCGAAAAGAGCAAGATTATCGACGGCAGCACGATCGTCCCGGGCGATATCGTGCTGGGCCTCGCGTCGAGCGGCATCCACTCGAACGGCTACTCGCTCGTGCGCAAGATCGTCGAGCGCGCGAATCCCGATCTCACCGCCGACTTCGACGGCCGCCCGCTCGCCGATGCGCTGATGGCGCCCACGCGCATCTACGTGAAGCCGTTGCTCGCGCTGATGGAACAGATGCCGGTGAAGGGCATGGCGCACATCACGGGCGGCGGGCTCGTCGAAAACATTCCGCGCGTGCTCAAGGCAGGGCTCACCGCCGAGCTCGATCATCGCGCATGGCCGCTGCCGCCGCTGTTCGCGTGGCTGCAGAAGCACGGCGGCGTCGCCGACGCCGAGATGCATCGCGTATTCAACTGCGGCATCGGCATGGCCGTCATCGTTTCCGCGCAGGACGCGAAGCAGGCGATCGGCCTGCTGTCCGCCGCGGGCGAGCAGGTGTGGCAGATCGGCACCGTGCGGCAAAGCAAGGAAGGCGAGGCACAGACGGTCGTCATCTAACGGCGAGCGCCTGGATAGCCAGGGCAACCGAGCAAGGCAACGGAGGCAACTGCTCCGGCAGCGCATTCAACGAAAAACGGCACGCGAATCTGGATTGATGCGCGTGCCGTTTTTCGTTTCGGTTCGTTTGCTTCAACCCCCCCGGCTTCACTTTCCCATTTCACCTTCCCACTTCAATCGTCGGACTCGGGCCGCACAATGAGAAGGTTCTGCACCGAAGTCACGCCGGCGACCTTGCCCGTGATGCCGGCCGCGGATGCAATCATATTCTGGTCGGGCACTGCGCCGATCAGCGCGACCTTGCTGCCTTTCGCGCGGATCAGAATGTCGGTCGTATCGATCTTCGCGTGGGCCAGCGCGACCCGAACGTCGCGTTCGAGCTTGTGATTGGCGTGACGCAGGCTCGCGTGAGTCGCGTGCGTGGCGGGCGTCGTCGTCTGCGTGGCGGACGACGTCTGCGCATCTTGCGCGAAGGCGGCATGTCCGAATAACGATGCGGTCGCGATGGCGGCGGCACATATGATCGTTGCACGGGTGGAGACGAGCTTTCGGCTTGACTTCATCTGACTCACGGAAAATCTCCTTCTGTAATGAATGCAGTCGGGATGCGATTGCAGAAACGGCGATGCCACAATGTGCATCCGCAACGAAATCGCGGCTTGTGCCGGGCAATGGAAATTGACGAGTTCGCACGGAGTCCGGTTGCGCCGCCGGCACGGCCGCGCGTACCGCGACAGCAGTGTCAAAGACGCGCATTGACGTTGCCGAAAGGCATCTGCAACCCTTGCGCTGCCTGCACCAGAAACCGTGCGAATTCGAAATTGCAGTGCGTGGCGGGAAACGCGTTGTTTCGCGACAGGACAGACTTGCGTCACCCGTCGGGCTCGGCGCCTCATGCATCCATCGTCCCGGCTCCGACAAATCAAGAACGACACGACGCGCACAATCCTCATGACCAACCCGTCCGCTCGCGACTGGCTGTTTTCGGTCAAGACTTTCGTGGCCGGGATGCTCGCGTTATATATCGCGCTCGCCGTGCCGCTGCCGCGGCCGTCGTGGGCGCTGGCGTCGGTCTATATCGTGTCGAACCCGTTTGTCGGCGCAACGCGCTCGAAGGCGATGTTTCGCGCGATCGGCACGATGATCGGCGCGGCGATGTCGGTGGCGCTTGTGCCGCCGTTCGTCGAGTCGCCGTATCTGTTCAGCGTGCTCGTCGCGCTGTGGACCGCGACGATGCTCTACCTGTCGCTGTCGGACCGCAGCGCGCGTTCATACGTGTTCGTGCTCGCGGGCTTCACGCTGCCGCTCGTCGCGTTTCCGACGGTGACGAACCCGACGGCGATCTTCGATGTCGCGATCGCGCGCACCGAGGAGATTCTGCTCGGCATCATCTGCGCAAGCGTCGTCGGTTCGATCCTGTTTCCGAGCCGGCTCGCGCCGACGCTGCTCGCACGCACCGACTCGTGGTTCGCCGATGCGGCGCAGTTCGCACGGGCCGCACTGTCGGCGCGCTCGCACGACGTCGTACAGCTGCCGTTGCAGCAACGGCTGGCCTCGACCGTCAAGGCGCTCGACGTACTGCTCTCACAATTGACTTACGATCACGCGAGCCCGGACGTCGTGTCGCGCGCCTACGCGCTGCGCGAACGCATGCAGCTGTTTCTGCCCGTGCTGGCGGCGGTGGCCGATCCGCTCGCCGCGTTCCGGCGCTCGGCAGCGATGGCCCGCGTGCCGGAATTCGAGCCGTTGCTTACCGACGTTGGCAAGTGGATCAATGCGCCTTCGCGCCGAGATCAGAGCGTATCGGCAATCGGCGACGCCGAAGCGACGAGCCTGCGCGCGCGCATTGCCGCGCTGCGCGTGAGCGTGCCCCGCACGCTTGGGCCATGGGACGGCGCGCTGCTGTCGAACGCGCTGTGGCGCGTGCAGATGGCAATCGACATCTGGCAGGATTGCCGCGAACTGCGTGCGCTGTTCGATCATTCCGACGGCATCTGGCATCCGCGCTTCCGGCATTGGCGCGTGAACGGCGAGCAGATCTGGGTCGATCACGGCTTCATGCTGTTTTCGTCGGCCACCGTCGCGGGTTTCGTGGTCGTTGCCTGCAGCCTGTGGATCGCCTCCGGCTGGCACGACGGCGCGAACGCGGTGTTTATCGCGACGGTGGCGTGCTGCTTTTTCGCGGGCCTCGACGAGCCCGCGCCGGCCATCTTCCGGTTCTTCGTTGCGAACATCGTGTCGGTGGTTCTATCGGGCGTCTATCTCTTCGTCGTGCTGCCCGAGGTCCATAACTTCGAGACACTGGTGCTCGTGTTCGCGGTGCCGTTCCTCGCGATCGGCACGCTGATCGCGCATCCGAAACTCAATGCGGTCGCCGCGGTGATCGCGCTCTTCACCGCGACGTTCATCAGCCTCGCCGGCTCGTACGACGCGAACTTCCTGGTGTTCCTCAATACGACCTCCGCGTCGCTCGCGGGCATCGTATTCGCGTTCGTCTGGACCCAGGTGACGCGGCCGTTCGGCGTCGAGTTCTTCGCGCAGCGGCTGATCCGCGCGACCTGGGCCGACGTCGCGCGCTCGGCGTCCGCGCAGCCGATCTCCGATGAGCGCACGTTCTTCTCGCTCATGCTCGACCGTCTGATGCAGGTGCTGCCGCGCGTCTCGACTTCGGGCCCGCATCATCATCCTTCGCTCGAAACGTTTCGCGATCTGCGCGTTGCGTCGAATTCGCTCGATCTGCGCCACTACCGCGATGGCGTTGCCGCCGAAATGAGCGAACAGCTCGACCGCGTGCTGGTCAACGTGCGCACCTACTACGAACTGTGTATCGCGCGGCGCAAGCGCCAGCCTGTGCCGCGCGGGCTTATCGAAGCGATCGATGCCGCGCTGTCGCGCGTCTCGCAATGGGGCCCGGGAACAACGGCGGGGACCACCGGCGGGACTACTGCGGGCGCGCCGCCTTCGTTTTCGACCGAGATCCGGCTGCGCGATGCGGTGCACGCGCTCGTCGGCCTGCGCCTGTCGCTCGCGCCGCTCGCCGCGGGTGCGCCGGCGGCGCCGCCCGGCCTCGCGGGGGCGGGCCCGGCGTCCACCGCGTGAATGCCACTCTCGAACGCTACACCTGAACCCAAAGAGAAAGTCATGATCGGGGAAATCAATATCGTCGGCGTGTTCGTGCCCACCGTCCTGGTGCTGATGCTGGTCGCGTATCTGATCAAGCGCGGCGTGGTCGCGCTGCTCGCGCTGACCGGCTTCTATCGCTTCGTCTGGCACCGGGCTGCTTTCGATTTTTGCATCTACGTGTTCATTTTCGGTGCGGTCGTGGCTCTAACGAGGCGGTTCGGCGCGTGAAACAGATCTCGGTGTTCTCCGTCATTCTGACGCTGATCGCGACCGTTGCGGCCGCGCTCGTGCTATGGAAAGTGATCGACTATTACATGTTCTCGCCGTGGACGCGCGATGGCCGCGTGCGCGCCGATATCGTGCAGATCTCGCCCGACATCTCCGGCTGGATCACCGATATCCACGTCGTCGATAACCAGCCGGTCAGAAAAGGCCAGGTGCTGTTCGTGATCGACGAGGCGCGCTACGCGCTCGCGTATCGCGAGGCGGTCGCGACGCTCGCCCAGCGCAAGGCGACTTACGACGAGGCACGCCGCGAGGACGTGCGCAACCAGCAACTGGGCAACCTCGTCGCGACCGAGGTGCTGCAGCAAAGCCACGCGCGCGCGATCGAGGCGCGCGCGCAGATGGATCTCGCGCAGGTCGCGCTCGACACCGCGCGCCTGAACCTGCAGCGCACGACGATCGTGAGCCCCGTCGACGGCTATGTGAACGACCGCGCGCCGCGCCCGAACGAATACGCGAGCGCGGGCCACCCCGTGCTGTCGATCGTCGATGCCCACTCGTTCCGCGTCGACGGCTACTTCGAAGAGACGAAGATGCGGCATATCCGCATCGGGCAGGCCGTCGATATCGCGGTGATGGGCGAGCCGAAGCTGTTGCGCGGCCACGTGGTCAGCATCGTCGCCGCGATCGAGGACCGCGACCGCACGAACAGCACGCCGAACCTGCTGCCGAACGTCGACCCGGCGTTCAGCTGGGTGCGGCTTGCGCAGCGCATTCCGGTGCGTGTCGCGCTCGACGAAGTGCCGCAGGATTTCCAGATGATCGCCGGGCGGACCGCGACCGTGCTGGTCCGCGGTCCGGAACTGCGGCCGATCGGCAAGGGCGCGGCGTCGGCGCCCGATGCCGCGTCGGCGCCGCAATCGCGCTTCGCGCTGTGGTTCGAGCGGGTGCTCGGAGCGCTCAGATGAACGGCAAAGCGCGCTGGGCGGAGCGGACGACGGTGCGCAATTGCGTGCTCGTGTCCGCCTTCGTCGCGTTGCTCGCCGGCTGCACGGTCGGCCCGAACTATTCGCTGCCGAAAGACGCGCTCGTCAACTCGAACTTCGCGAACGCGCCGATCGAAGGCGCGAACGATCCGCTCGTCACGCAGCAGCCGGTCCCGCCGAACTGGTGGCGGCTCTACGACGACCCGGTGTTGAACAGTCTTGTCGAAGAAGCGCTGGCGGAAAACCGCGACTTGCGCGTCGCGGTCGCGAATCTCGCGGCGTCGCGCGCCGAAGTGCAGTTCGCACGCGAGCAATACGGCTTCAGCGGCGACGCGTCGGGAGCGGTGCAGTACTCGCAGCTTTCGCCCGAACAGTTTCTGACCGACAAGATTCCGCCGCAGACGCTTGCGGGCATCGGCTTTAACGTGTCGTACGAACTCGACCTGTTCGGCAAGCTGCGGCGCGGCATCGAAGCAGCGAAGGCCGACGACGATGCGGTCGAAGCCGCGCGCGATCTCGTGCGCATCACGGTGGTCGCGGATGTCGTGCGTTCGTACGTGGAAAACTGCGCGGCCGCGGAAGAACTCGCGATCGCGCAGCATTCGCTCGCGCTCGAACGCGAGCGCGTCGATGTATCGCAACGGCTTCTCCAGGCGGGCCGCGGCAACGAGCCCGACGTCACGCGCGGCATCACGCAGCGCGACACGATTGCGGCCGAGATCCCGCGCTTCATGTTGCGCCAGCGCGTCGCGCAATACCGGCTCGCGATGCTGCTCGCGCGCTCGCCGCAGGACCTGCCGCCCGCCGCGAGAAACTGCGCGAAACTGCCGCAGATCGGCGAGCCGCTACCGGTCGGCGACGGCGCCGCGTTGCTCAAGCGCAGGCCCGACGTGCGCGAGGCGGAGCGCAAGCTTGCGGCGTCGACCGCGCGCATCGGCGTCGCGACGGCGGCGCTGTATCCAACCATCAGCCTCGGCGCGAGTGCGGGCTTCAACGGCCTCGCATCCGACATCGGCACCGCGCCGACCGCCTACTACTCGGTCGGGCCGATGATCAGCTGGGTGTTCCCGGTGAACGGGCAGCGCGCGAAGGTGCACGAGGCCGAGGCGTCGACAGCCGCGTCGCTCGCGCGTTTCGATTCCGTCGTGCTGAACGCGCTGCGCGAGACCGAGTCCGCACTTGCCACGTACAGCCTCGACACGCAGCGCGCGCAGGTTCTCGAAACGGCGTTGCAATCGGCGCGCAAGTCGGCCGATCAGACGCATCAGCTGTACACGAGCGGCCGCGAGTCGTTTATCTCCGATCTCGACGCGACCCGCACGCTGACCTCGGTCGATGCGCAGGTCGCCGCGGCGCGCTCGACGGTCGCCGTCGATCGGGTCAATCTGTTTCTTGCGCTCGGCGGCGGGTGGGAAGAAGAGGCGCAGGGCGGGGCGAAGGAAGGGACGCAAGGCGGCGCGCAGCAGCTTATGCAGCAGCCGGCCGCGCAGCCCGGCGGCTCGCAGTCGGGTTCCGGCGACCGGACGCAACAGGCCGCGCAGGAACGCGCCGGCGCTCAGCGAGGCTCGCAGACGAGCGAATAGACGGCTGCTTACGGGCCGCGAGCGTTACACGCGTGCGTCGACGACCCGCTCCAGCGCGTGCAGCGCCTGTTCGGTCGCATCGGACGCGCAGCAGTCGATCACGATCCGTTCCGGCATCGCGCGCAGCCACGTCAACTGCCGCTTGCATAACTGCCGCGTCGCGAACACGCCCTTGTCGCGCATCGTCGCATAATCGATCGCGCCGTCGAGATACGCCCACGCCTGCCGGTAGCCGACGCAGCGCATCGACGGCAGTCCGGCGTGCAGATCGCCGCGCGCGCGCAACCGTCGCACTTCATCGACGAAGCCGGCCTCGAGCATCGCATCGAAGCGCTGCGCGATCCGCACATGCAGCATGCCGCGGTCCGACGGTTCGAGCGCGACCGGCACGAAGCGATAGCGCGCCGTGGCTCGATCGTCGCGTGGGGGCGCCGCAAGCAGCGTCGACATCGGCTGGCCCGTCAGCATGAAGACTTCGAGCGCGCGCTGGATGCGCTGCGCGTCGTTCGGCGCAAGCCGCGCGGCTGTTTGCGTATCGACGGCGGCAAGGCGCGCATGCAGCGCGGGCCAGCCGTCGCGCGCGGCATCGGCTTCGAGTTCGGCGCGAAGCGCGGCGTCGGCGGCGGGCAAGTCGTTAAGGCCTTGCGTCAACGCCTTGTAGTACAGCATCGTGCCGCCGACCAGCAACGGCACGCGGCCGCGCTCGACGATCGCATCGATGGCGCGCAACGCGTCGGTGCGAAAGTCGGAAGCCGAATAGGCGTCGGCCGGATCGACGATATCGATCAGATGATGCGGCACCTGCGCACGTTCGTGCGCGGTCGGCTTCGCGGTGCCGATATCCATGCCGCGATAGACGAGCGCCGAATCGACGCTGACGATCTCGCTGGCCCGCCGCGCCGCGAACGCGAGCGCCGCCGCGGTTTTGCCCGAAGCGGTCGGGCCGAGCACGCAGGCGATCGGAAGCGGGGCGGCGACGCGAGTCATGACGATGCGCTCGCGGCGTCAGTGCATGCAATCGTTGCGCGCGCATCGACTTGCGATGCGTTCATTGTCCGCGCATGAAAAGCCGATCGAGGTCGGACAGCGTCAGTTGGTACCACGTCGGACGCCCGTGATTGCATTGATCGGCACGCTCGGTCGCTTCCATCTGACGCAGCAGCGCGTTCATTTCGTCGAGTGTCAGACGCCGGTTCGCACGCACCGCGTGATGGCAAGCCAGCGTGCCGAGCAGTTCGTGCTGACGCTCGGTCAGCACGCGCGAACCGCCGAACGCATGCAGATCGGACAGCACCGCGCGCGCGAGCGCGGGAAGATCGGCGTCTTTCAGCAGCGCGGGCACCGCGCGGATCGCAAGCGTCGTTGGCGACAGCACGGCGAGGTCGAAGCCGAGCGCGTCGAGCGTCTCGCGCTCTTCCTCGACGATGCCGATCTCGACCGGATCGGCCGGCATCGACTGCGGAATCAGCAGCGGCTGCACGGCGATCGTCCGGTCGGCGAGCGCGTTCTTGAACTGTTCGTACAGGATGCGCTCGTGCGCCGCGTGCATATCGACGATCACGAGCCCGCGCGTATTCTGCGCGAGCACGTAGATGCCGTGAATCTGGCCGAGCGCGAAGCCGAGCGGCTGCTCGTCGGCGACGTCGAATGTGTTGAACGTGTCGACGGCGGCAGCGCCGGACGGCTGCGCCGCGAACGGCGATGGCGCATCGTTCGCATCGCGCGCGACGGGCGCGGTCGATGCGTCGAATGCCGTCGCGTTGTATGGCGAACCGGACGAAGAAGTGGACGAAGAAGCGGACGAAAACGCGGACGAAAACGCGGACGAAAGCGCGGCGTCCGTATCCTTGCGGCCGAACAACGCGTCGTAGAGTGCAAGCGGCTGCGCGACCGGCAACGTGCCCTGGCGCATCCGCGCATCGCGCATCCATGTCGTGCCCGACGGTGGCGCGTTGCTGCCGAAGCGGCTGCTGCCGCCGCCCGACGACGATGCGCCGCCGCCGAGGCCTGCGCCGCTGCCGCCGATGCCGGCCGCGCCGCCGGGCGGCGTCGATCCAAACGACCCCGGCCGTCCAGGCGGTTCGATATGCGCCGCATGGCCGCCCGCCGTGGTCTCCGGCGACGCGCCCGCATGCCGCGCGAGCGCGCGCTGCACGGCATGGAATACGAACTGGTGAATCGAGCGCGAATCGCGAAAGCGCACCTCGATCTTCGACGGATGCACGTTCACGTCGACCGCTTCGGGCGGCAGATCGAGAAACAGCACATACGACGGATAACGGTCGCCGTGCAGCACGTCTTCATAAGCGGCGCGCACCGCGTGCGTAAGCAGCTTGTCGCGCACGAAGCGGCCGTTCACGAAAAAGTACTGCTGGTCGGCGCGGCCGCGGCTCGCGGTCGGCAGGCCGGCGCAGCCGTACACGGCAAGCGCGCCGGCCGCTTCGTCGAGCGGCAGGTGCGCGGTGGCGAACGCGTCGCCGAGAATTTTCGCGACGCGTGCCGCCGGATCGCTCGCGTTCCAGTGCTCGACCGCGCGGCCGTTATGCAGCACCGAAATCGCGACGTCGGGCCGCGCGAGTGCGACGCGGCGGACCATCTCGATGCAATGGCCGAGTTCGGTCTGTTCGCTCTTCAGGAATTTGCGGCGCGCCGGCGTATTGAAGTACAGCTCGCGCACTTCGATCGTCGTGCCCTGCGTGCCGGCCGCGGGAGTCAGCGCGCCGGTATTCGCATCGATGCGCGTCGCGTGCGCGGCGTTGCCGGTGCGGCTCGTAATGGCCATCTCCGATACCGATGCGATCGACGCGAGTGCTTCGCCGCGAAACCCGAGCGTGGCGACCGCTTCGAGCTCCGCGAGCGAGCGGATCTTGCTCGTCGCGTGCCGCGTCAGTGCGAGCGCAAGTTCGGCTTCGGGGATGCCGCAGCCGTCGTCGGTGATCGAAATGCGTTTGACGCCGCCTTCGTCGAGCAGAATGCGCAGCGTGGTCGCGCCGGCGTCGAGCGCGTTCTCGAGCAGTTCCTTGACGACCGACGCGGGCCGCTCGACGACTTCGCCGGCGGCGATCTGGCTGATCAGCTGATCGGGCAAGGGCTGGATCGAGCGTGGCGCGCGCGCCGCGCGCAATGCGCGGGAAGGGGCGGCGGCAATCGAAGCTTGTGCGGGCGCGGGGCAGGCGCCCGCGGCCGTGCCGTCTGACGGTTCGCGGAATTCGGACATGGCGGAATTATAGCGATTCGCCGCGAGGCCGCAGTCGGCCGATTGCGTTGCGCGCACCGCTGGCATCGCCTCCGCCGCGCTCCGCTGCCCATAATTTCTTAATATTGAAGCCAGCACTTTCGGTATCATGGCGCGGTCGCATTTCCGGACCGGGCGTGTTGTGTCGTTTTGTGTTATGCGCCGCTGGGCGCCTCGCTGCATCGGGTACTTCGGATGCTGCGCCAGAAGGTGCGTACGCTATGTATGCGTCCCTTCGCGCGTGCTTTTCGTCGGACCACAGGCGCGCGCCGACACGCCTCACCATCCACGTTCTTGAGAGGATGTCTTTTTGGATACGCTGCTGCATTTCGTCAACCTCGTCCTGCATATCGACGCCTTCCTTGGCGACTTCATTCGCCAGTACGGCGCATGGGTGTACGCGGTCCTCTTCCTGATCGTGTTTTGCGAAACAGGTCTTGTCGTCCTGCCGTTTCTGCCCGGCGATTCGCTGCTCTTTATCGGCGGCGCGTTCGCGGCGAGCGGCGCGATGAACATCGGTTTTCTGATCGTGCTGCTCGTCATCGCGGCCGTCACCGGCAACACGGTCAACTACATGATCGGGCGCGCGATCGGCGTGCGGGTTTTCGATTCGCATATTCCTGTGCTCGAACGGTTTCTCGATCGCGAAGCGCTGCGCAAGACGCACAACTTCTACGAAAAACACGGCGGCAAGACGATCGTGCTGGCGCGTTTCATCCCGGTCGTGCGGACCTTCGCGCCGTTTGTCGCGGGCGCATCGCAGATGTCCGTGCGGCGTTTCCAGCTGTTCAACATCGCCGGCGCGCTGTTCTGGGTGTTGCTGCTCGTGCTGCTCGGATACTTCTTCGGCAACATTCCGTTTATCCGTCAGTATCTGAACGTGATCGTGCTGGTCGGTATCGGCGCGGCGATCGTGCCGGTTGCGTTGGGCGCATTGTGGAAAGTCGCGCGACGACGGGCGCCGGCGACTTCGGCGCGCAAGACGGGCGGACAGTGAAGGCGGTGAGCGCCTCGTCGGTCCGACGGGCAGGCATCGTGCAATGAAGCGCGCAATGAAGCGCGCATCCGGCAGGACGTAAGGGCATCGCTTCGATTGCGATGCCCTTTGTATTTATGCCGCCTGCTGAGCTCAACCCGCCGCCGTGCGGCGCACGAACGGCGTTTCAGGCGTCGGATAGCCGGCTTCCCTGAACGTCTCGACAATCGCGCGATTCGTGTCGAAATAGACCTGCCAGTAGTGGTCGGTATGCGTGTAAGGGCGCACGCACAGCATCGGTCCTTCCGGCGTGAACGACAGCACTTCGATATCGGGCGCGGGGTCCCCGGCGACATTCGGAATGCGCACCACGGCCGCGCGCAGCCGGTTCGCCGCGTCGACGGGATCGACGCCGTTGGCGATCTTCGCGGTCAGCTCGACGCGGCGCACGGGCAGCGCGCTGTAGTTCGAGATCGTGTCGGAGAAGATCTTGTTGTTGCCGACGATGGTCGTGACGTTGTCGGGCGTGACGAGCGTCGTGCCGAACAGCCCCAGTTCGCGTACCGTGCCCGTGACGCCGCCGGCCGTGACGAAATCGCCGACCTTGAACGGTCGCAGCACCTGCATGAACACGCCGGCCGCGAAATGCGCGAGCAGGCCGCCCCATGCGGTGCCGATGGCAAGACCGAGACCCGCGAGCAACGCGGCGAACGATGTGGTCTGCACGCCGAACACCTGCAGAATCGCGAGAATCAGCAGCAGGTTCAGCAGCGCGCCAAGAATCGAACTGAGATAGTGCGCGAGTGTCGGGTCGACACGGCTATTGCGTTCGAGAACGGCGCGCAGCATGCGCGTGACGAGTCCGATGACCCAGCGCGCGATGATCCACAGGACAATGGCGGCAAGTACTTTGGTTCCGAAGTCGATGCCGCGGGTCATCATGAAAACGCGTACGGTTTCAAGGTCCACGATGTCCTCGCTCGAGTCGGTGGGTTTGCGCTTCGTTCGATTGACTGCAACGGATGCAGGGTGCTGCGTGGCGCTAACGTGCGGCCGCGCCGCCGTTGCCCTGTCACTGCGTTGTTCTAATGCGGATGCGTTTGCCGGGCAGCGGTGAGACGGCGCACCTCGCGTGACGGCCGGCCGGGCTCGTCCTTCCCGCGGTTTTCGGGAGAGTTATAGTCGAGCGCGCGGGCGTTAGCAAGCCGTATTCCCGCATTGCCGCACGTCGCTCGCGGCGCGGTACGCTCGCTTATCGCACCGCATTCATGCGCAATGCTTGAAACCGGCGCGACCGCCGTTGCTCGCGCAATCGTGCGAAACAGAAGCCGGCTGCTGCAGCGAGTCCATATGCGCATGCGCGCCCGGCAAACGCAACGGTCGTGCTGAACTTGCCATAACGTTGTTGCGAATCGGCGAACACGAGAAAGGTCAGTGCCGCGTCGAAGGCCAGCGCGAAGAGCGAGACTGCCATGAAGATGCGCAAGCCGTCGAGCGACTCGTTGGGCCATAGCCAGTTGACGACGCAACAAACGGCCACTACGACTGCAAGCAGCGCGAACATCCAAAGCAGGTGAAACAGGAGAAGCTCGAGCATCGATATCGGAGCAGAAAAGCACAAAGGAGAACGCGACACGACCGCGCGTTGCCGGGCGCTTCGCGATGCGTGTGTTGCACAGCTGTTGCAACACCGCGCAGCGAGGCGGCGCGCGATCATTGCATGCCTTTCTCTCTCAATAAATAGCTGGTTGCACGCTTCGGTCTCGAAAGCTTTGGAATGCAAAAAAGGCTCACCGGTTACCCGATGAGCCTTCTGCGTCGCAGCCTGTATCTGGCCGTTAGTGCGCGGTGTCAGCGTGCTTTTGCTGCGGCCGTCGTCGAGCCGGTCGCGAAATCTTCGGCGTCGACGTCATAACCCGACGGTTCCCAGCGAATCGCGAGCAACGCGATGAGACCGCAGAGCGGCGCGGCCGCGATGATCCAGAACACGCGCGTGCCGAGTGCGGCAGCGAGCACCGGGAACAGGAACAGCGACACGGTCGAGCTTGCACGCATCAGCGTCTGGTTGAAGCCGACGCCCACGCCGCGCAGCGACGTCGGATAGCTGAGCGAGGCGAAGGTCATGCTGTGCGAGCCGGGACCGAAGCCCTGGCCGAGCAGGAACGCGCCGAGCAGCGCGACCGCAATCGCAACCTGTACGCCGCCCGCCGGTTTGCCGACGATCGCGAGACCGACGAGCGCGGCGAGCTGGAACGTATAGCCAAGCACGGTCGGCTTCCACGCGCCTGTTCTCGGCACCGTGCGCACGGCGATCAACCCGCCGACGAACGCGAATGCGAGATTGAGCGCGAGCGAGGCGAGGATCGTCGTCAGCATCGATTGGGCGAGGAAGCTCGAGATAATCACGGGCAGACCGAACGCTACCGCGTTATAGGCAAACGAAGAAGCGACGGCGATCACCGTCGCGAGCACGGTGCGCTTCAGGTAGACGCCGCGCAGCAGCGCGCCGTAGTTGGCCCACGAGGCGCGCCGCGGCGAGTTATTTGCAGCCGCCGTTCCCTGCAGCGCATCGGGCGCGACCGCTGCATCGATGCCGTACGAGCGCTTGAGGATTTTCGCGGCGCCCGCGAGGTCGCCCTGGTTCGCGGCCCACACCGGCGACTCGCTGATATAGCGGCTGCGGATCGCGATGATGATCAGCGCGGGCACGGCGCCGAAGCCGAGTATCAGTCGCCAGAGCAGCGGCTGGTGGCTGGCCGGCAGCATCGCGTAGAAGGCGAGCACGAGCAGATACGAGACGCTGATCGCCGCGTACCAGACGGGGCACCACATCGCGACGCGCGCGGCCTTGTTGCCGCGTCCGCGCAGTCGCGAAAACTCGGCGAGAAACGCCATCGCGACCGGCAGATCGATGCCGACGCCGAGACCCATGACGAAACGCGCGCCGCCGAGCACCCAGGCATTCGGTGCGAGCGCGCACGCGAGCGCAGCGACCACGAAGAAGAACATGTCGGCCATAAACACGCGATAGCGGCCGATGCGGTCGGTCAGAAAGCCGCCGAGGCATGCGCCGACGATTGCGCCGAAGGTGATCGCCGAGGCCACGAAACCGGTACCGGCCGGCGTCAGCGAGAACTCGCGCGCGACGTCCTTGAGGCCGAATGCGAGGGCGCCGAGATCGTAGGCATCGAGAAACACGCCGCCGAGCGCGATCGCCACGACGATGCGTGCGTCGCTGCCGACCGCGGCGCCCTGGTTGACGAGAGTGGAGACATCCGCGGCGCAGCGGATCAGCGCACGGGCCGGAGCGGCCTGTTGGGCCGGCGCCGCGGCGCGTTCGGGGGCAAGGGAGGTGGACATGCGGCGGGCGCGCAAAAACGCGCAAAGCCGTGATGGTACGGGCGCCTTACGATGCCCGGCAACGTTATTTTCGTTATTAGCTCATGCGGCGCTGCCGCGCGGCGGCGCGCAGCGAAGCCGCTTTAATGGCGACGCTCAGCGCCGCGCAATCACCGCCGTCGACTCGACCCACTCGTCGAGCCAGCCGTCGCGCGCGTGCGCATCGAGCACTTGCTTCAGACGGCTCATCAGTTCATCGAGACGTTCGCCCAGATGACTGCGCGATAAGCTCGACATCGAAAGCGGCCGCATCATCAACGCGTCGACCGGCACGCGGCGCCGCTCGACGACCGATATACGCTCGATCGACGCAAACGCCGATTGCATGAGCATCGCTTCGTGGCCGACCCAGTCGTCGGATCTGCGGCGTGCGCGGGCAGGGTCGGCCTGCGCATACTGATCGAGCAGGCGCTGGTACTCCGCCATCCACGGCTCGGTCGCGCTTTCAGGCTGCGATGTGCCGAATAGCGCGACCGCGCCGCCTGGCTCGATCAGCGCGTCGAGGCGCCGCAGCGTGTCGGCGCGGTCCATCCAGTGAAACGCGCGGCCGATCACCGCGAGCCGGAACCGCCCCGTGTCGTCGCCGAGATCGTACGAGCTGCCATTGCGAAAGGCGATATTCGGCGCGATGCCCGCGCCGAGTTCCGACGCGATGCGCAACATCTCGGGTTCAGGATCGAGCGCGAGTCCCCCGGCGACCCACGACGCGAACGCAATCGACAACTGCCCGGGCCCGCAGCCGAGATCGAGCAGGCGCTGGGTGCCGTCGAGTCCCGCGGCAAGCGCCACGCGCCGGATCAATCGCGGCGAGTATGCCGCGCGGCCGGTCAGATAGTGCGCGGCCGCATGCCTGAAACGGTCGGGGACGAACGGAATGGGATCGGTCATGAGCGTGCCCGGCGTGCTGATTACGCGGCGTCCTGCAGGCGCTGCGCGGCGCCGCCTTTGCGATACAGGATCAGCGTGGCGATCAGTCCGCACACGGCCGCGAAGCTAAGCCAGTAACCTGGCGCGGCCTTGTCGTGCAGCGACTGGATCAGGAACGTCGAGACGGCCGGCGTAAAGCCGCCGAACAACGCGGTGGCAAGACTGAACGCGAGCGAGAAGCCCGCGACGCGTACTTCGACCGGCATCACTTCCGTCAGCGCCGCGACCATCGCGCCGTTGTAGGCACCGAAGAAGAACGAGAACCACATCAGCACGATAAACATGCGGCCGAAGCTCGGTGCGGCGGCAAGCCACGACAGCGCCGGATACGCGGTGAAGATGGCGAGCACGGTGATCAGCAGCAGCAACGGCTTGCGGCCGATGCGGTCCGACACCGCGCCGCCGATCGGCAGCCAGACGAAGTTGCCGATACCGACGCACAGCGTGACGATCAGGCTATCGGCCGTCGACAGCTTCAGCACGGTTTTGCCGAAGGTCGGCGTATACACGGTGATCAGGTAGAAGGTCGTGGTCGTCATCGCGGTCAGCAGCATGCCGGCGATCACGGTCGTCCAGTTCGCGAGCATCGAGCGGAACACTTCGCGCGCGGTCGGATGATGCTTGCGCGCAGCGAATGCTTCGGTCTCCTGCAGCGAGCGGCGCAGCAGAAACAGGAACGGCACGATGAGGCAGCCGATGAAGAACGGAATGCGCCAGCCCCATGCATGCAGCGTGTCGGCGGGCATCCATGCGTTCAGCGCGTAGCCGAGCAGCGCGGCGACGATGATCGCGACCTGCTGGCTGGCCGACTGCCAGCTCGTATAAAAGCCCTTGCGGCCCGGCGTCGCCATCTCGGACAGATACACCGACACGCCGCCCAGCTCCGCGCCGGCCGAGAAGCCTTGCAGCAGGCGGCCGATCAGCACGAGCACCGGTGCGAGCAGGCCAATCGTTTCATAGCCGGGCACGCACGCGATCAGGATCGTGCCGCTCGCCATCAACGACAGCGTGACGATCAGACCTTTGCGGCGGCCCACTTCGTCGATATACGCGCCGAGCACGATCGCGCCGAGCGGCCGCATCAGGAAGCCGGCGCCGAACACTGCGAAAGTCAGCATAAGCGACGCGAACTCGCTGCCGGTCGGGAAGAATACCTTCGAGATATAGGTGGCGTAAAAGCCGAACAGGAAGAAGTCGAACTGCTCGAGAAAATTGCCGCTCGTGACCCGCAGCACGGCGGCCGCCTTCGACCGGGTTGTCTGCGCCGCGAGGGACGTGGTGGCCGAAGAGGACACGATGTTTGTCTCCATGGGTGATTCCGTAACGCGTAGTTTGAACCTTGGTTGCTCTAGATTTCTTTCATTTAGAAAGGAATGTGGCCGGAATGAGGCCATTTTTTAGCTTTTTTGTGGCCTTTCGGGGGCCTCGAATCAGCGCGCCCCGTACGCTAACTCATTCCGAACCGAGCTTCAAACTATTCGCTTGTCTTTTTTCGATCGACGACTTGAGCAGGGCGGCGCTGCGATAAATGCCGTGCGCGAATTTGCCGTAGGGCAGCGTCGCGAAGAGCGCAAGCACGACGCCCAGGTGCGCGGCGAGCAGCCATGCGAGCGCCGCGGTATCGCGCCATGCGAGCAGCGCGAGGCCGCTTGCGCTCGTCAGCAGCAGCAGCGCGATAAAGCCGCGATCCATCGGTTTTTGCGCGGCGTCGCCGCGTGCCGGATCGCGCTTCACATTGAGCCACAGCAAGCCGGCCGGCCCGACCAGCAGACCGACGCCGCCGAGCGTGCCGAGCAGCACCGGGACGCTCGCGAACGGATACGGCGCGTGCAGGTCGAGGAAATAGTGATAGAAGGTTGCGACGACCGTCGCGGCGAAGCACAGCATGAAGCCGTAGAACGTGAAGTGGTGAAAGCGCCGCCGCGCGAGCGTGAAGCGATCGTCGGCTTCGTTGCAGCCGTCGCCGTGACCGCCGTCGAGATACCTGAGCGTCAGCGCGTTTTTCGTTGCTTCCGCAACGGCCCCGCCTGCCGTCGGACTCGACGCGGTTCCCGCCGTCACATCGCGCCAGAAACGCGTCACGCCGATGCCGAGCGACACGATCGCGAGCACGAACACGATGCCGAACAGCAATGCAAGCAGGTTGTGCGGGAAGATCGCATAGAAGTTGCCGGCGAGCGGCGTGCCGAAGAGCGGCCCGTTCATTGCGATACCAAGCACGAGAAACAGTGCGAGGCCGACTGCAAGCGCGAGCGACAGCGTGAGGCCATTGCGCTTGTACAGCGCGCCCATGAACGACGGCACCGCGTATTCGCTGTAGGTGTCGAGACGCACTTTCGCCATCGCCTGCGGCACATTGACCGCGAATTCATGCGGCGGTGCGTACTGGCATGCGTGATAGCACGCGCCGCAGTTATGGCACAGGTTCGCGAGGTAATTGACGTCGGCCTTGCCGAACTCGAGGCGGCGCGTCATCGCGGGGAACACGGCGCAAAAACCCTCGCAATAGCGGCACGCATTGCAGATCTGCATCTGCCGCGCGACCTCGGTTTCGTTTTCGGTCAGCGGCAGCACGCGGATGGTCTGCCGCGTATCGCGTGCCGGCTGCGTCTGCGCGCCGCCGTGGCGCGTACTGTCGCGGCCGGCCGCCAGTTGCTGCGCATCGTGCGCGAGTGCTTCAAGCTTCTGCACGTTCTACTCCGGTTGGTTCGTTTGCGGCATCGGCCGTCCAGTCGGTCAGCGCCTGTCCTTTTGCGACGTGGGCGGCCTGCCGGCCCGCAATGCGGCCGAACGCGGTGCCGATCGACATGCCGACGCCCGCCGTATAGCCCTTGCCGAGCACGTTGCCGGCCATCATCTCGCCGGCGACGAACAGGTTCCCGCTCGGCTTGCCGCCGAAATGCACCTGTGCGCGGTCGTTGACCTTGAGGCCGAGGTACGTGAACGTGATTCCCGGACGCAGCGCGTAACCGTAGAACGGCGGCTTATCGAGTGGCAGCGCCCAGTGCGTCTTCGACGGCGTGAGGCCTTCGGTGCGGCAATCGTCGAGTTTCGTGTGGTCGAATGTGCCGGGCCGGCACGCCGCGTTATAGGCGTTGACGGTATTCATGAACCTGTCGACGGGCAGGCCGAGCGCGCTCGCGAGCTCGGGCAGCGTATCGGCCTTGACGCCCGGAAACACGGGCGGCATGAAACGGCCGATCGCTTTCGAATCGATGATCGAATATCCGATCTGCCCCGGCTGTTGCGCAACGAGCCGGCCCCAGATCGCGTAGCGCTTCGGCCAGAAATCTTCGCCCTCGTCGTAGAAGCGCGCGGCGTCGCGATTGACGACCACGCCGAGCGACACGCAATCGATGCGCGTACAGATACCGCCGTCGTACAACGGCGCGCGCGCGTCGATCGCGACGCAGTGCGATTGCGACGGATCGCCGATCGCGTCAGCGTGCGCGTCCTCGATCATGTGCTTGAGCAGCACGCCCATGTTGAAGCGCGTGCCGCGAATCAGGAAGTTATCGGCCGGCCATTCGCCGCGCTCGTTTTGCCCCCATGCTTCGCGCAGCCATTCGCGGTTCGATTCGAAGCCGCCGGCCGCAAGCACGCACGCGCGTGCCTCGAAACGCTGCTTGCCGCTTTTCGCGGCGACGAAGCGGCCGTTGTCGAGTTCGATCGAATCGACCGGCGTCTCATAGCGGATCTGCACGCCGAGCGCTTCGGCGCTGCGGTAGTACGCATTGACGAGCGCCTTGCCGCCGCCCATAAAAAATGCGTTCGTGCGCGCGACGTGCAGCGCGCCTGACAGCGGCGGCTGAAAACGCACGCCGTGCCTGCGCATCCACGGCCGGCACGTCGACGACGCGCGAATCGTGAGGCGCGCCAGGTATTCGTCCGTGATGCCGCCCGTGACCTTGAGCAGATCCTGCCAGTACTCTTCTTCCGGGTATGCCTCGACGAGCACGTCTTGCGGCGCGTCGTGCATGCAGCGCAGATTGCGCGTGTGCTGGGAATTGCCGCCGCGCCATTCGCGCGGAGCGGATTCGAGGAGCAGCACCGATGCGCCGGCTTCGCGCGCCATCAGCGCGGCGCACAGCGCGGCATTGCCGCCCCCGATGACTAATACGTCGACCATGTGGGAGTCTCCTGTGTCGATCGGAGCCGGCGCTTGAGCGGCTTGCTCCGGTCCCATGCAGGCTATGCTTGCAAGGGCCGCAATGTAGTCGGCGCCGCCGATTGCCGCAAGAAGGCGGTGTGCAACAGGTCTTCACGTTTCGTGAAGACGTTCGGGCGATTCGCGGCAGTTTCCCGTCAACGCAGCCGCGCGCCCAGCCAGCGGCCTTCGCTCACCAGCGTGCGCGCCGTATCCGCGAGCACCACGCGCGCGGCGAGCCCCGCCGGCGACAGTTCGTCGTCCGAGACGCTGACCAGCAGATTCGGCCGCACCGCATCGGCGTCCGCAATTTCCACGCTGGCAAGCCCCGCATATTCGGCCCGTGCCAGGGCCGCGCCCGGCTGGATCGTTGCGCCGAGGCCGCCGCGCACCGCATCCATGAGCATGGCGAGGCCGTCCACTTCGGCGACGATGCGCGGCTCGAATCTGGCACGCTTGAACGATTCGGCGAGCGTCGTGCGCAGGCCGTGCGGGCCGCTCGGCAGGATCAGCGGCAGCGCGCCGAGCTTCGCGAGCCGTACGCGTCTCGCGGCCGGCATGCCGGGCAGATCGCGCGCGCCGATCAGGAACAGCCGCTCGTCGAGCAGCGGCATCACGCTCCAGCGCTGCGCGGGTTCTTCGTGAAAGAGAATTGCAAGGTCGATCTGCCGCGCGCCGAGCATCGAGGCGAGAAAGCCCGACAGGGTTTCGACCATGCGCAGCCGCACATCGGGGTAGCGCTCGCGCATCGCGCGCATGAACGCGAGACCGAGCACGCCGCTCGTGCTCGTTGCGAGGCCGACCGTCACGTGGCCCGACAGCCGCGCTTGGCGCGCGGCGAGTGCGGCGTCGTCCACGTGTCGCAGTGCCAGTTGCGCCTGGCGCCAGAACGCGAGCCCAGCGTCGGTCGGCACGACGCCGCCGGACGTGCGTTGCAAGAGGCGCGTCGCGAGCTCGCTTTCGAGGCGGCTGATCTGCTGGCTCAGCGCGGACGTGACGACGCCGAGTTCGAGTGCCGCCTTGCCCATGCTGCCGTGCTCGACGACGCTGACGAAATACCGCAACTGACGCAATTCCATTGTGTTCCCCGCTTGGGTAGCCGTTGAGCGGCATTGTCCGGAGTGGGGTCGGAAAAGGCAAATGCGGGCAAATGCGGCAAATGCGGCAAATGCGCCAATGCGCCAATGCGCCAATGCGCCAATGCGCCAATGCGCCAATGCGCAAATGCTCGCAAAGCTGACGGTAGGGCCAGGAGCCGACGCATCTCGTGCGCCAATCTGCTTGACAGATTGTATGACAGGAATATAATCATCTCAAAACAAGAACATGTCGTTCATCTGGTTTCGGCGGAATTTCCACAGCAGAGCAGAGCGGAGACACTCAGCATGCGTGATTCATCGACGATCGGCTTGCGCCTCGACGGCCTGCCGCTGTCAGGTTTTCATTGGCGTCTGCTCGGCCTGATCGCGGCCGGCATGTACTTCGACTCCTTCGATATCTATATTGCAGGCACTGTGCTCGCCGCGCTGATTCACAGCGGCGAATCGACGCTAAAGCTCAACGCGACCTTCGTATCGGTCACCTTCATCGGGATGATGGCGGGTGCGTGGCTGTCGGGCGTGCTCGGCGACCGCTACGGCCGCCGCTTCTCGTATCAGATCAATCTCGGCATTTACGGGTTTGCGTCGATTGCCGCGGCGCTCGCGCCGTCGATTTACTGGCTTATCTTCTTCCGGCTTGTCATGGGCCTTGGAATGGGTGCGGAGATCGTCGTCGGCTATGCGACGCTTTCCGAATTCATTCCGGCCGTGTGGCGCGGCCGCTTCGGCACGATCCTGAATCTGATCATCAATACGTCGCTGTTTCTGTCGACGTTCCTCGGCTGGCTCATCGTGCCGCATTACGGTTGGCGCTGGATGTTCGCGATCGCCGGCTGCGGTGCGCTCGTCGTCTGGTTCCTGCGCAAGTCGATGCTCGAGTCGCCGCGCTGGCTCGCCGCGCGTGGCAGAACCGACGAAGCCGAAGCGATCGTCGCGCGCGTCGAGACCGCGTGCGGCGTGGACCCCGCCGCATCGCGAGAGTCGGCGCGCGCGGCCGCGCGGCAAGCGGCGCAAGATGCAACGAACGTCGCAACGCGAAACGAAGCGCGTCTGTCCGAACTGTTCTCGCGGCGGCTACTGACGCGCACGATCACGGCCATCACGGTGCTCGTCGCGCTGTTTATCGTGAACTACGCGTTCGTCAGCTGGATTCCGACCTTCCTCGTCAAACAGGGGCACAGCATTTCGAACTCGCTCGGTCTTACGGCCGTGATGTTCGCGGGCGGTCCGGTCGGCTCATTGATTGCATTTGCGCTGGCCGAGCGCGTCGGGCGCAAATGGGGCATTGTCGCGTTCTCGCTCGTTTGCGTGGGGTTCGGCGTCGCGTATCCGTTCGCGCAAACCGCAACGACGATCACGATGCTCGGCTTTGCCATCACCGCATGCATTTATGTGCTGTCGTCGTTCAGCGTCGCGAGTTATGTACCCGAGCTGTTTCCGACCGAATTGCGTTTGCGCGGCTCGGGTCTCGCCAACACGATCGGCCGTGCGGTCAGCATCGCCGTGCCGTATGGTGTCGCGGCCGCATTTGCGGGCTTCGGCATTAGCGGCGTGATTGCGTTGATCGTCGGCACGCTATTGTTGCAGGCGTTGATTGTCGGTGTGCTTGGCGCGGAGACGAAAAACCGTTCGCTCGAAGCGATCGCCGCTGAAACCGGTGATGACGCGCATGCCGCGGGTGAGCGCGCGGCGGCCGCGATCACCAGCCGGTAAGCGAGAACCCGTGTTCAGTAAAGGAACGATAGCCAATGCAGCAACGCACGACTTCTGCTGAAGAACCGCTTGCGCCGACGCGGCAACTCGCGCAATTCGTCGAGCGCACGCGCTGGAGCGATATTCCGGACGCAGTTCGGCACGAGGCGAAGCGCTCGCTCGTCAATTATTTCGCCGTCGCGTTCGCAGGCTGCGCCGATCCGTCGATCGAACAAGCCGTGAGCGTCTATCGCCGTTATCGCGCCGGTTGCGACGCGAGCCTGATTGGCCGCGCCGAACGCACCGACTGCCTGAACGCGGCCGCGCTCAATGCGATGACCGCGAACGTGCACGATTTCGACGACACGCATCTGCCGACCATCATCCATCCGACCGCGCCGGTCGCCGCGCCGCTGTTCGCGCTTGGCGAAAGTACGACCATGAGCGGCGAGGCGCTGCTGCTCGCCTTCGTGCTCGGCGTCGAAATCGAATGCCGGATCGGCAATGCGGTGTCGCCGTCGCATTACCAGCGCGGCTGGCACATTACATCGACTTGCGGCGTATTCGGCGCGGCGGCAGCCGCGGCGAAGCTACTCAACCTCGATGCCGGGCAGACGGCCCATGCATTGGGCCACGCGTCCGCCCAGGCGGGCGGACTTGTCGAAACGCTCGGCACGATGGCGAAAAGCGTGAGTGTCGGCAATGCGGCGCGCAATGGTTTGCTCTCGGCGTTGCTCGCGCGCGAGGGATTGAGCGGACCGGCGCAGCCAATCGAAGGCGAACGCGGTTTCGTGCGTGTGTGCTCCGATCAACCCGATTTCGATGCGCTTACCGCGCAGCTCGGCAGCCGTTGGGCGTTGCAGGCCAACACGTACAAGCCGTATCCGTGCGGCGTCGTGCTGAACCCCGTCATCGAAGCCTGCCTCGACCTTGCACGCGGCAAGCAATGGTCGCTGGCCGATATCGAGCGTGTCGAACTGCTCGGCCACCCGCTGCTGCGCGAGCGTACCGACCGGCCCGGCATTCGCAGCGGCCGCGAAGCGCAGGTCAGCGCACAGCATAGTGTGGCGGTGACGCTTTCGACAGGCCGCGCGGGACTCGCGGAATTCAGCGACGAAAGCGCGGCGAATCCGGCCGTGCGCGCGTTCGCGGGCCGCGTCGCATTCGTCGACGACAGCCGCCTGCCCGTCGAAGCCGCGCGCGTGACGGTGCTGCTGCGCTCGGGCGAAAGCGTATCGCGCACGGTCAGCGCCGCCCGCGGCAGCCTTGCCGTGCCGCTTTCCGATGCCGACCTCGACACCAAACTGAAAGAACTCGCCGCGTACGGTGCGCCGCATGTCGACACGCAACGCCTGCTCGACACCTTGTGGACGCTCGATACCGCGGCTGACGCCACGATACCGATGCATATCGCACGTACCGAATCCGGTTAGCAAAATAAGGAAGCCGGTCCGACAGATTTTGTTGCGCTTTTACGTAACCGGCGGCTTCGCTGGGTTAGCATCGGCTTCGCATTTCCCTTAACCATCCATACGGAGAATTTCTAATGATCGTCGAGATGCGCGTCTATCACTGTGCGCCGACACGCCTGCCGGCGCTGCTGGATCGCTTCGTCAACATCACGCTCGGTTTCTTCGAGAAATACGGCATCGAGCAGATCGGCTTTTTTACGACGCTGGTCGGTTCGAGCAATCACTCGTTGACGTACATGATCAAGTGGGACAGCCTGGCTGAGCGCGAAACCAAATGGAACGCGTTTCAGTCGGATCAGGAGTGGATCGCGAAACGCGCGGCGACCGAAGCGGATAAGCCGATCGTCGAGCGCATCGAGAACTGCTTTCTGACGCCGACCGCTTTCTCGGCGCTTCGATAGAACCGCACGAAGCGCTGCCCGCTAGCCGGTCGCGCAGCGGCCCGGCTGGCTGGCCCTGGCTTTGCAGGCTGACGAGCAGCTTTAGCCGGCGATTTCATACTCTGGAGCCTGGAATGTCTCGTGTTGGACAGTTTTATATCGATGGAAAATGGGTCGCGCCGCTCGCGCCGGTCTGGTTCGATCTGATCGATCCGGCAACCGAAGTCCGCTTCGATCAGCTTGCGCTCGGCAACGCGGCCGATGTGGACCGTGCGGTTGCGGCTGCGCGTCGCGCTTTTCCGTCGTATTCGACGAGCACCGTCGCGGATCGCGTCGCGCTGCTCAAGCGCATCGTGCAAATTTACGAGCGCCGTATCGATGAATTCGCCGAAGCCATGCGCGCCGAAATGGGCGTGCCGATTACTTTCGCGCGCAACAATCAGGCCGTGCGCGGCCCCGTGCATCTGAATGCGCTGATCGATGTGCTCGATTATTTCGCCTTCGAAACCCAGCGCGGCACGACGCGGTTGCGGCATGAAGCGGTCGGCGTATGCGGCCTCATCACGCCGTGGAACTGGCCGGTCAACCAGATCGTCGTGAAGATCGCGCCGGCGCTTGCGGCCGGCTGCACGATGGTGCTCAAGCCCAGTGAATATTCGGCATTGAGTGCGCTGCTGTTTGCCGAAGTGCTCGACGAAGCCGGTGTGCCGCCGGGTGTGTTCAATCTCGTCAACGGCGACGGTCCGGGCGTCGGTGCCGCGATCGCAGCGCATCCCGATATCGACATGGTGTCGTTCACGGGCTCGACGCGCGCGGGCATTCAGGTCGCGAAGCTCGCGGCCGATACCGTGAAGCGCGTCGCGCAGGAACTCGGCGGCAAGTCGGCCAATATCCTGCTCGACGACGTCAATCTGAACGACGCCGTCACGCGCGGCGTGAATACGTGTTTCGCGAATTCGGGCCAGTCGTGCTCGAGCCCGACGCGCATGCTCGTGCCGCGGCGCCTGATGGATGAGGCCGCGCATATCGCGGCGCGCGCGGCGCAGGCGTTCAGGGTCGGCGCGACCGACAAGGTGACGACGCAACTAGGCCCGGTCGTGAACCGCAACCAGTTCGTGCGCATCCAGTCGATGATTCAATCGGGTATCGACGAAGGCGCACGGCTCGTCGCCGGTGGCACCGGTCTGCCCGAGGGCTTGTCGAAAGGCTGGTTTATCAAGCCGACGGTGTTCGCCGACGTCAAACCCGATATGACGATCGCGCGCGAGGAAATCTTCGGCCCCGTGCTTTCGATGATCCCTTACGACGACGATGAAGAGGCGATCGAGATCGCGAACAGCACGGTCTACGGACTTGCCGCGTATGTGCAGTCGGCAAGCGTCGAGCGTGCGCGCACGGTGGCGCGTGCGTTGCGTGCGGGCGGCGTGCATCTGAATTATCCGGCACCCGATTTCAGCGCACCGTTCGGCGGCTACAAACGCTCGGGCAACGGGCGCGAGTGGGGCGAGGCCGGCTTGCGCGAGTATCTGGAAACGAAGGCAATGGTGGGCTACGGCGAAGCATGAGGCATGGTCGGGCGCCGATAGGCGGACGTATCGGCGCTGACGATTTGCTCGCTTGCGACGCGAAGCGCGCAGGAGCAAGTCCATCGGCCTAAAAAATTTTTCGCTATTCTGTTTGTATGACAATCTGTCGGTAAGACGATCAGTGAAAACGTAGCAGACGATTACGATGCGGACACCGATGCCGCAGCGGCATCGCAAACAACCGAGGGAAACGACTATGGCAAGCAACGACTGGTTTGAAAAGGGTTTCGCGAACCGCAAGACAGTGCTTGGCGCGGGGCATGTCGAGAAATCGTGGGAAAACGCCGACGAGTTCAATCGTCCGATGCAGAAGCTCGTTACCGAGTACTGCTGGGGCGAGATCTGGGGCGACGACACGCTGCCGTTCAAAACGCGCAGCATGCTCAATATCGGCATGCTGACCGCGATGAGCCAGCACCACGAACTTGCGGTGCACGTTAAAGGCGCGCTGAAGAACGGCGTGACGAAAGACGAAATCCGCTCGGTGCTGATGCAGGCGGCAATCTATTGCGGCGTGCCGCTCGCGCTCGCGGCGTTTCGCGTCGCAACCGAAGCGATCAAGGCCTACGAGGCTGAACCGAAAGCGTCGTAGGCGGCACGCCTGATGACGTGAGCCACTGTAGCCGCACGACGGCACTGCGCCGCGCCGAGCGGCACTGGGATGGTGCCGGACAACCATACCGGAGACACGAATGAAAGCGCTGACCGCTGAACACGTCTCGTCGACTGCCGACGAACAGTCGATCGACGCGCGGAGAAGGAGCGCCATCAAAGGCGCGTTCTTTTCCGAATTCATCGACATGTTCGATATCTATCTGCCGGTGGTCGTGCTGTCGCCGGTACTGTTTTTCTTCCAGCCGCCGCATCTGTCGAGCGGTATGGAGACGATCCTCGCATCGCTCGTATTTATTACGACGCTGCTTGGACGGCCGGTCGGCGCGTTGCTGTTCGGCATGGTTGCGGACCGCGTCGGACGCCGCAAGGCGTCGATCTATTCGGTATCGGGCTTCGGCGTGGTCACGTTGCTGATCGCGCTGTTGCCCGGCTACCAGAACATCGGCATCGCGTCGTACTGGCTGCTCGTGCTGCTGCGCTTTGTCGACGGTATTTTCCTCGGCGGCGGCTATACGGGCGCGATGCCGCTTGCGATCGAGTATTCGAGGAAGCATCAGCGCGGTTTCGTCGGAGGACTGATCATCGCGGGCTTTCCGGCCGCCTATGTGACGATCAATCTCGTTGCGATGGCGATGTTCGCGGCCTTTCCGCTGAACGGCGTCAATTCGCCGTATGCGCAGTGGGGCTGGCGCATTCCGTTCGTGATCGGTGCGGTGCTTGCCGGTGTGCTCGCGCTCTACTACGTGCATAAGGTGGCGGAATCGGAAATCTGGAAAAGCGAGGCCGGTGAAAAGCAGGCCAGAAGCGACACGCCGCTGCTGTCCGAACTGATAAGCGGCAAAAGCGCGAAGAGCCTCGTGCAAGTGCTGTTGCTCATGACGGGTTTCTGGCTCACGCAAAACATCATCACGATTTTTCTGCCGACAGGGCTGCTCGTGCACACGCTGCATCTGAGTGGCTTCCAGCTCACGTCCACGCTGCTGCTGTCGTATTTCGTGCTGTTTTTCAGCTATATCGGCGCGGGCATGCTGGGCCAGAAGATCGGCCGGCGGCGTTTCTTCGCGATCGTCGGTCCGTTGATCGCGACCGTCGGCGCCGCGCTGCTCTACGTGCTCGGCAACGTGCACGGCCTGTCGCTGCCCGCGATCATGCTGACCGTTTGCGTGCTCGCGGTGCTCGTCACGTCGCCGTGGGGCGTGATCGTCACGTACATCAACGAACGCTTTGCGACCGAGGTGCGCGCAACGGGCTTCGGCGTCGGCTTCAGTCTCTCGGTGATCGTGCCGTCGTTCTACGCGTTCTATATGAACTGGCTCGGCGCGTGGATGCCGCTTTCGGTGACGCCAGTCGTGCTGCTCAGTATCGGTGGCCTGATCGGCATGGCCGGCGCGCTGATGGGACCGGAAACGAAGGACGTCGATTTCTAGCCTGCTTCACTGACACAGGACATCATGAACAAGGAACGAATCGGATTTATCGGGCTCGGCAATATGGGCGGCCGCATGACGCGCCGCATCGTCGATGCCGGTATCGCGGTGCTTGGCTACGACACCGTGATCGCGCGCGTGAAGGACGCGGGTGCGCAAGCGGCCGCATCGATCCGCGAAGTCGTCGAATACGCGGACCTCGTGCTGTTATCGCTGCCCGATAGCAAGGTGGTCGAAGCGGTCGTCGAAGGCGAGGGCGGGATACTCGCGCACTGCCGCGCGGGCCAGACCGTGATCGATCTGAGCACGGCTGCGGCAAGTTCGACGGTGCGGTTAAACGGCCTGCTGAAAGCGCGTGGCGTGCATTACATCGATGCGGGCATTTCGGGCGGCGCCGCCGCGGCCGAGAAAGGTACGCTGACGTTGATGGTGGGCGGCGACGCCGCCGCGATCGAAGCCGCGCAATGGATCTTCAAACCGGTTGCCGGCAAGGTGCAGGTGATGGGCGGAAGCGGCGCCGGCCACACGACGAAGCTGCTCAACAATTTCCTCAACGCGGTGAGCCTTGCCGCGACCGCCGAAGTCATGGTCGCGGGCAAACTGGCGGGGCTCGATCTGCATCGACTGCTCGACGTGCTCAACAGCAGCACCGGCGTCAACTTCGCGACGCAAAGCCGCTTTCCGAAGATCGTCGACGGCGATTATCTCGAAGGCGGCCTGACGTCGAAACTGATGACCAAAGACATCGTGCTGTACGTCGACCGCGCGCGCGAACTCGGCGTCGCATCGGTCAACGCGGCGGGACCGCTCGCGAGCTTCGGCCTCGCGACGTCGCTCGGCTATGGCGACGCGATCAGCAATCGGGTGGTCGACGCGATCGGCGACGTGTCGGGCGGCGTCAGACTTCACGACCACGCAAAAAGCAAAGGAGCAAACTGATGAAGGTGTTTCACGGCAGAAAGACAGGCGCTGCATCGGAGCGGCGCGGCAATGGCGACACGTTTACCGGTGTGGTGTGGGCCGATCCGGTCATGCCGTCCACCGACGGCGTGACGATCAACACCGTCTGTTTCGAGCCCGGCGCGCGCACGTACTGGCATTCGCACGAGCGCGGCCAGATCTTGCAGGTCACGGCGGGGCAGGGATGGATTTGCGTCGAAGGCGGCAAGCCGGAAGTGATCCGTCAGGGCGACGTCGTATGGATCGGGCCGAACGAACGCCATTGGCACGGCGGCAGCGCGGACAGCTTCATGGTTCATATCGCGACGTCGCTCGGCACGTCGAACTGGCAGGAAGCGGTTAGCGAGCACGACTATCCGCCGTCCGCCGTGCGCTGAAACGGGATCGATTGCCATGCAAGTAACCGCAGCATTGACCGAAAGGCAGCAGCGCGTGAAGGACGAGTTCATACGCGTACGAAAGACATGGGGCCCGTCGTGGGAAAGCCTGTTGCGTCTCGACGCGGGCTTTCTCGAGGCTTACCTCGATTTCTCCGCGGTGCCGTGGCGCAAGAATCACCTCGAGGACAAGGTGAAGGAGTTCATCTACATCACCGCCGATGCGGCGGCGACGCATCTGTATGCGCCTGGTATCCAGCAGCATCTGCAAATGGCGCTCAAGTTCGGCGCGACGCGCGAGGAGCTCGTCGAGGTGCTCGAGCTCATTAGCACGATCGGCATTCATGCGTGCAATGTCGGTGTGCCGCTTTTGCTCGAGGTGCTCGAGGAAGAGGGCCAACGCGAAGGACGGCCGCCGCTCGATGCGCGGCAGCAGGCGCTTAAAGCCGGCTTCGAGAAGAATCGCGGGTACTGGCATCCGTCGTGGGACGGACTGCTAGAACTCGATCCCGATCTCTTCGAAGCGTACCTCGAGTTTTCGTCGGTGCCGTGGCGTACCGGCGTGCTGAGCCCGAAGGTGAAGGAGCTGATCTATTGCGCGTTCGACGCGTCGGCCACGCATCTGTATCAGCCGGGGCTCAAGCTGCATATGCGCAATGCGGTTCGCTACGGCGCGACCGCTGGCGAGATCATGGAAGTGCTCGAGATCGTCAGCGCGATCGGCATCCACGGCGCGGCGGTCGCTGCGCCGATGCTCGAAGAGGCGCTTGCTGCTCACGCGGCCATGTGAGCGAGGTACGGCGCAGCAGCGTCGTCGGGCACTCAGCGCGGCGCGCGACGGAGTCTGCAGGCATAGTGCGCCGCGGCCGTGCACGGTTTCGCATCCGGTATGATGTGCAACAAAATCTATTGTCGGACAGGCATACAACGGACGGGATGAACCATGTCAGCAGAAATTGGGGTGATACGGCCGGAAACGCTGCGCCATCAGGTCGAAAACGTGCTGCGGCAGGCGATCATGACGGGACGTTTCGCGCCGGGCGCGCGTCTCGTCGAACGCGAACTATGCGAAACGCTCGGCGTGAGCCGCACCTCGGTGCGCGAAGCGCTGCGCAAGCTCGAAGCCGAGAAGCTCGTGCGCAGCGTGCCGCACAAGGGGCCGATGGTCGCGGTGATGACGAAGCAGGAGGCGAGCGAACTGTACGCGCTGCGTGCGCTGCTCGAAGGCTTTGCCGCGCACGAATTCGCACGGCTTGCCGACGATAGCGCGATCGCGCGTTTCGGCGAAGTCGCGAGGGAACTGCGTGCCGAAGCAACCGCGCGCAACCAGGCCGGCGTGCTGCGCGCGAAGACGGCGCTGTACGACGTGCTGCTCGACAATTGCGGCAATTCGCTGATCAAGGAATTTCTCACGAGCCTTTATTCGCGCGTCAATCTGTTGCGCGCGACGTCGCTCATGCATCCGGAGCGCCTGCCCGCGAGCCTGCGTGAAATCGACAGGCTTTATAAAGCATTGAAAGCGCGCGACGGCGAAGCGGCGCAACAGGCCGCGCGCATCCACGTGCAGAACGCGGAGAAGGCGGCGATGCGGATGCTCGACGAGCAGCAACCGGACGAGACGTAACGGCACGGCGCGCTCGCGGACTATCGCGGCACCGCATCGAGCCGCACGATCCAGTCCTGCGTGTCCTTGCCGGGCGACGGATAACGCCGCAGTACATCGGGATCGTGCCCGGGCACGACATGCTGCGGCGAATCGGCCAGTGCGTGCACGATCCGGTATCCCTCGAGCATGTCGCCGATGTTGTACACGGCCGGAAACGGCCGCTCCTGCTCCATATTCGCGTACAGGTGCGACGCATCGGAGGCGAGCACGACCCAGCCGCGTTCGGTATGCACACGCGCGACCTGCAGGCCGTTCGTATGGCCACCCACGAGATGCACGGACAGTCCCGGCGCAAGCTGCGATGTGCCATCGTGAAACTGCACACGGCCGTCGAATACGCGGCCGACCATCGTTTTCACATCGTCGGGATTGAACGGATGCCTGAGTTCGCGATGGCACATGCAGCGGCCCGTGCAATAGGCCATTTCGCGGTCCTGCATGTGGTAACGCGCTTTCGGAAACAGCTCGCGGTTTCCTGCGTGGTCGTAATGCATATGCGTGACGATCACGTCCTCGACGGAATCGGCGCGAATGCCGATTGCCTGCAAGCCCTCTTCGACGCGATGCGTGGTCGTGCGGCCGCGCCGCTTGCCGACTTCCGGGTCGAACCCGGTATCGACGAGCCATGTGCGGCTTTCGCCGACCACGGCCCAGACGAAATAGTCGAGCGGCATCGATACGTCATGCGGATCGCCGCCTATGAAGTTGGCGCTTGCGGGGCGGTCGTGGTGCGCGTATTTGATCGCGTAGATCTTGTAGTTTTCGAGCGGTGAAGTCATCGAGCGTCTCCTTTCCCGAATAACTTTCCCGTGAAAATTTCACGAGAACTGATAGCGCTATCATAGCAAACGCGTGGCCAGTCTGCTGCCCGCCGATGCGCCGTACCGGTGGGATACAATTCGCCATCGTTTCGAAAGACCGGATGCAGAACAGTGAAAAAGCGCGCAGGCACCGCTGCTGGCGGGAACTCACGGTTGAGCGAGAACAGAACGCGCAGCGGCGGCGGCGCCGTGCGCATGGCCGACGTCGCGAAGGCGGCGAACGTATCGTTGATGACCGTCTCGCGCGCATTGAACGAGCCGGCCAAACTGTCGGAAGAAACGCGCAAGCACGTGCTCGATACGATTCGCAAGATCGGCTATGTGCCGAATTCGATTGCGTCGAATCTCGCATCGAACCGTTCCAACGTAGTCGGCCAGATCGTACCCAGCATCCAGAATTCGCTGTATTCGCACACCATGAAAGGCGCCGCCGATGTGCTGCGCGCGGCCGGCATGCATCTGCTGATTGCCGATAGCGGCTATTCGCTCGACGAAGAAGAAGCGTTGATCGGTGCATTCGTCGCGCAACGCGTATGCGGGCTGCTGTTGCACAACACCGCGCATACGCCGCGTGCGACGCAGCTCGCGCGCCAGGCCGGCATTCCGGTCATCGAAACGGGCGACCTCGTGCGCAATCCGCTCGACGTCGTGATCAGCTATTCGAACTTCAATGCGGCGAAAGAGATGGCGCTTTATCTCGCCGCGCGCGGCTACAAATCGATCGGTTTCGTCAGCGTGCCGATGCGCAATAACCCACGCTCGAAGGAGCGTCTGAAAGGTTACTATGCGGCGCTTGCGTCGCTTGGCCGCGAGCGCAATGCCGCGCTCGTGCAGGAAGCGGAGCCCGGTTTGACCGCGGGTGCGCATGCGATGATCGATATGATGCAGCGCGCGCCGGAAGTCGACGCGATTTTCTTTGCCGGCGACGTGCTCGCCGTCGGCGCGCTGTTCGAAGCGCAGCGGCGCGGCTGGAAGGTGCCCGAACGGATCGCGATCGCGGGCTTCGACGATCTCGACATACTGCGGCATACGGTGCCGAGGCTTACCTGCCTGAATCTCCCGCGCCTCGAAATCGGCCGGCGCAGCGCCGAGTGTCTGTTGCAGCGGCTACGCGGCGACGCGGACGCGGCGCCCACGCGGCTCGATCTCGGCTTCGAAATCATTCAACGCGAAAGCACCTGAGAAGGCAGCGTTCCGGCGCCTCGCATTCACCGCTTCACATTCACCGCTTCACATCCATCGCTTCACATCCAAGTTTGGCATTGCGTTAAGTTAGCGCTATCATAAAACTACGCCTTCCACGCTGCGGAGGGCATCGCCGACAGGAACTGCCGATGAAAGGGAAGACTGCGCTCGTGACGGGCTCGTCGCATGGACTGGGTTTCGCGATGGCGGATGCGCTGGCCGGCGCGGGATGCGATGTACTGCTGCACGGGGTTGAATCGCAGGCCGACGTGCAGCCCGCGTGCGCCGCCTTCGAAGCGCGCCATCACGTTGCACCGCACTACATTCAGGCGGATCTGTCGCAACCGGAAGCGGTCGAACGGCTTGTCGACGAAACGATCGGGCGGACCGGTTCGCTCGACATTCTTGTCAATAATGCGGTGGTGCGGCACTTCGCGCCGATCGAAGCATTCCCGGCCGACAAGTGGGATCAGGCACTCGCGGTGAATCTGAGTGCGGCATTTCATGCAGTGCGCCTCGCGTTGCCGCGCATGCGCGAACGCGGCTGGGGACGCATTTTCAACATGACATCCGTGTACGGCATGCGCGGCACGGCAAACCGCGTCGATTACGTGACGACCAAATCGGCGCTGCTCGGTCTCACGCGTGCGGTGGCCGCCGAGACGGTCGGCACCGGCATCACGTGCAATGCGATCTGTCCGGGGGCGGTCCATACGCCGACCAGCGAAAAGCGCATCGTCGCGCTGATGAACGAAACCGGGCTCGCGCGCGAGCCTGCGGTTCGCGAATTCCTACGCGGCAAGCAGCCTGGCGGCGAGTTTGTCGATGCGGCGCACGTCGCGCAACTCGTGGTCTTTTTGTGCAGCGATGCGGCACGCGATATCACGGGCGCGATGTTGCCTGTCGAAGGCGGTTGGCTTGCTACATGAGCCGCGACGCACTTTTCATTCATATCGAAGGAGCAGCAGATGCTTGAGAACAAGCTGATCGGTTTTATCGGTGTCGGCGTGATGGGCAGGCCGATGGCACGACGTCTGATCGAGCAGGGGCACTCGCTCGTCATCTACGACAAGGATGCAAATGCGCTTGCCGAACTGCAGAAGCTCGGCGCGCAAGTGGCCGGCAGCGTGTGCGAGGTGGCGGACAGCGCGGGCGTGATCTTCACGAGCTTGCCGACGCCCGCAGTCTTTCGCGACGTCGCGGTCGGCGCGCAAGGCATTGTGCATGGCAAGGCGGTCAAAATACTGATCGATCTGTCGACGGTCGGCTCGACCACGGAAAAGGAAGTCGCAGCCGCGCTGCGTGACAAAGGCATCGAGACGATCGATGCACCGGTGAGCGGCGGCGCAGCCGGCGCGCAGAAGGGCACGCTCGCGGTGATGATTGCCGGCAAGCCCGAGGTGGTCTCTCAGGTGCGCGAGTTGTTTGATGTATTCGGTAAAACCTTTAACGTCGGTAGCGAGCCGGGGCAAGGGCAGCTAATGAAGCTGCTCAACAATATGCTCTCGTCGACTGCCTTTGCGATCACGTCGGAAGCGTTTGTCGCCGGTGTCAAAGGCGGGCTCGATCCGGAAACGATGATGGCCGTCATCAATGCGGGCAGCGGCAAGAACGGCGCGACCCAGGACAAGTTTCCCAAGCAGGTGCTGCCGCGCACGTTCGATTTCGGTTTCCCGATCGGGAGCGTGTGCAAGGACATCGGTCTCGCGGTCGATGAATGCGAGGCACTTGGCGTGCCGATGTGGGTGGGCAGCACGGTGCGGCAACTATGGAATTTCGCGGCACGGCAGGATGGCGCAAAGCGGGACATGACGGAACTCGTTCGGTATATCGAAGACTGGTCCGGTCACTCGAATCCAGGCGCTGGTACAAAAAGATAACCGGATGCGCGCTTCACGCGCGCAACGAATGCAACCAGCGTTCCATTGAAAAGCGCGCCGTCGCTGACGCCGCGCTCGGCAGTTCACGGCGTGCGCCCGATGTCAGCTCGCTCGGGCTATAGCCGAATTGCTCGCGAAACGCGCGGCCGATGAAAATCAGTCATCGTTAGGCCATCACGAGGAGACAGGCATCCCGCAAGCTCAGGTTATCCGCGCTATCGCATACGTCGACGGCGTCGGTGGCGTTCGCGGGCGGGCAGGCGTTCGATGTCGCCGGTGCGCCGATTGCGCGCGATGCGGCGCTCGTCGGTGCCGGCATCAACGCGGCGCTGACGGCGAAGCCGGGTCCTGGTGTTTCGTACTCGGGGCAGTTGGTCGGGCGCACCGAGGATCATTCCTCTATCGCGAATCTCGATTATTGGTTTTGAGCACGCAGTAGCGAGTAGTTGAAGGCAGGGAAGGGGCGCACGGGTCAGGCCGCGGCGCCTCTTTTTTACGGGTGCTGGGGAAGGCGAAAGAGGACTAGTCGGCATGCGTCTCTATCTGGATGATGCGATGCTTGCTTCAACGTATCGCGTCAAGTAACGCACTGGAGAGTCGCCAAGCAATTGCCGGAACGCCAGGGAAAATGCACACGCTAGTGAATGAGATTGATCGGCCTGATGCGGTGGTTGTCTGTGGCAGTGGTCAGTTCGTGACGGCGTGGGAGCAGCAAATTGGCCACACTTTCCCAGATACCGTCATCCTCGACCAGCAGCATCAGCAACGTGGTCACTTCGTCGACGCAATGTAGGGCTCTCAGCACGTGAACGGGAGTGCGGCTATCGGCTCAGTTGCTGTACAAGACCTTGCGGCAAACGGGTAACGCTAGAGCTCTGACCAACCGCTCTGACTACTCGCACACGCGTTCCCGCATCCACTTCGTCATGATCCACTTCTCGCCGCTCGTCACGGGCGCGCCGCCGTGCAGCGTCATCGGATCGAGCTGCCCGCGTCCATTCTTATATCGGAAGTACACGGCGCCGCCGCGGCGCGCGGTGACAGCCGCGCACGCTTGCGGAAAGATCGTTGCGCCGCCGCCCTCGACATCGTTGAGGTACACGATAAGCGTCGCGACGCGTTGACCTCCGCGCGACGTGTGGACCGTGCTGCCTTCCTGATCGGGTGGAAAGTAGTCGAAGTGCGGCCGATACTCGCCGCCCGCCGCGTAATGCAGCACCTGCAAACCTTCGCCGCGGTCGATGGGCCAGTTCATCAACGCGGCGATGCGACGGTCAATCCGTTCGATCAGCGCATCTTCGCAGCGCGGGAACCAGCAGCCTTCGCTTGTGCGCATCTCGATCACGTCTTCGCTGCCGTTGTCGGGATTTACCGTCGTCGAGCGCTTCAGGCGGTGTCTTGAACGCTCGATCAGGTCCTCGCACTCGTCGCCCGATAACACATCGTCTAACACGATGATCTGCGGACGCGCGATGCGGATCAGCACCGATATGTCCCGGTCGTACGCACGTATGCAATTGCCTTCTGCGACGGGGCATGCATCGTACTCGTATGGACTGGCATCATTGACAGTAGTGTCGACGAACGCCGTGTGCTCACCATTGCGCGCCGTAACGGCACTTCGCACGAGGTCGCGAGCCATCGAAACGTCGATGCCCGCATGCACCATCGCCTCGACGATCGATTCGTGCGTGCATCCGCGGTTCAGATTGGTCGCCAGCCATTCGTTCCATAGGCCATTGATCGCTTCCATTGGCGCCTCCGTCTGGTTGTCAGTCTGACTTTTGGCAATAAAGCATAGTCGATTCACAACTTGATTTAATAGATCCTGTAAACAGGATTTGACTTCATTAAACATTAATTAACCCGTCATCGGCGATTGATTTACGGTGAATACGGGTACCGTCGGCTGGATAACCGGCGAATGCTCCCGCAGGACGCTTCGCCATACGGAATAAGACTTTGAGGGGTGCCGAAGGCTAGTCAACCTTGGTCGCGAATGTTTGAAATTTTATTCACCTTTCCAAACGTGAATTAAATGGAAAGCGGCTTTTTAGATTTATTGGTTAACTCTTGATTGATCGATTTTAATGACCTATCTATTAGCAGAGACGTGTCGTGGTGAATAACAGGTTGGGTCAGCAGTTGCGTCGCATGTCTTGTTTTGCATCGTGGCTGTCGGTCGCAGTGCCGAAATGCGTCAGGAGATCTTATGAAGATCAAGAAGAACGGGGCTTGTGTGTCAGCACTCGTTGCGTTGTTGCTCGCAACTCGTTCAATTGGCGCGCTGGCCGACGAGTGGAAAGAAGGCTCGACCTATACCGCCGGTACCACGGTCACGTATAACGGCCACTCGTATCAGGCGCTGCAAACGCATACCGCGTACGCGGGCGCAGGCTGGACGCCGTCCAGTTCGCCGACGCTGTGGCGCGATCTCGGAACGGCTGGCGGTACGCCTTCGCCGGCACCGGCACCGGCACCGGCACCGGCACCTTCGCCTGCCCCTACACCGTCACCCGCCCCAGCGCCCGCACCGACACCGGTGCCTGCACCATCACCGACGCCCTCGGGTGCGGGATGTTATGCCGAATGGTCCGCGACTCAAGCGTACGCAAATGCGGGCTCATTGGTGACTTACAACGGACATAACTACAAGAACAAGTGGTGGACGCAAGGCGACAATCCGGCGCAGTCCGGTAGTTGGGGGGTATGGCAGGATCTGGGCGCATGTGCCGGCGGCCCATCACCGACACCAACGCCGACACCAACGCCGACACCAACGCCGACACCAACGCCGACGCCGACGCCGACGCCAACGCCAACGCCAACGCCAACGCCAACGCCAGCGCCAGCGCCAGCGCCAGCGCCAGCGCCAGCGCCAGCGCCAGCGCCAACGCCAACGCCAACGCCAACGCCAACGCCAGCGCCAGCGCCAACGCCAACGCCGACACCAACGCCAACGCCAACGCCAGCGCCAGCGCCAGCGCCAGCGCCAACGCCAGCGCCAGCGCCAGCGCCAACACCAGCGCCAGCACCCTCGCCTTCCTCGAGCGCACACGAGATAGGCGGCTACTTCGCGCAATGGGGCATCTACGACCGCAACTTCAAGGTGAAGGACATCGACACTTCCGGTCAGGCGAAGCAGTTGACTTTCATCAACTACGCGTTCGGCAACATCTATGCGAAGAACGGCGGCTATGAATGCGGCATCGTCAACAAGGCCGAACCAGGCGCGACGAATCCGAACGCGCCCGACGCGGGCACCGGCGGCGACGCGTGGGCCGACTATCAGAAGGGCTTTTCGGCTAACGAAGCGGTAAACGGAACATCGGACCCGTGGCAATACGCGTGGGACGATCCGCGTAACGGCAAGGCCGGTCCGCTCAAAGGCAACTTCAATCAGTTGAAGCAGCTGAAAACGAAGTACCCGAACCTGAAGATCATGATTTCGCTCGGCGGCTGGACCTGGTCGAAGTGGTTTGGTCGTGCCGCATCGACCGATGCGGGTCGCAAGCAACTGGTAGCGTCGTGCATCGACGTTTATATCAAAGGCAATCTGCCGTTCGATGCGGGTTCCAATGCCGGCGGAGACGGTGTGGCAGACGGCGTGTTCGACGGCATCGATATCGACTGGGAGTTTCCGGGTGGGGGCGGCCAACCCTATAACATCGTTGACCAGAACGATAAGCAAAACTACACGCTGCTGCTAGCAGAGTTTCGCAAGCAGCTCGATGCGATCGGCGCGCAAAAGGGCAAGCGATATCTGCTCACCGTTGCCATCGGCTCGGGTGGAGACAAGATCGCCAATACAGATCCCGCCCAGTACAGCAAATCGCTCGACTGGATCAACGTGATGTCCTACGACTTCCACGGCGGATGGGAGTCGGCCGGCCCCACTGATTTTCAATCGAATCTCTATAAAGACCCCGAGAGCCCGAATGTGAAGACCGAAAACGGCGCGACCTATAACGTCGACGCTGCGGTCAAAGGCCTGCTCGAAAAAGGTGTGCCGCCGTCGAAAATCGTCGTCGGCATTCCGTTCTACGGCCGCGGCTGGACCGGCGTGACCGGCGGGCCGAAAGGCGACGGGCTCTACCAGAAGGCCACCCGGCCGGCGCCCGGCAAGTACGAGGAAGGCATACAGGATTACCGCATATTGAAGAGTGCGCCCGGTACCGTGTACGAGCATCCGGTCGCCAAGCAATCGTGGAAGTTCGACGGCACGACGTTCTGGTCTTACGACACACCGGCAACCGTCCGCACGAAAGTGAATTACGCGAAGCAGCAGAACCTGCGCGGCGTGTTTTCCTGGGAGCTGGACGGCGATACGTCCGACGCGGAGCTGACGAAAATTCTCGGTGAAGTGAACAAGTGACATGGGCCAACGTTTGAAAAGAGGCATGGCCGTCGTTGCGCGGGCGCGCGGCAGGCAATCGTTGCGAGCGCAACCACGCGCGCGCCGTCGGCAGGGTTTTACCTTGCTCGAACTGCTCGTGGTGCTGCTCATCATTGCATTGCTCGCCGGCTATGTCGGCCCGAAGCTGTTCGGCGAAGTCGGCAAGGCGCGCAGCAAAACCGCGGCCTCGCAAATGAAGGGAATCGGCAGCGCACTCGATCGCTACCGCCTCGATACGGGCCACTATCCGGCGGGCGACGCCGGTCTGGCGGCACTGATGACGAACCAGGGCAACACGCCAGGCTGGGATGGTCCCTACATGAGCAGCGCGATTCCGAACGATCCATGGGGAAAACCGTACAACTACCGGGTCCCCGGAGAAAACGGAAAAGACTACGACCTCTTTACTTACGGCGCGGACGGCAAGCCGGGCGGCACGGGCGAGGACGCAGACATCTTTGCGAAGTAGAACGGTCCTGATCGGCGGTCGTCATGCGCTACCGGGTGATAGTCAAGAGCGAGAGCGGCGAACAGGAATTCGAATTGCCGGGCGATGACGAGGCCCAGATACGCCGAACCGTTGCGCAGATGGGCATGTCGGTCGTCGGCGTCGCACCGGTGGAAAAGCGCACGTTCGCGTGGTCGTTTCGCAAACAGGTGTTCGAACGCTCGCTTTTTACGCAAGAACTGATCGCACTACTGGAAGCGGGACTGAGCCTCGTGGAAACGGTCGAAACCCTACGCGACAAGAGCAAGGAAGGCATCAACCGCACGGTGCTGCAGACCATCGTCAATGCACTGTACGAAGGCTTGCCGCTCTCGAAGGCGCTCGAACGGCAGCCCGGCGAATTTCCCGCCCTGTATGTGGCGACGGTCGCATCGGCTGAGCGAACCGGGCATCTTGCCGAGGCGCTCAAACGCTACCACCACTACGATGCGCGGCTCGACGTCGTGCGCAAGAAGGTTGTGTCCGCCATGGTGTATCCGTCGATCGTCATCGCAACGGGGACATTGATCATCGTGTTCCTGGCGTTCTATGTGATTCCGAAGTTCAGCCAGGTATTCGCGTCGATGAAAGACATTCCGCTGTCCGCGAAAGTCATGCTGTGGTGGGGAGACCTCGTTCACGCACACGGCGCCGTATTGCTCGTCTGCTTCGCGCTGGGCATCGCGGCGCTCGGCTGGTCGCTTCGCAACGGCAGGATCAGGGCGAAGATCATGAATGGGCTGTTCCGCTTCCGGCGGCTTGCGGCCTATCAGCGGCTTTTTGCACTGACACGCTTTTACCGGACGCTCGGTCTGCTGCTGTCGGGCGGCATGTCGGTCGTGGCGTCGATGGAACTCGCGGCGCAGTTGCTGCCGCGTCAAATGCAGGCGGCGCTCGCGCAAGCCGTAGAAGCGATTCGCGCGGGCCAGGCGCTGTCGGCCGCGTTGCCGTCCGCGGAGCTGACGACGCCGGTGGCGGAGCGGCTGATTCGCGTCGGCGAGCAAAGCGGCGAGTTGCCGGCCATGATCACGCGCTCGGCGGAGTTCTGCGACGAAGAGCTCGACCGTGCGATCGACACGTTGATGCGGGTCGTCGAGCCGGTGCTGATGCTTGTGGTGGGCGGCATCGTGGGGGCGGTGATCTTTCTGCTGTATATGCCAATCTTCCAGCTCGCGGGCAGCGTGGGGTGAAATCATGGCGCAGCTAGTCCGTGCTCAACCGTCCAACGCGCCCACGGCCGAAGATGAAGCGCCGGATTCGCGCACCACGCAGGCCCGCTTATGGGATGAGGCCGAGCATGACCCGCCGGTTTATCTGCAGCGCGTGGCGCAGCTGACCGGTCTGCGCGGCCTCGATGCGGAACACCTCGAAGCGATGGAGCCGTGCTTCGATCGGCTGCCGTTTGCGGAAGCTATCTCGCGTAATTGCCTGCTGGCTCGCGAGCGCGACGGACAGCGGCTCTTCGTGCTGTCCGATCCGTTCGACCGCTATCTGCGCGCGTGGGCGATGCAGCGTGTGAAGGCAAGCTTCGCATTCGCGTTTTGCGTGCCCGCAGACCTGCTTGCCTATCTCGCTGTGCATGAGTCCGCGCATCAGGCGCTCACGCAGATCAGCGTCGGCGACGCCGCGAGTGCGACAGCGGACGCAGGCGTGGAGATATCGCTCGCGACGCTCGCAGCCGACGTGCATCCCGTCATCCGTCTCGTGAATTCATCACTATACGATGCGCTGAAAGCGCGTGCGTCCGACATTCATATCGAGAGCACGGCGAGCGGGCTTGTCATCAAATACCGCATCGACGGCGTCTTGCAGACCACGGCATCGACGGCCGGCGTCGACGTTGCCGAACAGGTGCTGTCGCGCCTCAAGGTGATGGCGGATCTCGATATCGGCGAGCGCCGAATTCCTCAGGACGGGCGCTTTCGCGCCATCATCAGCCAGCGCGAGATCGATTTTCGCGTGTCGATCATGCCGTCGATTCACGGCGAAGACGCAGTGTTGCGCGTGCTCGACAAGCAGCGCGGAGACTCGAACAGCACGTCGCTGCGTCTCGACGCGATCGGCCACGAGCCCGATATCGTCGAAGCGCTTCGCGCGGTCGCGCATGAACCCTATGGCCTCATCCTCGTGACCGGGCCGACCGGTTCGGGAAAGTCCACGACGCTGTACGCGACGCTCACTGAAATCAACACGGGCGAAGAGAAGATCATCACGATCGAAGATCCGGTCGAATACGAGTTGCCGGGTGTGCTGCAGATTCCGATCAACGACAAGAAAGGCCTCACGTTCGCGCGTGGGCTCCGTTCGATCTTGCGGCACGACCCGGACAAGATCCTCGTGGGCGAAATACGCGACGGCGAAACGGCGGGCATCGCCGTGCAGGCCGCGTTGACGGGGCACCTCGTGCTCACGTCAGTTCATGCCAATAACGTCTTTTCGGTGCTCGACCGCTTCCTGCATATGGGCGTCGATATGCATAGCTTTGTCGATGCGCTGTTGGGCGCGATGGCGCAGCGGCTCATGCGCAAGAACTGCCCGCATTGCGTCGAGGACGACGCGGCGCCGGACGACGCATTGCTGCACGCATCCGCATTGACGCGCGAACAGATACGCGATTGGCGCTTCCGCAAGGGCGCGGGTTGCGACGCTTGCCGGCGCACCGGCTATCTCGGCAGGCAGCCGATCGGGGAAGTGCTGCGGCTCAACGATCGGATCAAGCAATGCTTTGTCGAACGGCGGCCGATGGTCGAGCTGAAGGAGGCTGCGCAGCAAAGCGGGTTTATCCCGATCAGGCAGGTTGCGCTGCGTGCGGTGGCGGACGGGCGCACCACGCTCGCGGAAGTCAATCGCGTGACGATGATCGAATAGAACATGAGCGACGGAGACCTCGATGGCCCTGTCTTGGAATCGCATCACATCTCGCGTATCGGCGGCGAACTGGACGCGATGGTTGCGTGCGCGGCCGCGGCGCGAAGTGAAATGGTGGAGCCAATCGACGGTATGGCTCGATGGTTATCGCGCATGCCGCTTCGGTGCGTCGGGACAGGTCGAGGCGATTTTTTCGCTGGCGAGCCCGTATGAAATTTCGGCCGCTCTGCCCGCCCTCGATGCATTGCTTCCTGAACCGGAGACGTTCGGCGTGCATCGTTTGCGCCTGCTTGTCGGCGCACCGTTCGTTTGTTACTACGCATTGCCGTGGCGCGCATTGCCGAGGCCCGTCGACTGGCTTCCGCTTGCGCGCATGCAATTCGTGCAGGGCGGAGGCGGCGGCGCGGAAGCATGGCGTTTCAATGTGCAGGACCGTGGATGGGGTCGCGCGCGGCTTGCCGCGGCGGTGCCCGAACTGCTTTGCGAGCATCTTGCGCGCCAGTGCAAGCAGCGCAGGATCAGCCTGCATACGGTGGAACCCGCTTACACGTATGCGGTGTCGCAACACCGCCGGCATATCGCCGACGGCGAAATCGCGGTGGTCGAGCTCGAAGAGATGGAATCGAAGGGGGCCTACATTGCAAACATAGGATTTCGAAGCAACGGGCACTGGAGCGGCTTTGTCACGTTGCCTGCACTGGAGCCGTTCGATCGTGTGTTTCGCGATGCCGCAAGCTTGTGCGATGCGCCGCTGCCCGAGCGGATCTACGTGATCGCGCCCGATACCGTGGACCGCAAGGCAGCCGATGCTTCCCGTACGCACTGGCTGACCGTTCCATGGAGCGTTCCTGTATGAAGACGATCCGGCTCGACATGGCGCGGGCGAATCGCCCTGAAGCGGTGCAGGGCATCGTCGCACTGCTGCTTGCAGTCGGTCTGCTGCTCGTCGCGATCAGATATCTGGACCATCTGAAAAGCAATGGCGAGGCGCTCGACGAACGCGAGACGTCGATAGCCCGGCAGGAGCAGAAGTATCAGGCGATCGGCAAGGCGCATCGGCACCCCGGCAACCCGCATGCCGAACAACTGATGGCGCAGCAGCGCTATGCGGCGGAGCCGGCGCGCGACCTGATCGAAAGAGGATGGAGCCCGAACATCGCGCTGCTCTCGCTCGAGGTCGTGACGACCTCGCGGCAGATCAACCTGACCTTCGAGACGCGTACGGCGCAGGAAGCGCTGTCGTACGCGGACTGGGTCGAGGCACAGCCTGCGACTGAACGAGTGAACGTGGTGCGGCAGACGGAAAAACCGGGGCCGCCGGTCAAGTCGGTCGAGACGACGCTGCAGATCACCTGGCGGGGGAATGCGGGAGAGGCGTCGGCGAGCGCAACCAAAGCCCGTTCCACTGTGACTGTCGGCGCACCGGTGGAGGCGCATCGATGAACCGGCTGCTTTGGGAAGCGAGGCGAATGCAGTGGCGTCTTGCAACGCCCGGCTTGCTCGCGGTCATTCTGATCGGCGTGGTGGTCGCGATCGCGTTGTTCGAGATCGTCCCGACCGCGCGAGATATCGGCACGCGTGAAATTGAACTCGACGCGCGCGCGGCGAAGCTGACCGATGCGCCGCCTCCGACCCCGGATGAAGCCGTCGGTCCGGCGAGCGCGGACCAGCGCTTCTTTGTATTTCTCCATAGCTTCCATGCGATCGCGCTGAAGAACGGCATTTCGATACCGCAGGTCAGCTACGAGCCCGCCAGGGAAGAGGGAGCGCTCAGGCGTTATGCGGTAACCGCGGCATTTACGAGCACCTATCTGCAACTGCGTGGCTTCTTTGGCGACCTTCGACGGCTGCCCGGCGCGCGGTGCCAGCGCGTTGCAGTGACCCGGCCGGACATCGGCGCGACACAGCTCGAGGTACGCATTCAGTGCGCGTTTCTCGTTGAAGGAGCGTCATGAAGGGCGTCGATGTCAGGTCGATGAATATCTCCAGACCGGTGCAAGGCCTGCTCGTGGTGGCCGCCGGTCTGGCCGCATTCGCATACTGGAAGGGACATGAAACGTCTATCTCGACATCGCGCGAGCGTAACGCGCCCGCTATTACGGCCTCAACCACGCGGCCCGCGCGGCCGGCTGCGCGAAGCGGAGCCGCCGTGCCTGCTGCTTCGGACGCTGCGAGTGCTGGAAGTTCAGGAGCTGCCGCCTCGGCAGTGCCGGCGCCCCTCGCATCCGCGGCGCCGACCGTCGATGTGTTTCCGAGCCAGAACTGGTTGCCGCCGCCTCCTGCGGCACCACCCGTATCCGCTGCGCCGCCACCGCCGCCTGAACCGCCGCCGCTGCCGTTCGTCGTTCGCTCGTTGTGGCTCGATCAGCATGGCGCCGTCTATATCGTGCTGAATGCGGCGGGCAAGGATTTCATGTTGTGCACGCAATGCAACAGGACGGGATTTTTGCGCACCGGAGATGTGTTGCTCAACGAGTACCGTATAGAAAGCGTCAGCGACCGCGAGATCAGATTTCTCTATTTGCCTCTCAAGCGCAAGCAGAAGCTGACGTTTGGAGGAGCGCGATGATGCGGCTCGTCCGGTCGATCGTGGCGCTGTTGCTGATCATGCTCGCTGCCTGCGCGGGGGACATGCGCAGGCAGCAGCTCGAGACGCAACTGAGCGCATTGCCGCCGGATCAGGCGCTCGAGTCGTTGGCGCAGCAATCGGCCCAATACCCCGATGACTTGCAGATTCGCAGCGAGTATCTGCAAATGCGCCGCCGCGTGATGGAGGATTACCTGACGCGCGCGACGACTGCCTACTATGCGAACGACCTCGCGCAAGCGCGCGCGTGGGTGCAGAAGGCGCAGCAGGCCGCACCGGGTGATGACAGTGCCGCGCAGATGCTCGAGTGGATCGATACGCAAGGGCCGATCGATTCAGCCGTGCAGTACGCCGAATCGATCCGTGCGGAAAGACCGGACGAAGCGCTTGCGATAGCCAATGACGTGCTCAGGCGGCAACCGAACAATGGTCGCGCCGCGCGCCTGCGCAACGATCTGCTCACACCGCGAGGCCGCGAGCTGACGCCCACCCTGACGCGCGACCTCAGTCAGCCGATCACGGTGCAGTTTCGCGACCAGCCGCTGATCAGCATTTTCGAGCTCGTTTCGAATATCACGGGCCTGAACTTCACCTTCGATCACGACGTCGCGGCCACGGCGCCGACGACGATCTTCGCGACCAATACGCCTGTCAAACAGGTGATGGCGATGGTGCTTCAGGCCAATCAGCTTTCGAGCAAAGTGGTCAACGGCACGTCGCTGCTGATCTATCCGAAGCGGCAGGACAAGGAAAGCGAATACCGCGATCTCGCAGTGCGTACGTTCTATTTGCAGAATGCGCAGGCGCCGCAGGTGCTGGCGGTGCTCAAACAGATGGTGAAGACGCGCGATGCGGTCGTCGACGAGCGCACCAACGCGATCATCATGCGCGATGCGCCGGAGACGATCGCGGTGGCCGAACGCCTTATCGCGGCAATGGATGTGACGCCTGCCGAGGTCGTGATCGAGGCGCAGATCATCGAGGTGTCGTCGACCGACCTCCTGCAACTCGGCATACGGTACCCGGACCGGATCGAGTTCGGCATCCGTCCGACCCCGGACCAGACCGATACGACGACGCTTCCTGCGGGCTTCGTGACGCTCGATGAACTGCATCATCTGAACAGCAGCGATGTGATCGTGAGACTCGGAACCGTCGGCATCGACTGGCTGCAAAGCATGGGCAAGACGAAGACATTGGCCAATCCGCGGATTCGCGTGAGAAACCGCGAGAAGGCGAAAGTGCTGATCGGCGACCGCTTGCCCGTGGTGACGACAACCTTGTCCAGCAATTTCAGCTCCGAGAGCATCAACTATCAGGACGTCGGTCTGACGCTCGAAGTGCAGCCGTCGATCGTCAATTCGCGCGAAGTGCAGGTCAAGCTGAAACTCGAAGTGTCGAATGTCACCGATACGATCACGACGAGCAGCGGCCTCGTCGCGTATCAGATCGGCACGCGAACGGCCGAGACCGTGATGAGCGTCAACAACAACGAAACGCAGATTCTCGCCGGGCTGCTACAGCGCAACGAACGAAGTGGCGGACAGGGAATTCCGGGCCTGAGCCGGATTCCGATACTCGACCGGATTTTCGGCACGAAGGTCGACGACGACAAGCAAACCGAGCTGATCCTGCTCCTGACGCCGCGCATCGTGCGCAATCAATCGATCCCCGCGGGCAATGCGGTCGCGTTCGATTCCGGCACGGAAACCCGGATCACGACCGAAGGCAACGATCTGACCGGCGGTGCGGAGATCAAGGTACCGCCGAAGGGAATGAACACACCGCCGCCGGCGCTCGAACCGCCCGGCGGAAAAAAGCCTTAGGCGGCCTGGAAGCGATCATGCAGCGCGGCTTCACGTTGATCGAGATGCTCGTCACGCTGGCGATCATGGCGGCGCTCGCAATGGTTGCGCTGCCGCTCACGCAGATTGCGGCGCAGCGCGAGAAGGAACAGGAGTTGAGGCGCGATTTGTGGAGGATTCGCGATGCGATCGATGCATACAAGGCGGCGGCGGAAGCCGGAAAGATCGACCGGACCGTGGGCGATAGCGGATATCCGCCGACGCTGAACGTGCTGGTCGACGGTGTGCCGGACAAAACGAGTCCGGCGCACTCGCGGCTGTACTTTCTGCGCCGGATTCCTCGCGATCCGATGTGCGATTGCCCGAGCAGGGCCGATGCGCAGACGTGGGGCAAGCGCAGTTACGCAAGCCCGCCTGACTCGCCGAGCGAAGGCGTGGACGTGTACGACGTGTATTCGTTGTCGGACGAGCAGGGGTTCAACGGGATTCCGTACCGGAAGTGGTGATCGATATGGTCAAGCGTGCGTTCCGCGCTTTTACGCTGATAGAACTGTTAGTCGTGCTGGCCATCATTGCGACGCTGCTGACGATTGTCGTGCCGCAGTTTTTTGGGCAAACGGACAAGGCGAGGGAGACGGTGCTGCGCGAAAACCTCAGCATGATGCGCGATTCGATCGACCGGTTCCGTGCCGACCAGGGGCGGTATCCGGAGACGCTCGATGAACTCGTGACGCGGCGCTACCTGCGGGAAGTGCCGATGGACACGATTACCCAAAGCCGGAGCACGTGGCAGGTGGCGCCGGCGCCCGATGGAAAGCCGGGCGTCTATGACGTGCATAGCGGAGCGAAAGGCAAGGCGAAAGATGGGTCGGATTACGGGAACTGGTGATGAGGTTGCTCGCCGCTCGTCGCGAGGGCGTACGCGTCCGCGCGCTTCGGGTTGCGGCCCCGGTGGCGGCCCCGGTTGCGGCCTTCGTTGCCGGCGGTATGAACGTGGGGTCGTCATGTTGTGGGCGCTGATGTGCGTCGCGCTGATATCGATCTACCTGATGAAGGTCGGCGAGATGTGGGCAACGAACATCGAGCGGGCCAACGAAGACGAGTTGCTGAGAAGGGGCGATGCGATTCGCGGCGCGATCGACAGCTATGTGCGTGCGGAGAGCAACGGCGCTTTTCCACGGAGCTTCGAGGATCTTTTGCATGACCCGCGCGTTTCATACCCGCGCCGGCATCTGCGCGCGATCTATCGCGATCCGATCACGCATGGCGACTGGAAGCTCGTGACGGGACCTAACGGTGAGCTTTATGGCGTCTACAGCAATGCGGATGGTGTGCCGTTGAAGCGTGACGGTTTTTCCGATGCGGATGCGAGCTTTTCGCTGCAGACGAGTTATCAGGAATGGAAGTTCGTGATCTACCCGAGCAATGGAATGGTCAGGCGGTGAGGCAAGTGGTTTGAAGCGCAAGGCTTGGCTTGTCGGGATCGGCGTTAGACCGGCGTTGTGTTCGTGCGTATGGACTTCGGGGCGTGCAGATGGTTTGCGATCGAGTGGAGGCGATATGAAGTCGCGTGTTTATAAAAGGTTCGCATTGTTGCCGACGGTGGCGGTACTCCATGCTGCCGCCGGGTATGCGCAACAGGCGTGGCATGAAGGGGCGACCTACACCGCCGGCACGACTGTGACTTATAACGGGCGCAGCTATCTGGCGCTGCAAACGCATACGGCGTATCCGGGCTCGGGGTGGACGCCGTCGAGTTCGCCGACATTGTGGAGAGATTTGGGAGCGGCTGACGGGACGCCGGCTCCGGCACCGGCACCGGCTCCGGCTCCGGCTCCGGCTCCGGCTCCGGCTCCGGCTCCGACGTCTGGAGGGTGCTACCCAGCTTGGCTAGCCACGCAAGCATACGCAACGCCGGGGACCAGAGTGACCTACAACGGACACAACTACAAAAACAAGTGGTGGACACAAGGCGACAATCCTGCGCAGTCGGGTGCTTGGGGCGTTTGGGAGGATATGGGCGCGTGCTCTGGTGGCTCGACACCAACGCCGACACCAACGCCGACACCAACGCCGACACCAACGCCGACACCAACGCCGACACCAACGCCGACACCAACGCCGACA